>DATEBK010000110.1:0-18175 GCA_035287825.1 Terriglobales bacterium
CACGACATTTTCGCCGACGCTCTTCATGAAGGGGAAATATTAGCAGGATTGAAGCATTGCAGGATTGAAGCATTGAGTGATTGTTATGTCTCCCGTGCCGGCCGGAATCGGCGTCCGCCGCGAACAGTTCGCTACATCCAAAGGTCTTTGCTCAAAATTTGCTCAAAAATGATTCGGGAAAAGCCATGCCTGCGATTTACGCATTACAATCGATAGCGGGACATCTCACACACGGACACTTCACACATCATGACGACTTTAGACCGCTTCCTTACAGCGAAAGCTATGCTGCAATTGTTGACGACGCTAATTCCGGTTGGCGCCATTGTGCTCGGGTCTGTAATTCCAGCCATGACCGCGCCGGTGGAATTCGGGCCAGCCAATCCGTTTTACGCGCCCAGTACTCTTCCCTTTCAGGCGCCGCCGTTCGACAAAATTAAAGACGACGACTACCAGCCCGCGATTGAGGCGGGCATGGAGCAGCAAAAGGCCGAGATTCTGGCCATCGCCGACAATACGGCCGCTCCCACCTTTGAGAACACGTTCGTGGCCATGGAAAAAAGCGGGCGCTTGCTGGATCGCGCGCTGGCGGCCTTCAGCGCGGCGACGGGTGCCAATACCGATCCGAAGCTGCAGGAAGTCAAGAGCATCGAAGCCCCGAAACTCGCCGCGCACCAGGACTTCACCTATCTCAACCCGAAGCTCTTCGCGCGCGTGAACGCGATCTATAAACAACGGGCCACGCTGAAGCTCGACCCCGAGTCTCTGCGGCTGGTGGAGCGGGTTTACGACGATTTTGTACACGCGGGCGCCAACCTCTCCGAATCCGACAAAACTCAACTGAAGAAGATGAACGAGGAAATCTCTTCGCTCTCGGATGCTTTCAATACCAAGCTGCTGGCGGCGACAAAAGATGGCGCATACACAACGAAAGACAAGGCCGCGCTGGCCGGATTTTCGGATGCCCGCATCGCAGCTGCCGAGCAATCCGCTAAAGGGCGCAAGGTGGAGGGTTTTGTAATTCCTCTGCAAAATACAACGCAGCAGCCCGACCTGATGTCGCTGAGCGATCGCTCCACGCGGCAAACCATCTTCGAACACTCGTGGAACCGCGCCGAGCGCGGCGATGCCAACGATACCCGCGACACCATCGCGCGTCTCGCCCAGCTTCGCGCCCGGAAGGCCAAGCTGCTCGGCTTTCCGAGCTTTGCCGCGTGGAAGCTGGATGATCAGATGGCCAAGACTCCCCAGGCTGCGTTGCAGTTCATGGATGCCATCGTTCCCGCAGCAACCGGCAAGGCCGCGCGCGAAGCGGCTGACATTCAAGCTGTAATCGATGCCCAGAAGGGCGGCTTTAAGGTGCAGGCCTATGACTGGAACTTTTACTCCGAACAAGTCCGCAAAGCCCGCTATGACATCGACGATGCGCAGGTAAAGCCGTATTTCGAGCTGAACAACGTTCTTGAGAACGGAGTGTTTTACGCCGCCACGCAGCTCTACGGAATCACCTTCAAGGAGCGGCATGACATTCCGGTTTACCAGCCCGATGTGCGAGTCTTTGAAGTCTTCGACGCCGATGGCAAACATCTCGCGCTGTTTTACTGCGATTACTTCAAACGCGACAATAAGAACGGCGGCGCGTGGATGTCGGAATTTGTCGGGCAGTCGCGGCTGCGGGGAACCTCTCCGGTTGTGTATAACGTTGCCAACCTGCCTAAGCCCGCTGAAGGCGAGCCTGCGCTCATCAGCTTCACCGACGTCATCACCATGTTCCATGAGTTTGGACACGCGTTGCACGGCATGTTTTCCGACGCCGAATATCCAACTCTGGCCGGGACTTCGACTGCTCGCGACTTCGTCGAATTTCCATCGCAGTTCAATGAGCACTGGGCGACATATCCCGCGATTTTTGCCCACTTCGCCAAACACTACAAGACCGGCGAACCCATGCCGGCGGAGCTAGTAGCGAAGCTCAAGAGAGCCGAAACCTTCAATCGCGGCTACCAGATGACGGAATTGCTGGCTGCGGCCGAACTCGATATGCAGTGGCACTTTCTTGCGCCCGACGCTCCGCTTCAAGACCCGGACACATTCGAGAAACAAGCGCTGGAAAAAACTCATCTCAACGTCAGCTACGTTCCGCCGCGATACCGCTCCACTTATTTCAGCCACATTTGGGGCAGCGGATACAGCGCGGGTTACTACGCGTATCTGTGGACCGAGATGCTCGCCGACGACGCCTACCAGTGGTTTGAAGAAAACGGCCAGCTGACTCGCGCTAATGGCGACCGCTTCCGGCACATGATTCTTTCGCGTGGCAACACCGAAGATCTTGGGAAAATGTACGAGAACTGGCGCGGGGCACCGCCCAGCACGAAGGCGATGCTGAAGAACCGCGGACTTGAGGAATCGACCACGACGAAATAAGACGCGACGGCGACGTGGTGAAGTTGACGTTCCAAGTTGACGCTGGCTTTTTCGGGACGTCAGATCGGGACGCCAGATCGGGACGCCGGATCGGAACGTCAGAAGTGGTCGTCCGCCGCGTGGCCGGGATGGACGAGCGCCCGGGCCTGGATCGCGTTGTCCCATGGGCCGGCCTGCCAGTTGTCTTTCTTGCCGTCCTCGCGAACCCAGGGTGGGAGCGGCATAAAAAGCCGGCGGCTGAGCGCGAGCAGATAAGGCTCGTAGAGTACGCGAAGCTCCGCCAAGCGGGCGGGCATGTCAGGACTGCCGCTGAAACGAACTCCACGCTTGGCCAATTCCGTCTTAAGTCGAGCCTGATCCTCACCGGAGAGGCGGTCGAGATCCTGTGAGCTATATTCCGCGCTCACAATTTGGGCAAGATCGACGGCGGCGTGACGCGCCATGGCAAAGGTGAGCTTCGCCTGATCGGGGTGAATGCCTTCCACCCCGGTCATGACCAGCGAAGTGACATCGAGCATGGCCGCCAGTGCGCTGAGCCAGGATTGGTTACCGTGCTGCGAACGGAAGTAGAGCAGCACGGGATAGGAAATATGACTGGACAGCAGCTCGGAGCACCAGCGTTCCCAGTCGCGGAAGATTTCGTCAAGCACGGTTTGCTCGGGACAGCAGCCTAAACGACCGAGAAACTCGGAGGCGCTTGGAGGCGACCCGGCGCGCGCATCGAGCAGAGAAATTTCAACCTCGCGCAAAGCGAACGCGTTGTAGATCACAGGCAGATAGCCGATCACGACTCCGAGGAAGGCGAAACCCATGCCGGCTTCGAGCACGGACAGCGCGCGCGCGGCGGCATTGTTGGGCGTAATGTCTCCATAACCAAGAGTGAAGAAAGTTTCGCCGCTGAGATAGACGACCTTGCCGAACGTAATTTTTTCATTGCCCAGCGAAACATGCTCGCCCAGTCCATACTGTACGCAGGCAAATCCAAAAATCAGCCCAAGCGCCCAAAATCCCAACAGGATGATCAAAGATAGCGGACCGTAGTAGGCCAGGAACCCTTCGCGGCGGTTGGGGGACTTGATGTGCGAACCGATGCGCGTCCATATCTTCCAGGTCTTCTTGTAGAACAGAGTCGCGATGCGGAAATGCCGCCGGATGCGCCGCGGCAAGACCACAACTTCGAACGCATCCATGAGGATGACGTAGACCAGAACAATGCCGACAATTGATGCCCACCAATTCATAGACCTGATTGAGATGCCGCCGGAATAGTAGCAGATTCAGGATTGAGACAGGATGAAGAACGACAGTTACGGTGTGGTGCGTGCGGCGTCCAGGGCTTTCTTTACGGCTTGCAATTCTTTCAGCAATCCGCGCAGGTTTCGAGTATCAAGAGCGTTGGCTCCGTCGCTTTTCGCTTCCTTCGGATTGTCATGGACTTCCATGAATACACCATCCACTCCGGCGGCAACGGCGGCGCGCGCGAGCACGGGGATGAATTCAGGCTGACCTCCGCTTACGGCGGGCTGATCGTTGCTGCCATCGCCATCGCTGCCGGCTGAAGCCGAGGGCAACTGAACGGAGTGGGTCGCATCAAAAACGACCGGGGCGAACTTTCGCATGATGGCCAGCGAACGCATGTCGACGACGAGATTGTTGTAGCCGAAACTCGAGCCGCGTTCGGTGACGAAGACCTGACTGTTGCCGGCATCGCGACACTTGGCGATAGCGTGCTTCATGTCCCAAGGCGAAACGAACTGGCCTTTCTTGATGTTTACGGGACGCCCGCTGAGCGCGGCGGCGACAATCAGATCGGTCTGGCGACAGAGAAACGCGGGAATCTGCAGGACATCGACGACTTCGGCCACGGCGGCAACGTCGACGGCTTGATGGACGTCGGTGAGAACAGGAATATGGACTTCATCTTTGACTTTTTTAAGAATGCGCAGACCTTCTTTGATACCGGGTCCGCGATAGCTGCGGACCGAGGTGCGGTTTGCTTTGTCGTACGAGGCCTTGAAGATGAAAGGAAAATTCAGCGAACGCACGACACCTTTGATGATCTCGGCCATGCGCAAGGCGTGATCTTCGCTTTCGATCACGCAAGGACCCGCAATCAGGAACAGGTCACCCGTGCCCACGCGAACGTTATCGATCTGGAAGGATAAGGTCAAAGAACAATTTGCAATCAGGCAACTTGTAATTTAGTCGCTTCTATCGTCTTCCCACTTTTTCGGGCCGGAGAAACATCTCAACTTCCGCCGTGTCTTTCTGCACTTTTTTCTTTTGCGCGTTTTCGTAGGAAGCGCCGATGAACGCCTTAAAAAGCGGATGCGGCTCCAAGGGCTTCGACTTGAATTCCGGATGAAACTGGCATCCGATAAAAAACGGGTGACTGGGAATCTCGATCATCTCCACGTAAGTGCCGTCAGGGGTCGATCCGGAGAGGCGCAAGCCGCCCGCCACCATTGTGTCCTCATACTCGCGGTTGAATTCATAGCGGTGCCGGTGGCGCTCGCTGATTTCGGCTTGTCCGTAGACCTGATAGGCCAGCGTTCCCGGTTCAATTTTGCATGGCCACGCGCCCAGCCGCATCGTGCCGCCGAGTTCTTCCACGCCGCGCAACTCGCGTAGTTTGTAGATCACCCGATGCGGAGTCGCCGGATCGAACTCGCTTGAATTGGCATCTTCCAGTCCGCAGACGTTGCGCGCGTATTCAATGCACGCGGTTTGCATCCCGAGGCAAATGCCGAAATAAGGAATCTGCTTTTCGCGCGCGTACTGAATCGCCTTCAACATGCCTTCGATGCCGCGCTTACCGAAGCCTCCGGGGACGAGCAATCCGTCATATTCCTCCAACTGCGCTTCGTAACTGCGGTCGTGTTTGTCCGTTGTTTCCAGGCCTTCGGCTTCGATCCAATGAACTTCCAATTTCAGATTGTGAGAAAGAGCGCCATGGACCAAGGCTTCTTTCAGCGACTTGTAGCTGTCTTCGTACTCGACATACTTGCCGACAATGCCGATCCTCACGACGTCTTTGGGGTTGTAGACGCGGTGCACCAGATCGTTCCACTTCGATAAATCGCGGTCTTTGGCTTCGAGGTGCAGACGCCGTAATACCAGCGTGTCCACTTGTTCATGCGCGAAAACCACTGGCACCTCGTAAATCGATGCAACATCTTTCGCCGTGATCACGGCTTCTTCTTCGATGTTGCAGAACAGGGCAATCTTCGACTTGATCTCTTTCGGAAGGAAGCGGTCGGTGCGGCAGAGCAGGATATCGGGCTGAATTCCAGCGCTGAGCAGTTCTTTGACCGAGTGTTGCGTCGGCTTGGTCTTCAATTCCTGCGCAGCGGCAATAAACGGCACCAGCGTCACATGGACGAACAATGAGTTGTCGCGGCCGACTTCCTGCCGCATCTGGCGGATAGCTTCTATAAAAGGCAGGGACTCGATGTCGCCGACGGTGCCGCCGATCTCGATGATCGCGACATCTACATCTTGGGCGACTTTTTTTGCCGCCGCCTTGATTTCATTGGTGACATGCGGAATCACCTGCACGGTTTTGCCGAGATAATCGCCGCGGCGCTCCTTCGCGATGATCTGCTCGTAGAGGCGGCCGGTCGTCCAGTTGTTGTCGCGAGAAAGTTTGGCGTGGGTAAAGCGTTCGTAATGGCCGAGATCAAGATCGGTTTCGGCGCCATCGTCGGTCACAAAAACCTCGCCATGCTGAAAGGGCGACATGGTGCCGGGATCGACGTTGAGGTAGGGATCGAACTTCATCAGGTTAACTTTGAGGCCACGGCTTTCGAGCAGGCACCCGATGGAAGCTGCTGCCAGGCCTTTTCCCAAAGATGAGACCACACCGCCGGTTACAAAAATGTACTTGGCCGACATCGCTTCCTCGCTCTGATTTTGTTTGGAAATTTGTGCGGGCTGGGGTGCACGATCAATTATGGCAGAACTTTTTCTGGAAGGGAATGTGAAAAAAAAACGACGCTACTTGGCGGTGGTGAGATCGTCGGTCGCGAGAACATAGGTTGTCGTCTTGTCGAGTTTTATATTGACGTGGGTCGAGCTAATCACGAGAGTACCGTCGTTCTCGCGAGTTGATTCGACATCCTTCATGGAAATGCGATGGTCAGAAATGCCGAGTTGCGGAACTCCGGCGAGGCCAGTTGGGGTCGAGTCGGCGCTATGGGGACAGTGGATGTTAAGGCCCGTCGTTTGGCAATCTTCGGTGTCGCGTGTCGCCATCTTGAGGGGATAATACCAAGCGGTCAAGAAAACTTTGATGGGCTTGGACTCTTTGCCCCACTGTACCGAATCCATACGAATGGCGAGGCGCGAGGGATCGGCGCCGGACTTGGCCGATGACTCGACAACTTCTCCGGTAAAGATCGCGCCATCCGCGATTACCGATCCTTCAAAGAGAGTGGCAAGCACGAGTTTCGCGCGGACTTTTGTTCCCGGCGGGGTTTGGCCGGCGACGACCGGCTGCTGCATGGTCACCGGAAACTCGTGCGCGCTGGCGAGCCGGGGGGCAGGCGGCTCCGATTGGGCCACTAGAAGGGCTGGCGCGAGCATTGCTAGAGCAATCATCGATAGAAAGATTGCCAAGCGGAAACCTGCCGAACGAACAACCACGACGCGAACGACGGATGTGCGGTTCATTCGGGGAGGCACGCCCAATTATGGCAGAAGTTGTTTCCGGAGTGAAAACAGCGCTCAGCCTCCGCCAAGGATCGATAGCGGCACCATCGAATCCAGGCATCTAATTTCTGAAAACATCTGGCTGTCGAGCAGCTGACTTCCGAAAGCAGCAGAAAGGAATGATAATGTTTCGCGGCATGAAATCATTCACCCGAACGACGGGCATTCTGGCTGCTGAAACAGTCGTTGCACTTTCTCTATTCCTTGCACCCTCTATATTCTGTTTCGCCCAGACTCCGGAGGCTGCGCAGTCCCAGGGCCAGGTTCACCGCCTCATTCTGAAAGACGGCTCCTATCAATCGGTTACCAAGTATGAGATTCAGGGTGACCGAGTCCGTTATTACAGCGCCGAGCGCGGCGAATGGGAAGAGGTTCCCAACGCGCTCATTGACTGGGACGCGACCAAGAAGTTCGAGCAAGGCAGCGTCGAGGGCGCTCCCAGCGCGGAGGAGGTAGCACTCGACAAGGAAATTGAAGCCGAAACCAAAGCCGCGCAAGCGCGAACTCCACAGGTGGCACCCGGTCTGCATTTGCCCGATGAAGGCGGCGTCTTCGTCCTCGACACCTACGAAAACCAGCCGCAATTGACCGAATTGCAGCAGGCGGGAGGCGATCTCGATCAGAGTGCCAAGAAGAACATTCTGCGGTCGGTGTTCAATCCTGTGGCTGGAGCCAAGCAAGCCATCGAACTTCCGCGACCGCACGCGAAGGTGCAGGCGCACACTACGGTGCCTTCGGTTTACGTCAACATCGATGAGAGTGGCGGAGTGCCCGCGGTCGCGCAAATTCCAGGCGATCCGCCGCCGCTCCCGCCGTCCGAGCGCTATAAGATCATTCGGGTTGACGTAAAAGGCAACAAGCGCACGGCTGGAGCCATCAAGATTGCGGTCACGGGAAAGACGAAAACCGACGAACGATTCATTGCAACCACAGCCACGACCATGACCGGAGGCTGGGTGAAACTCGCTCCCACAGAGCCGATGGCAACGGGAGAATACGCAGTCGCCGAGATGCTGGGCAAAGACAGCATGAACCTTTATGTGTGGGATTTCGGTGTGAATCCGGCGGCGCCAGCCAACCCCTTTGCGCGGAATCCGGAGCCGGTTAATTCACAGCCGAAAAGCGATCAGGAACCGCAACTCCAGAAACGGGAGAAACAATCCCCGCCAAGCAACTTCACCGAAAAGCCATTCTGAGGATTCGGAGTTGATTGCGAATATTGCGGGGCTTACCCGCCGCCCAGCGTTACACGCATCTCTTTGGTGTGCTTCTCGAAATCTACCGACACGACCTTCTCCCCATTTTTAAGAAACTCGCCGGCAACGGTTTTGGATTCGTCGTATTGCTCTGCAACTGACCGCACTTCGAGGCGCAGAGTGTGAGTGCCGGCGGGGACGGGAATCGTTATGGCTTCTTTGACTCCTCCACCCAGCAGCACCAGGCGTTTCTTGTGGCCGTCGCGCAGAGCGTGTTCATAGACGGGATGATCGTCGACCCAAACCGAGAGGCTCGCATCCGCGAAGTGGTTGTCGACGCGTATCTCGACGTTTGAGTCGGCGACCGCCGGAGCGGGAGGCGGCACTTGTCCTGTCTCCGCGGGCTTCGAGACGGCGTTGGCCGGAATCGCCACGGTGCCGGCCTTAGATAGCGCGGGCTTCGTTTTAATTTTCGGGGCCACAGAAATCTTTCGAACAGCACCGGTCCCGAGTTTCTCATTCTCGGCAGAATCTGGTTCGGGAGTCGCCGGAGCAATCGCAGCGGCCTCGCGGTCGGCTTTAGCCAGAATGTCTTTCACGGCATCGGTATGAGTCACAGATTCGACCGGAGGCACAACCGGGTTTTGCCGCGCGTTACCCGGCGTCCGAACTTGGCGCCACGCAAAAAAACCCACGACCATTGCCGCCAGAACGAGGGCAACCAATGGGCCGGCGAGCACTGACGAGTTGAACATTGAATGCCAGGGGCGAGGCTTTCCTTTGTAAGATGGCAAGCGCCCAGTCGACTTTGACGGATTCTGGGATGCAGGGTCGTCAGACAGATCTTCCAGCTTCGTAGCTGCATCCAGCCAAGTTCGACGCGCGTCCGATGGCGAAAACCAGAGAGTGCCTTTGCGAGCGGCAGGAGGACGGTGGCGCAGTTCCTGGAGATCAAGAGCAAATTCGATTCCGCGCTGATAGCGGTCGGCCGGATCTTTGGCCAGAGCGCGAGTGATTACGAAATCTAGGTCAGGAGGCAGCTCGGGAGCCAATGCCGTTGCTTGCAGAGGGTCGCGATTCGCCACTTTGAAGCAGACGGTGGTCGCGCTGTTTCCCTGAAACGGGCTGAAGCCGGTGACCAGAGAGTAGAGGATGGCTCCGAGGGAAAACAGATCTGAGCGGCCATCCACCTGCCGGCCATCGAGTTGTTCCGGAGACATGTAAGCCGGGGTACCCACTACCCGGCCCGGCAGGGTTATGTGGGACAGATCCAGTTGCGCGATGCCGAAGTCACCGATCTTCGCTTGTCCTTCTTTGGTCACCAGAATATTGGCGGGCTTGATGTCGCGATGGACGACGCCCTGAGCATGCGCATAGTCGAGCGCTTCGGCCAGCTCCTGAATGATTTGCAGCGCCGTAGCCAATGGCAGCTTTCCGCTTCCCGCGGCGAGGAGCTCACGCAGCGTCTGGCCTTCGATGTACTCCATGACGATGTACGGGTCGGAGGTTTCCGGCTCTTCGCCGACGTCGAACACGGTAACGATTCCGGGATGAAGCAGGCGTCCCGCGGCCTGCGCTTCGACGAAAAAACGCTCGCGAAACTCGCGCTGCTCCTGAACTCCACTTTGGTGCAGCAGGATGGTCTTGATGGCGACAAACCGGTCAATCTTGGGATCGCGCGCTTTGTACACGACACCCATCGCCCCGTTGCCCAATTCGGCGACGATTTCGTATCTGCCCAGTAGCTTGCCCCAACGAGTTTCCATCAGCTCAAAGGTCCTGCGGGACGCAGGTTCTCCCCCGCTTCAGGGTATGCCCGGATGAGCGTGTCCCGAAGCACATATCCGTCGGACACGATTACGCCCGTAACGGCCGCGCCGGTAACGGCATCTCGGTTACCGATGGAAGAAAGCTTGGCTGGTTCTGGTTGTCGACTGCGGGGCGATTACAGATATGCGTGGCTGCGCTAACACTGGCGGACTGGGCAAGAGTTACGCTTCCATCAGGCCTTGTGAAGCAATGCCGATGTTGTCACGGGTCGAGTTTTTCACCACATACATCATCTCGTCGGCCTGACGGATGATGTCGTGCGGAGTCTGTGCGTCATGGGGAAAGGTCGCCAAGCCCATGCTGGCGCGCACATTCAAGTTGAGACCTTGCTCGCTGCAGAACGTTCCGGCGCGCAGAGAATCCTGCAGGCGTTTCGCGACCACAACTGCCTGGTCTTTGCTGGTCTGCGGAAGCAATACGACAAATTCGTCGCCGCCGTAGCGGAAGGCAAAGTCGATCAACCGCAGTTGCGCTTTGATAAGGTATCCAACTTCGGCGAGCAGCCGGCTTCCGACCAGATGGCCATGAGTGTCGTTCACGGCCTTGAAGTGGTCGAGGTCGATGAAAATCACGCTGAACTGGTAGCCGAAGCGGGCCGAGCGGTAGGACTCGGTTTCCAGCGTCTTATGGAGATGCCGCGCATTGAATAACCCGGTGCAATCGTCGGTGATGGTGAGCTCCTGGATTTTCTCGACGGCCCGGGCGTTCTCGATGGAGATGGCGGCGTAATCGCACAACGCCTGCAGGAAGAAAATCTCCTGCTCGCTCATTTCCACATTGGCATTGACTAACTGGATCACGCCCAAGACGCGATGTTTGGAGCGCAGAGGTACGCAGATCACGGAGCGGGTGCGCAGTTGCGTAATTTCGTCAAGCCGGGAGGAAAAGCGCGGATCGCTCTGCACATCGGGCACGATCAGCACCTGACCGTGCCGCGCCACCCAGCCGGCAATTCCCTCTCCTACTTTAAGACGCGCCTTCGACAGCACCTCGGCTGCGGCACCCACCGCGATGGCGAAATAGAGCTCGTCCTTTTCTTCGTCAACCATGAGCAACGACCAGGTGTCGGGTCGGAAATATTCCGCCATTTTTTCCATGATTGTTTGCAGAATGGAGTCGAGGTTGAGCGACGATGTCAGCGCTTTGGCGACATCGTGAAAAATGGTCAGCTCTTGCGACAGGCGAATTGGGGATGTGCCCGCGGCCTCCGGCATGTACTCCTCTAATCTATGGGTTAGCTGGTAAGAAATTATAGGTTTGGCCGAGGTGCATCGGCAATGAACGTAGGTAACCAGTACCACTCACGTCACCTTGCGCACCCGGAAGCAGGCGATGGACAGCCGATTCCACCCGCGCGCATGCCGTCGTATCCGCAGCCGTCGTATCCAAGGATCGTATGAGGTGATCATATCCGAAGATCTAGGGGGCGAGGATCAGCCGATCCAGTTCCTTGCCAATTTCCGGCGCGCTGCGATCCCAGTAGTGAGTGTGGGCGCCCAGGCCGATGCACATTTCGGCGCACGCGAGCGGGAAGCCGTGGTGAGCGAGGTCCGGATCTTGCTTGGGGTCGCCGGTGGCGTTCCGCTGCAGCCATTGGCCGACCCACAGAGACCGGCCAATGTAGTCGCCGCTGCGATAAGCGTTGGTCCAGTGGGTGGCGTTCATCTCATCGGTTCGCGGCAGCGGAGCTTCGATCTTTGGTGGCGGACTCGAGGCCGCGCCGAGTGGCTTTAGAGAATTGTCTGGAATGTCAGAGACCCACCAATACAGGTGGGGGAAGAAGCGATTCAGCAACTGCCGCAACGGACTGCCCATGGAAAACACGCAGATGGGAAGTTTCCGCGGGACGCCAGGAATATGCTGCGTGCGGAATTCGTACGGATGTAGATCTGGGTCGGGACTGTCCTTGGCCGAGCGTTCCAGATAGCGCAAAAGATCAGTGGTCACCATCGATCCCAGGCTATGGGCAACGATGATCAGCTTCGTGTAGGGGCGGCCCTGCTCATCGCGATACGCGGCGATATAACGGAGCAGGGAAACGCAACGTTCGGCGATGCGGGCGCGCGGAGTCTCGTCCAGGGGAGAAGTGCGCAGATAGTTGTCCACGTCGAGAATGGCGTCGAGCACGGTGGTAAGGGTTTTCAGAATGACGCCTAATACGGCCGTTCCTGAAACCACGATTGCCAATCCGGTGGATTCGATAAGCGGCAGCGTGAGTTTGCTGGCGTAGATGATGTATTTCGGCAAACCCCATGCGCCCATCTTGTGCAACAAGAGCCAATCGAGAACAAAAAACATCAAGGGAACGGGCACGATGACGAACCATAGCAGTCGCGTGAGAATCGCGATGTTGTCGAGACCGCGCGAGAGCCATTCACCGAGCGAGCGAATGCGTTCGGAGACTGCGCCTTCGGTCCACTCCGGGACCACTTCGAAAAAGATGGAGGGAAGCACGGCCCATACGAGCAGCAAGAGGCCTAACAGGAATGCGCCCATGGTGATCAGCAGCCCCGGCGTCACGCTCACCAGCAGCAGACCGCGAAGGTACTTGCCCCAGAAAGCTGTTTGCGCAGGAGTCGGGGGTGGGCACGGACACTCTGGCGCCTTATCGGGTGTGCTGGCCTGATTGACCCAATCTACGACTGGTTCTATTCGAGGAATGACGAACGACGGCCATCTTGAGGAGAGCCCCTGGTCCACAGTCTCCGGCTTAACTTCCTCGAAAGCCTGTAACCGGTCGGAACCGCCAACCAGAACTCCGCTCCACAGGCCGCAGGTCACAATGACGAAAAGGATCGCGGGAATAGCAAAGGCGAAGCGGCCGGTTCTAAACGCGGCACGGGCCCGGGCGGCGCGAAGTTTTCCTGGTTCGTCGGATTGATCGATGCCGAGCTTGCACAAGCTGCTCAACAGCCAACTGAGCAACGCGGAGCCCAGACAGACAATCCAGGTCAATAGAAGCTCGCCGAAAATCCATTGTGCTGCCCAGAGAGAGGCCGTCGACACCTGACTGTTGCCTATGCCAGAAATGGCTGCGGCGTGAGGTACGAGGTAAAACAGAAACCAGGAAACATTGACCAGGTAGAGAATGATAGCCAGGGTCAGCGCTCCTGGACGCAGCGGATCATATTTCCACGCGATCCATACAAGCACGAGACCGGCTGTGATCAGCCAGGCCAGCAATAAGAGCGTCTCAGAAAATGGAATGGCGAGATGAAAGATGCATCTGTACAGGCAGTTCAATCCGCACAACAGAAGCACGCCCAAGCCGGTTCCAAAGATAGGCACCAGGGCCCAAAAGAATGGCCGCGACGGCGAGCCCTTCTGCCGCAACAGCCAGAAAGTTGCGCCCAGGCTCAAAAGTGACGTGAGAGCGAGCGCAAGCAGGCGCAATCCAGCCCAACCGTGTGTCTTGCCGACAAATGTGCTGCCGGAGATTTCCAGCAGGATCAGATTCAGAAAGGGGATCCACATGATGAGCAAACGAATCGAGGTGGCGTGAACGGAAGACTCGACGCGCCAGCGCCAAACATTCTTGGGCTTCGCCGCGTTTTCTGCGGCCGTCTCAGCCTCGTCTGCGATCTTTGATCCTTCATGCTGGATTTTCTTTTCTTGTTCTTTCTTGAACTCCGCCAATCTGTCCTGGGCCTTCTGCGATTCGGCTTTCAGGTTCTCGGCTTCTACCCAGTAGACCGCCTGCAAACTCAGACTGGCGAGATGAAACAATAGTTGGTAAAAAGCAAAGAAAAAGCTCACGATACTGCTCTGCGGCTTGCTGAGGTCCGAATAATGGGCGTCATAGATGTGGACCGTCGCCGCCGGAGAACTGGGCCCGCGCTTCCCTTCCAGGCGCACCGTCTGAAAATCGCGATCGACCTCGCCCTTGTAGCCTGACACCTGCGTAAGCATGAATTGGTAGCCAAATTCACCGCGGTCCGGTTCGCCAGCCCTGAGCTCGCTCTTGTCGTATCCATAGGGAACGAAACCCGCGTTTTCTCTGGCTTTGGCGAGATATCCGCGGCGTTCATCGAAGATGCCCCATGCCCGGGACAGCCAGTTTCCCTTTTTGCGGTAGTTCGCCTGGCTCGCGGCCTCGGGTGGCGCTTGCACCGGACGCAGCGGAACGTCAATCGCCTTGGTGACGAAGCCGGAATAGGGACAAGCCGGCGACGGAGGATCGTCGTTTCCCATGACCACTCTGTTTCGGCCCATTGCCAGCAACAACGTGGAAACCGCGTCGGCGGACGCTCCTGGCAGGTGCTGGCCTACGCCGTGAATGGCAATCACGGCAACGCGAGGGTCGTCGGGGCTGGGGTTGCGGTTGGGATCAGCGTGCGCAGCAGAAACCGCATGCGCAGAATCGGAATGACCAGTCTCCAAGTTCACACCTCTCAGTGAAACCTGATAGTGAGACGCCTGGGCCCGAGAACTTTTGCTTTTGCTTTTTAGGGGAAGGCGGACAGCTTACACCCGGTTCTGCGTTGGCGCAACGGATTTGTCGCGGCGTTTGTGCGTCGCGCGGTGTTTGTTTGTCGCGCGGTGTCGGTTTTGTCGGGCAAGCGGGAATAGCCTATGATCTTGCTTCTCGAAAGCGTAAAATTCCGTTCGCCGTCCTGCGAAAGCGAGAGACCGGGTTGCCTTCCTTTGGCGAAAAGCTGAAACAAGAGCGGGAAAAGCGCAAGATCACGCTGGAGCAGATTTCCGCCTCCACCAAGATCGGCACTCGCATGCTGCAGGCACTCGAAGAAGACAAGTTCAACCAGTTGCCGGGAGGCATCTTCAACAAGGGATTTGTCCGCGCATATTCCCGGGCCGTTGGTCTCGACGAAGATCAGGCGGTTGCCGAATACCTCGAAGCCTCGGGCGACGCGCCTCCGCCGCGCACAGAAATCGGCGCGCGGGAGGAGGGAGAGCGCAACAACAATAATCGCAACGACAATGAAGAGCGCGTCCGCGAAGAAAATCTCCGCCGCATGGAAGCGAGCGCCGATGATTCCCGCCGCTCATTACCCTGGGGACTGTTCGCCGCCATCCTGCTGGTCATCGCGCTCGCACTTTCTCTCTGGAGCCGCCACCAGCGCGAGCACAATCGGCAGTCGCTTCGAGCGTCGGTAAGCACGACCAGCCAGAGCTTGCCGGTGGCCTCCCCGAAATCCGCTTCTTCGACGCTCGCCAATTCGGCGAACACTAACGCGGCGATCGCTAATTCGACGAAGCCCAACTCGACGATCTCCAACTCGACGAGCTCTAACTCGACGAGCTTCACCTCGACCAACTCCGGCTTGAGGACGGGTTCGGCGGCAACTCCTTCGCCTTCGGGAAATTCAGCCGATAGCCCTGCCCCAGGCGCGGGCGAATTTACGATCGTTATTCAGGCCCGTGAAGACTCCTGGGTTTCGATCACGGCCGATGGCAAGCCAGCTTTGTCTGAATTATTAACTGCGGGCAGCGAGCGCAGTTTCCACGGCCGGAAGGAGATCGTGGTCAAGGCCGGAAACGCGGGCGCACTGGATTTTCGACTCAATGGCAGGAAGCTGGAACCTGGCGGAGATTATGGCGAAGTCAAAACCGTAACCTTCGGACCTGACGGAATATTGGCGAACACCTCACCGCCGCCTTCGACACCCTAAAAACTCCCCTCAGTCATCCTGATATGCGAGGATGCGACAGTCAAGTTGTTTCTTTCTTTTCTTCCATTTAGCGCATGGCTTCGCCGTTCAACCTTATCTGGTTCCCACTCAATGCCAACTCCCTCAGTAACGGGTCAATTCCGTTGCGTTTCACAGGGAATCTCTGGTACCGTTTTGAAGGACATTAAGGCAAAACCCCGATCGAGCCTGCGGCTCCGTAAGCCTGCCTAAATCGGACGCGAAGGCTCGCAAAAGGCTCAAACAGCCACCTTGAGGAGATACCAGCTTGCCAGCAACCAATCGTTTTCTGTTTACTTCGGAATCTGTAACCGAGGGACATCCGGACAAGATCGCCGACCAGATTTCCGATGCTATTTTAGACGCCTGCCTGCGTGAAGACCCGAGCAGCCGCGTCGCCTGTGAGACTCTGACCTGCACCGGCCTGGTCGTCATCGCCGGCGAAATCACCACCAAAGCGTATGTCGACTTTCAAAGCCTGGTGCGGGGAGTCGTGCAATCCATCGGCTACGACAATGCCGTGTACGGTTTTGACTCCAACACCTGCGCGGTAATCTCCAGTATCAATAAACAATCTGGCGATATCGCCATGGGCGTTGATACGGGGGGGGCGGGCGACCAGGGCATGATGTTCGGCTTCGCCTGCAATGAGACTCCTGAACTGATGCCGCTCCCCATCTCACTCGCGCACAAGCTCACCCAGAAACTTTCTGAAGTCCGCAAGAACGGAACCTGCCCTTATCTTCGTCCCGACGGAAAATCCCAAGTCACGGTCGAATACTCCGAACCGGGCAAAGTGAAGCGCGTGGATGCGGTTGTCGTCTCGACACAACATTCCGAGAGCGTGAGCAACGACGAACTGCGCGCCGATATTTTGAAGCATGTGATTCAAGCGGTCATTCCCGCCAACCTGCTTGATGCGGACACCAAGTACCACATCAATCCCACCGGACGCTTTGTGATCGGCGGGCCGATGGGCGATTCCGGCCTGACCGGACGCAAGATTATTGTCGACACATACGGCGGCATGGGACGTCACGGCGGCGGCGCGTTCAGCGGCAAAGATCCGACGAAGGTCGATCGCTCGGCCGCTTACATGGCGCGCTATATCGCGAAGAACATTGTGGCTGCCGGCCTTGCTGACCGCTGCGAAGTTCAGCTTGCATATGCGATCGGTGTTGCCGACCCGGTCAGCGTCCTGGTGGATACTTTCGGAACCGAGAAGATCAATGCGAAGCTGATTCCGGATCTGGTGCGCGCGAATTTCAAACTCAAGCCGCGCGAAATCATCGAGACGCTCAACCTGCGCCGTCCGATTTACCGCAAGACCGCAGCCTACGGGCACTTCGGCCGCAACGATGCCGATTTCACCTGGGAAGCGACCGATAAAGCGGACAAGCTGGCCGCCGACGCTGGGCTCAAAAAAAGTGAACCGGTCGGAGCCAGGAAATAAGGTCAGAGGTTCGAGGTCAGAGGTGGAAACCCGAACCGCATAAAGCATTAACACTAAATAGATATTAAGCAAGGAACGAGATTGAGGTCAGAAGTAGGCTTTGCAATCTGAACTCTAACCTCTGACCTTTCATCCGGGGACTAGGAGAAAAATGGCTACGACATCCATTACCAGCGACATCAAGGGTTTAGAACTGGCCGATTTGGGGAAGAAGCGCATCGAGTGGGCGAACCAGTCGATGAAGGTCCTGCAGATCATCCGCAAGGAATTCATCAAGAACCAACCGCTCAAGGGCATCCGCATTTCCGCCTGTCTGCACGTGACGGCCGAGACCGCAAATTTGATGATCGCGTTGCGCGATGGTGGCGCCGACGTAGCACTCTGTGCGTCGAATCCGCTTTCGACTCAAGACGATGTTGCCGCCAGCCTGGTGCGCGACTATAACATTCCCGTTTTCGCTATCAAGGGCGAGGACAACGACAGCTATTACTCGCATATTATGGCGGCGATCGATCACAAACCGCAGTTCACCATGGATGACGGCGCGGACCTTGTTTCGATCTTGCACACCAAGCGCAAGGCGGAACTGGCGAACGTTATCGGCGGCACCGAAGAAACGACCACTGGGGTCATTCGTCTGCGCGCGATGGCGAAAGAAGGCGTTCTGCCCTATCCGATCATCGCGGTGAACGATGCCGATACCAAGCACCTCTTCGACAATCGTTACGGCACTGGACAATCGACCATTGACGGCATCATCCGCGCAACCAATTTCCTGTTGGCGGGTTCGAAGTTCGTGGTTGCTGGCTACGGCTGGTGCGGACGCGGCCTGGCTTCGCGCGCTCGCGGCGCTGGCGCCGAAGTCGTCATCACCGAAGTGGATCCGACCAAAGCGCTCGAAGCCGTCATGG
>DATEBK010000111.1:0-1669 GCA_035287825.1 Terriglobales bacterium
GCCCAGGCGCTTGGACATTTCTTCGTAGAGAAAGCCTTCGCCGGGACGGTAGGGCTGTACCCACTCACCATCGATCACAAACTGCGGGATGGCGCGCAGCCCGGTGCGTTTGATGACTTCATCGGCTGCGCCGGGAGTGGTCTCAATATTGATGTCGGTGTAGGGCAAGTGGTGCTCATCGAGAAAGCGCTTGGCGATACGGCAATCCGGGCACCAGGGGGCGGAATAGACGGTAATTTGCATGGGATTTGTAAGGCGCGATTTGTAATCGGCAATTTGGCGCCGAAATCAAACGTGTTCCAATTGTCGCACGGTCCGTTCGTTTTCGACGTTGCCGGTATTCAGCGTGGAGACCGGCTCGAAGAGCATGACCCAGCATTCCTGCTCGGCTACGGGACGATGCTCGACGCCGCGCGGCACGACGATGAATTCGCCTTCTTCGATCCACTCGTGACGGTCGTTATCCTGACCTCTGAACTCCATGCGGAAACGGCCTTTGACCACCAGAAACATTTCATCTTCGTGGTCGTGATGGTGAAACACAAACGGGCTGTCGAATTTGACGAGCTTCACGTATTGTCCGTTGAGTTCGGCGGCGATGGCAGGTTTGTAGCATTGAGTGATTTTGGCAAACTTTTCGGCGACGTTGACTTTGATCTTAACTTGGTTCTTAACTTTGGACATGGGATCCTCCCCCGGCAACAACGAACTCTTTAGTGGATGGTGCAACCTGGTGGTCGGGTTCGAGAAAATTTGTTGCGAGGTTTCATCTCCGCCTCTGGACTGGCAGCCCTAACGCCTGCAGCAACGACTGAAAATCTGGAGGAGGCGCGCAGTCAATGGAGACGATTTCTCCCGATCGCGGATGGGTGAACTCAAGATGGGCCGCGTGCAGGGCGACGCGAGTGATTCGTTTCTCCGACGCTTCCGCGGGATTGTACTTTCTGTCGCCGATGACGGGATGTCCGATGGCCGAAAACTGTACCCGGATCTGGTTCTGCAGTCCGGTCACCAGACTCACGCGGACGAGCGACGCGGCCCGAAGACGGCGCTCGACGGAATAGCGAAGTTCAGCGCGAGCCGATTTGGGATCGCGGCTGGTGGTCACCTTTTGAAACATTCCCTCTTGCCGAAAGTGGTGAACGAGCGTGCCTTCGGGGGCGGCGAGATGTCCGCGAACGACGGCGAGATACTGGCGCACCGGAGTGTGGAGGAGAAACTGCTGGACCAGCGCCTCGCGATCGGGCCAAGTTTTTGCAAAAAGCAGGATGCCGGACGTGTAGCGATCAATACGATGCACGACCAAGGCTCGCTGTCTTCTGGCTCTCAGTTCCTCCGAAAGAAGAGAGAGTGCGGAGGGCGCATCAGAGTGATCGGTAGGCACGGCCAAGAGTTTGGCCGGTTTATTGAGCGCCACTACGGCTTCGTCTTCATAGAGCTTGACCAGTTGCACTGAGGAACGCGGGGTTCTCCGGCTTTGCCTTTCGGAACGGCGACCGCCTTGGCGCGAAGGTTCTTTCGTCATCGAAATTGAGAATTGCGGATCGCGTCTCCACCAGCCGGTTCTTGAGCCGGCAGTGGTGCAGCTTGGAAATTTTGGTCCCTCAGCGGCTGAAGCCGGATTCAAAGCAAAGCCTTTATCGCAGCGCCGAAGGGCTGCGCCACCCAA
>DATEBK010000112.1:0-17490 GCA_035287825.1 Terriglobales bacterium
ATGATAGCCCATCGCGCTTCTCAGGCCAGCCTGCGACTGTTAAGATTTTTCCTGCCCGACGTATCGCAGATCGAGTTTGCAAATCCGCCCCCTCATGAAAGTTCTGCTCGTGCATCCCGACGATTCTGTTGAGGTTGGAGAGTGGGCACGAACCCGATGGGACTTGGTGATCGATCTCGGCTGGTCCGGCCGCCACGCCTATGTGCGGCAATCGGAACGCATAGGATCTCGCGTTGTCAATATTCAGGACGCGCTTGACCATGACGAGCATCGCTGCCAATTGCGCGAGATTTTGGCCCTCGGCCTGGATCAGTTGGTTGATTCGGAATCGGTGGACTGGTGGGATGCTTTTTCTGCCCTTGTTTACCCGCAGCTCGAACAGCTCATGCTACTGTCGGCGCTCGCGGAACAGATTACGAACGAGGCTGACATTTTCGCCACGCGCGATCACTCGGCTTTGCCGGCGCTTTCTCTCCTCCTGAACTCAACCCGCGAGATCAAGAACTTATCGCCAAAATCTAATGGCGATTTTGACCCGCGATCGCAACGGTCATTATTTCGGAGCGCAGCATTACGGAGCAGGATGAAGGCCGCACTTGCCTTGCGTCCTTCGCAACTCATCGAAATCGCTCTCGACAAATGGGACACCGACTATAGCCTGCGGCGGCGATTCGTGCGCTCGTCCAGACCTTCGTCACCGTCGGTGGTCTTGCTTCCATCTTCATATCTCAATGTTTCGCGGGTTCAGGTTGCGTATGCCCGAATGCTTCCACACCGTCGTTTTCTTCAGGTCGCCACGCGCCGCAGCGGCCGCCTGCAAGACCTGCCCACTAACGTGGAACTTCGCTCACTCGCCTCGTATGCTTCGGGCTCGTTACCATCAACTCGCGAGGAATACGTTCAACTGCTGGCGCGCTGGCAGGGCATGCGGAACAATTTTTCCGAAACGAGCTTATCCAAAACGACGCGCCTTCTCCGTCTGGCGAACGATTTGCATGTGTTTGATGGCTTCGCGAACTTCCTGAAAAGCGGACTGCAGGTTCGCGACGCCTGGCGCGAAGTATTCGCGCGCGAACCCGTTACAAGCGTGCTTTCCGCCGACGAAAACAATCCCTATACGCGGCTGCCGATTGTGTTGGCCAAATCACGGAATCGGCAAACTACATTTTGCGATCATGGCGCCCTGAACATGATTTTCGGAATCCGCCGCCTGGTTTCCGAGACCTATCTAATGAACGGCGACATGGCGCGGGACTACGCCGTTGGGTGGTGCGGTCTACCCGCTGACAAAGTGGTCGTTGGCGCTCCCTCCAGCCCACACCAATCGCCGCAACTTCGGCAATCACAGGAAAGAGATTGGATCGTCTATTACTCTGAAGCCTACGAACTCTTCTCTGGCCGCGTCGAAGCATTCTACGCCGAACTTCTGCCGGAATTGTGCCTGCTCGCATGCCAGACGAACCGCAAAATCATCGTCAAGCTGCATCCGTTCGAGAGTCGTCGAACGAGAAAAACAATCATCGACCGAGTGTTGCCTCCGGAGCAGCGCCATCTCGTCGAAATACGCGAGGGAGTGATGACTCCGGACCTTTTCGCGCGGGCCTGGTTCAGTCTAACGGTCGAATCCAGCGTGGCCGTCGAAAGCACTTTCCATGGAGTACCGTGCTTCTTGTGCAGTTGGTTCGACGCGTCCTGGTATGGCTATGCCAAGCAGTTTGCCAAGTACGGTGCGGGCTATCCGCTCGATTCTCCGCAACGAATTCGCGAGATTCCCCAGTTGCTAAAACAAATTCAAATTACGGAAGCCACTCGCGGCGGGCTTCAGACACCCATCACTCCCGAACAACTGGAGTCGGTGCTGGCCGGAACCTGATCAACTTCCATTGTTGGGGCAGGCCTTGCCGCATCTCCATCGGAGACCCCAAACGTGATCAGCGAACGATCAACGTCCACGAGAGTGGCGTTCCTCTCTCAACATCGCAGGCCGCGCGTTTTCCCAGAACTTCGCCTAGGTGTCGGGGATGCATCCCATCGGCGGGACGAATCGATCGAACGTTTTGCGCGGTAAATAATTCGCCTTGTTTCACGTCCTCCACCACAAACAGCGAACGGCGAAACCTGCGGCTGACGGCCTCACGCGCGCCAGAAGAGAAACTCACTGCGCCGAGAGCTTTTTCGGCCGTGCGTACGGCTTCGACCATCGCCCTGAATTCGTGCGGTTCGAGTGAGAACGCGCCATCCGGTCCGCCATCCGCTCGCCGCAAACACAAATGCTTTTCAATAATGCACGCTCCGACAGCCGCTGCCGTGATCGGAACTTCAATCCCCATCGTGTGATCAGAAAGTCCCACGGGACAACCGAATCGCCGCGCCATCTCTCGAATGGTGATCAGATTTGCCTCTTCCGGCGGCGCGGGGTAAGCGCTCGTACACTTCAGCAAGGCCATCTGTGTCGCTCCCGCTGAGCGCGCCGCATTGACCGCTTCCGAGATTTCCTCTTCGGTGGCCATCCCTGTCGACATAATCAGCGGCTTGCCAGTTCGAGCCATCTTCTGGATCAACCCGATATCTACCAGTTCGGGCGACGCCACTTTGTGCGCGGGAACGTTCATCTGTTCGAGAAAGTCGACAGCGCTAGCGTCGAACGCGCTTGAAAACAAATCCATACCCAGTTGGTCGGCAATCTCTTTCAGCTTCGGCTGCCACTCCCACGGCGTGAACGCCTCCTGGTAAAGGTCGTACAGAATGCGCCCATCCCACAATGTTCCGCCGGAAATGCGGAAACATTCCTTATCGCTGCGCAAAGTGATTGTGTCAGCGGTATAGGTTTGGAGCTTCACCGCATCGGCCCCGGCATCCTTCGCTGCGTGGATGATGCGAACCGCCTGCTCGAACTTCTGATTGTGATTCGCAGAAAGTTCGGCAATGACGTAGACCGGGGCACCAGTTCCAATCTTCCGGTCCCCAATCTCAAAGACATGCGCCATCAGGAGTCCACCTTCTGGAGAAACGACGCGGCTTCGTGCGGCAGAAATGGCTGCCGGCGGCCATTACGAATGACTTCGAGAGCGCGGGACCCTTCGTTAAAAAGAAGATCGAGGACACAGGCAAACGGCTCGAACGGAGGGAACAGTTGCTGATAGACCGGATGCTCGTAGTGCTGAAAGCTGACTTCAATTCCGCGGTCTGTCAGGATTGCCAATTCGTTCAACAGATATTCCGCTGAACCCAATGGTGATAAATATTCTGTGGCGCCCGTGGCACCACAAATCGCAGCCAGCAAATCCGTTCGCTTCCCATCCACCTGAAGTTCAGTCGACGGAATTAGCGCCGTCTTGATTCCGAGGGTTTCCGCGAGCCATTGGAACATCGTTATTGTGAGTCTCGATAGATTGAGATGAGAAGTTGCCGAGCGCATCAAATCGCTCACAGGCTCGAAGTAGCGGTCGAAGAACGGCGCGCGGCGGTAATTCAATTCGATGGCGCGAAGATGGTCGCGCCAGAAATCCGGCTCGCGGATTTCTACGGCAGCGATCCGCTGGCCAAGCCTCCCGCGGAACACGACCGGCACCGTGAGCCATTGCAACCCGGTGGGCGTCTTGATGCGGTTCCGTTGCTGCCAAGACTGCTTCTCGAACTGCACCGTATCGAGCAGCACGAACGTGTCCACTTGGTCGAGCAGATCGAAATAGCCTAGCCAGGGGAGATACGTCGGCTGCGCAATCGCGATCTTCACGGCTGCTTTCCCCGCCCAAGCACGAATCGTTCCGTCGCCTTCTGAAATCCCAGGGACTTCCAAAACGCGGCCCACGAGCTCTGGCCGTTGGCCAGTTCGATTTGTATCTTCGACGGACAGTGTGTCCACAACTCCCGAATTGCCGCCTCGCCACAAGCCTGGGCAACACCACGCCCGCGAAATTCGGGGCTAACGTAGAGATCGTAAATGGCGCCCACCTTCCGCGGCAGAAACCTATGCTTCTCCAGGCCCATCAGAATGAATCCCGCCCGGTTGCCGTCGCAAATAATCCAACGAAGAAAGTATTGAGGGTTCGCCATGATCGTTGGGAAATAGTGCTCTTTCCAGTCGGCCTGCGGCACAAAAGAAGGGTTCAATGCGGAAAAATGCTTGACGGCCATGGACAGAAATTCGTCCTGTTCCGAGGCTGCGATAGGGACCATGCTGACAGTCATTGCGCTCCTAGTTGTTGCATCGTTTCGACCACACGCGTTGCTCCCAGACCATCGACCAGCGTGCGGCCCAGACCTGTCATGCGCTCTCGCGTCCCGCGTGAATCTGCCAGCTCTTTCACTGAGGCCACAAGCTTTGCCGGATCAAAGCGTCGGGTCTCACCCATGTCTACCACCGCTCCGCGATGCGACAGGGTCTGTACGACGCGGGCTTGCACAATATTTCTAGAATAGCTCAACACCGGACAACCCGCCGAAAGGAGCTCCCAGAGCGTGCCTCCAGCGGCAATGACCGCCTGATCGGAGTCCTTCATGAACCGCGCCATGTTGGGAGAGTTGAACACAACACGGAGATTCGCCGCCTTCATCTTTCGCAGTTCATCCGCATTATTGTAGCCGGCTCCCGCGATCACTGTGACTTCAAGATCGGGGCACTGCGCCAGGGCATCCGCGATTCTCGGCGTCAGATTCTCCGGGTCGCTCCCTCCGAGGGTGACGAGAATTTTGCGGCCTGCCTGGCGGATCTCTCGTTTTTCGATTCCCTGCCTGAACTCGCGGCGCAGCAAAATGTAGGATGGGCCCATTAACATTAGCTCGCTGGCGCCGCGTTTTCGATATGCCGATTCGTCATCGTCAAGGTTCGGATTCACGATTAGATCAGCAGGAAAAGATTCCCGGTCGGCGAAATCATCGATCAGCAGCACTCGAAAGCCAGCCGCGCGAACCGTCTGCAAAAACTCGTTATCGAAACGATCGCCGTCGATCACGACCCAGCTGGCTCCCAGTCGGCGTGCCTGCGCAACCGTCTCACCGGCATCCTCGGGACCGCCAGGAGGGGCGTGAACCCGGCCCAGCGAGATCCCTTCCGCCGTGAAGCGCGGCAGAAGCGCATCCGGCAACTCTGCGGCGGCAAGGCTGGCCGTGCCGCCAGCGTCTTGCCACGCCTCGGCCAGGGCCAGACAGCGCATCACGTGTCCAGTTCCAATCGCGAGAGTCGCATCGGCCCGAATCAGCAGTGCGGCGGGTTCCATCGACTTATGCGCGGACTCGGAATACCGGCTGAATCATCTCGCCTTCAAGATGCTCTTCCGGATGGGTTTCGCTCAGCCATTTCGCCATCGTCTTGCACACTTCCGCATACACGCGCAGCGTCTGCTCAATCGCTAGCGGATCATGCGCCGCGGTCATGTTATGCGTTGCCAGCAGCAGCACTCCGCGTTTCACGCATTCCTGGGTAAACAGACTTCGCACCAACAAACTGTCTTTGCCATCGCCATCGAAAAACTTGATCAGCGACCAGACTGGATAGCCGATGCATTGGATACGATCCTGCAATCTCGCCTCTTTTGCCAGCGCGTTCAATCCTTCCTGCAGCAAGCGCCCGTTTGCATCCATGCGGGCCAACGCGTCGGTCGTTTCGAGCACGTCGAGCACCTTCATCGCGGCTGCCATCGACGCAACTTCGCCGCCGAATGTGAAACTGAAAAAAATCTCCTCGAACACCTTCATGACATCGGATCTTCCCACCACGCAAGAAATCGGGAAACCGTTGCCCATGGCTTTGCCAAAACAGGCCAGGTCTGGGGTCACCCTGAATTTCTTCTGTGCGCCGCCCAAACCAAAGTGGAAGCCGCTGCAGATTTCATCGAAGATGAGTAACGCACCATGCTTCTGCGCGAGGCTCTTCACTCCTTCGAGGAAGCCAGGCGCCGGTGGCCAGAAGTTTACTGGCTCCATGATCACCGTGGCGAACTCGCCCTGGTGCTTCTGCAACACTGCTTCCAGCGATGCCAAGTCGTTATATGCGAACGGATGGGTCAGTGCCCTCACCGCCTCGGGTACTCCGGCGTTGCGCGTCGTACTGCCGATGTACCAATCCTGCCATCCGTGGTAGCCGCAGCAGGCGATGCGCTCGCGCCCGGTAAAAGCGCGGGCCGCTCGAACCGCTCCTGATGTCGCGTCCGATCCATTCTTGCCAAAACGAACTTTCTCGGCGCATGGAATGAGCCGCGTCAGGCGCTCGGCCAACTCGACTTCAAGTGGATGCGGCAACGAAAAACTGTGCCCTTGCCCCAACTGTTCCGCCACCGCCGCGTTCACCTCTTCGTGCGCGTAGCCGAGAATATTCGGCAAGAGACCCTGGATATAGTCGATGTATTCATTCCCATCCACATCCCAAACGCGGCAACCGTTGCCTTTGGCCAGAAATACCGGCGCCACACCGCGGACGTGCTGGTCAGCTCCTTTGCTGAATGTCTGCGAAGCGCCAGGAATCACCTTCGCGGCCCGGTCCAGCCAAGCTTTCGACTTTTCCAGGGGCCGAAGCGGAGCCGCGACCGCTCGCGCCTCCTCGAACAGGCTTTTGTAGTACCCGCGGTTGGAAACAATCTCCGAGTTCATCTTTTCCAACCCCGGAGTCTTCTCAATCAAATCCAAAACGTCTTTCATCCCGAAACTCTCTCTGCCGCGAAAGGCTTTGTACACTGCGCGGATAAATTCCAGATCCTCTGCTTCATCCACCGTCCAGCGGTAATGCTGATACAACGAGGTCCGGCCGTTCTCCACGTTGGCAGTGCGAAACTTGTCCGAACGCAAGTAAGGAGTCACGTGCTCGCGTTCGGAACTCTTCCCCGCCTCGTGCCATGCCCGCTCCAGCGCGGAGAACGAAAAAATTTCCGTATCCAATCCGTCCGGATAGCTTCGCACCATGGCATTGGACGCATAATCGAGATCGCCGCGCTGAAAGCGGCGCACCACGCGATCGATCACTTGCGGGTCGATCAACGGGCAGTCGGCGGTAATGCGCACCACCTGCGAAGCTTTTTCCGCACGCGCCGCGGAGTAGAAACGATCGAGCACGTCGTTCTCGCTTCCTCGATAGCATGGCACGCCTTCTTCCCGGCACATCTGCTCGATGGCATCGTCGGCCGGAGAAGTGGAAGTTGCCACCACCACACGATCGACCAGGGTGGCGCGATTCACACGCTGGATCACATGCCACAACATCGGCCGCTTCTCGATCTGCGCCAGACTCTTGCCCGGCAACCGGTTCGACCCCATGCGGGCCTGGATGATGGCTACCACCGGTCCCTCGCTCGGTTCGCTGGTCCAATCCAACTTCTGCGGTCTTCCTTCTTCCGACGACTTCTTGGCGGCTTCCACTACGCGGATAACATCGCGGCCTTGCTCCAGGTCGACCATCGGCCCGGTCCTGCTTCCGAGCGATTCAAGAAAGTGAACCATCTCCGCGACGTACATATCGTCGGGTTCGAACATGTAGGGGACGACACTCCAACTGCCGACCTCGGCGGAAAACCAGCGCACTTCCGGGATATTGAAATCCCATAGTGCCGTCCCCGTTTCACCCACAACTTTGCAGGTGCGGGCGTAGGTTCGCTGCACGAAATCCAGATGCAGTTCGGCGCGCCGACGCTCCGGAAAAGTCAGATATATCCATGCCGAATCTTCCACGTCCACATCCAGACTGCTGAGGTGTTCGGCACGGCACGTCACCTCCGTGGGCCGTCCCAGCAGCCAGCAGATGTAATCCAGTTCATGCGAGCCGTCGAGAATGATGCCTCCGCCGAGTTCCTGACGCGCGCTGTAACTTTCGCGATAGTGTTGCCAGGGACGCCAATCGGGAAGATACTGCCCAGCTTCAACATTGAGCCAGAGCACGCGCCCGATTTTCCCCGAATCGATCAACTCTTTCAGAATTTGCAGGCCAGGATGGAAACGCATGTTGTACCCGATCTGAACGATCCGGTCACGGTGCCGCGCTTCGGTAATTAGGGCCTCAATGCCGCTGGATTCATGGGAAAGAGGCTTCTCGACAAAAACGTGCGCGCGTGCCTGCAGCGCGGTTAATGCTTGCTCTACGTGACACACCGGAGGCGTACAGATCAGCACAATTTCCGGCTTGAATTTCTCGAGCGCCTCGGCGTAGTCGCTGAAGGTTTCTCCTTGCAGTTCTTCGCGACAATATTTCAGAGCTTCGGGACTGCTGTCGCAAAAACCGATTTGCCGTAGTCCCAGCGCTTTAAGATTTCTGGCGTGGCGCCGGCCGATCGAACCGCAGCCAACGACCAGCACCCGATATCCAACCCATTCGGAAACTTTCGCCATGAAATTACCTTGCTGGCCCGCTCTGGAGCAGATCCGCGTGCTCGCCCTTCGCCTGGTGTCCCCTAAGTGCGTAGTGGCTCAAAACCTTGCCCAACGCGTGGATCACATCTCCCACATCCTCTGCCGTCATGGCATGAAACATCGGCAAGCTGATCAAACGTTCATATGCGTTTTCGGCTACCGGATAGCTCTCGCCGAGTTCGGCCCGCCTCCTGAAGCGCTCGCGATAATAGGGATGCTGGTGCACCGGGATGTAGTGAACATTTACGCCAATATTCTCCGCGCGTAACGCTCGAAAAATCTCTCCACGGTCCGCAGTCAGCAATTCCGGATGCAACCGAATCGGATACAAATGCCAGGCCGGATCGACATCGTCGCGCACCGCAGGCGTCCTGATTTCTATCCAACCGCCGAACGCCGCGGTGTACTGCGCTGCGATTTCCCGTCTCCGGGCCAGGTTTGGTGCCAATCGTTCTAACTGTGAAAGTCCCAAAGCGCACGCAATATCGGTCAGCCTATAGTTAAAGCCGAGCAACACCATCTCGTAAAACCACTGGCCCGCGTCCTGTCGCTCGCGCGCTTCGCTGCTGATGCCATGATTACGGAAGCGCCGCAATGTCTCGGCCAGTCGCTCATCGTTGGTCGTCACCATGCCACCTTCGCCGGTGGTCAGGTGCTTCACGGGATGAAAGCTGAACACGGTCATGTCTGCAATGCCGCCAACGCGTTTCCCACGATACTGCGCGCCGAGAGCATGGCAGGCGTCTTCGATCAGAACCGCTCCCTGTGCCCGCGCTAGTTCCGCCATTTCCGCAAGCGCCGCGGGATGTCCCGCATAATCCACCGCGATGATGGCCTTTGTACGTGAATTAATTTTCTGCGAAACTTCGTTGGGATCGAGATTCAGCGTGTCCACTGCTACGTCAGCGAATACCGGCGTCGCTCCCTGGTACAAAACGCAGTTTGCTGTAGCACAAAAAGTCAGCGGAGTGGTGATCGCATCATCCCCTGGCCCCAGCCCTGCGGCAAACGCGGCGCCATGCAGCGCGGCCGTTCCCGAACTGAAGCTCACCGCATGTCGCGCCCCAACCCACGCCGCAAATCGCCCCTCGAACTCGCCGATTTTTGGCCCCGTAGTCAGCCAGTCCGATTTCAGCGCGTCAACCACCGCCTCGATATCTCCGTCATCCAGGCTCTGTCGCCCGTAAGGCAGCAATTTTTCCCGCACTGGCTTACCACCGTGGACGGCCAGCGTTTCCGGTTGTGCCTGCAAAGCGCTCATGCTTGGCAACTCATGCTTGGATTTATGCTAGGCAGACGTCGGAAGCGCCTCCGCTGCGCTCGTTTCGGGCATTACCAGTTCTTCCAGTTCGCGTCGCGTCAGCCAGCGTTCGTTGGTGTCGCTCGAATAGCGAAAGCCTTCAGGCAGGGGTTTAGCGCTGATCCAATTCCCCGACTTCCACCACGGATGCGACGGCTGAATCACATACATATCCTCGGTCTCAAGCGTTTGCCGCGACTCGTCGTCCGACACCAGCACTTCGTGCAACTTCTCCCCCGGACGAATCCCGATGTATTCCACCTGGCATCCCGGTGCAACCGTTTCCGCCAGGTCCACCAGACGCATGCTCGGAATCTTGGGGACAAAAATCTCGCCGCCGTGCATCTGTTCCAGGCAACGCACCACAAACTTCACGCCCTGTTCCAGTGTCAACCAGAAGCGCGTCATGCGCGGATCCGTAATCGTGATCCTGCCACGCCGACGCTGCTCCATAAACACCGGAATCACGCTGCCGCGGCTGCCCACCACATTGCCGTACCTGGCGCAACTAAAGCTCGTATCGCGCGCGCCCGCATAAGCGTTGGCCTGCACAAAAACCTTTTCCGCGCACAACTTGGTCGCGCCATAAAGATTAATCGGATTCACAGCCTTGTCCGTGCTCAGCGCCAGAATTCGGCGCACACCCTGATCGATGGCGGCATCAATCACATTACGGCCGCCCATGATGTTGGTCTGGATCGCTTCGAACGGGTTGTACTCGCACGCCGGCACCTGCTTAAGCGCAGCCGCGTGCACCACCACAGTCACACCCGAGAGCGCCCGTTTCAACCGCTCCACATCGCGCACGTCGCCAATAAAGTACCGCAGACTAGGATGATCGAATCCCGACGTCCTCATTTCATGCTGCTTCAATTCGTCGCGGCTGAAAACAACCAGCCGTTGTGGCTGGTAGTCGCGCAGCATGATCTCAACAAACTTCTTTCCGAACGATCCCGTTCCGCCCGTTACCAGTATCGATTCCTGAGACCAATTCACCATTCTTAATTCCTTTGGGCACGGCTGCCGTCGAATTACGCGGCCGACTCGACCGCCACCCGCCAGCCCTGAAACGGGGTGGAAACCAGGGGACTCGCTTTATGGCTGGTGCCGACGCTTTGTGATCGATAGTATATCTGAGGTTTGCCGCGGAACGGGCCGGCGGAAACGCTGATCGATGATGAGATGCGGGAACAACCGCACGCGTGAAACAGGAATCGAAAGCAACATCCGCGGCCTTAATTTTTAACTAATTCTCATTCGCGGGAATGCTAGAATCAGGGCAAATTCCTCACAACCGCCGCTTCCGTCTGCCCAGCATGCTGTGGGAAGGCTGGCTGGAGCGGAAACCAATGTGCCGGACGCGGCATTACGCCCCGTCGAATGAGTGATGGTTAAGGAGTAACGATGTCATTGGGACCTATGGTTCCACGCAATAGCGAAGGTTCGCGCGGACTGCTGCCGCCTGACGCCGCCGAATTTCTCCGGCCGATCGGTTCCGCTCTTTATAACGTCTTGCCAGCCCAGGAATCCACCCTGCGCGAATACATGCGGGTCCTGATCAAGCGCAAGTGGCTTGTGATTACGGTGATTGTCGGCATCTTCATGGCGGTCGCCGTGGCCAGTCTGCGCCAGACGCCCATTTACGATGCCGTCGGACGCATTGCCGTCAACAAAGCCGATTCGAACCTTATTGCGTTCAAAGACTCGACGCCCGACACCGACTACGTTTATGAACAGAGCGATCTCGACACCGAAGTCCGCATTTTGCAAAGCGATCTGATGGCGTTGCAAGTAATCCGGCAATTGAATCTCGACCGGCGTCCGGAGTTTGGTGGTCACTCCGACCAAAAGCAGGCCAATCTCGTCGCCGATGCTTTGCAGACCGATTCCAACCGGACGTCGGCCCTGCTGGGGATGTTTCACGCCAAGCTTCATGTCACTCTTATCCCCAACACCAGGATCATGGAGATCCATTTCGACAGTACCGATCCACAACTAGCCGCCGGCGTGGTAAATACCCTGGCGTCTACTTATGTCGAGCAAAACTTTAAAACCAAGTTCGAATCCACCATGCAGGCTTCCGACTGGCTTTCGAAACAGCTTGTCGACTTGCAGATGAAGGTGGAAACATCTCAGGAAAAGCTTGTCCGCTATCAGAAGGAACACGAAATCCTCGGCACGGACGAAAAGCAGAACATCATCACCGAGAAGCTCGACGAACTGAATAAGGAAATGACTACGGCGGAATCGGACCGTATGCAGAAGGAAGCGGTGTACCGCCAGACCCAGACCAACGATCCTGTCCAGGTCGCTGCCGCCATCATTGCTGACAGCAGCGGAGGCGGCGGCGTTGCCGCTTCCACTCTTTTAGACAAATTGCGCGAACAGCAGGCCGCGCTCAGGATCCAGATTGCGGAGCTCAGTTCGCAATTTGGTCCCTCGTATCCGAAGGTTGTGCAACTCAACAATCAGGTCAAAGAGATCGACCGTCAACTGCAACTGGAAACGAACAAGGCTGTCGATCACCTCAAGGGCCTGTATCTGGCCGCATTACAGCGCGAAAACATGTTGCACGAGTCCTTTGAGAGACAGAAGCAGGAAGCTAACAAGCTGAACGAGAGCGCCATCGAATACAGCATCCTGAAACGCGACCTCGACAGCAACCGTACTCTCTACGAGGGATTGCTGGAAAAGCTGAAGGAAGCGGGCGTGACTGCGGGATTGCGCTCCAACAACTTCCGCATCATCGATGCGGCCCGTGTCCCCACTTCTCCGAGCGAACCTAATATCCCGCGCAACCTGGCTTTCGCGCTGGTTCTCGGCGTCATATCGGGAGTGGGGTTAGCCTTTGTGCTCGAAAACATGGATAACACCGTGCGCACTCCGGAGCAGGCAACCGCACTCTCGGCGCTTCCTTCCCTCGGAATGATTCCCCACGGATCGAAGTCAACCAACCGCGGCCCCGCAGGCCAACGGCTGGCTTTAACTGCCTCCAGGGAAGTCCCGGAACTTGTCACCCAAGCCCGCCCGCAGTCGCAGATGGCGGAATCGTATCGCGCTCTGCGGACCTCGCTCTTGCTCTCTAATCTAGGAGCGCCGCCGAAAGTCATCATGGTCACCAGCGCGCGTCCACAAGAAGGCAAAACTACGACCAGCATTAACACCGCTATCGTGCTCGCGCAAAAAGGAGTTCGCGTGCTGCTCATCGATGCGGACTTGCGCCGCCCCAGCGTTCACAAGACCCTTGGCATGGGCCCGCGCAGTGGCCTCAGTAACGTATTGACCGGAAGCGCTACCATGCAGCAGACGATTACTGTATCTCCGATTCTGCCTAATCTTTTCATCCTTCCCGCAGGCACGCCGCCCCCCAATCCCGCCGAATTGCTGGCCTCTTCCAATCTGCGTGACCTGATCGCGGAGTTGCGCGGCATGTATGACCACATCGTTATTGATACTCCCCCGACTCTTTCCGTAACTGATGCGGTCGTGTTGTCGCCGCGCGCCGACGCCACCATCCTAGTTATTCGTTCGGGCCAAACCACCAAGCAGGCATTACGCCGCGCCCGCGACATCCTGATGCAGGTCAATGCGCACGTGGCTGGCGTTTTGTTGAATGCCGTCGATCTCACATCACCCGATTATTACTATTACTACGAGTACCAGGGAAAATACGGTCTCTATTATCAGGAAGACGCTCCAGCCGCAAACACCGCGGAAAAAGCGGTCTGAGAAAACTGGAACATGGCCATTCCTCTTTCAAACCGGCAGCGTTGGCAGTTGGCCGCCGGCGTGGCCGTGTTAGCGTGCGCCTATCTTTTTCTGACTGCCAAGGAATTCGCCGCCAGCGCGTTTGCGTCTTCTCCGAAGTTGCCCCAACTTCAGCGTGCCGTGTGGCTTTCGCCCGGAAACGCGGACTATCGTTATCGGCTGGGACGTTATTTTGCTTTTGTAGCTGGCGATCCCCAATCTGCCATTAGCAGTTTTCGCGCTGCCGTTGCGCTCAATCCGTACGACGCCCGTTATTGGTTCGACCTGGCTGGTGCTTACGAGGTAACCGGAGACACCTCCGGCCAACGCACCGCACTGGAGCACGCCTTGCAGGCCGATCCCACCGCGCCTGATGTGGCATGGGAAGCGGCGAATTTTTTTCTTCTCGATAACGACGTCGACCGTGCCTTGCGCGAATTTCGCGTCGTCATCGAAAACGACACTTCTCTTGCCGACGCATCTTTGCGCGCGAGTTGGCGAGTGCGTCCTGACACCGAGTCGTTGCTTCGTGACGTGGTTCCACCTCGCGCCGATGCTCTCATCGCCTTCCTCCATTTGCTGATGGGCAAACAGGAAACCGACGGTACCATCAAGACCTGGCAGCGCCTCGCCCAGTTGGATGAGAAATTCGAGAACCGCTATCTCTATGAATACGTGAACTATCTGATCGGAGCGCGCCGCCCCGACGCCGCCATGACCGCGTGGGAGCAGAGCGCCGATACTCTTGGCCTCTCCGCCTACGTGCCCAGCGACGACAATCTCGTTGTCAACGGTGATTTCAGTCTCGACGTTCTAAACGGAGGCTTCGACTGGACTTACGTCGACCGCGCCGGAGTCCGCCCCTTGCTTGATCCGACCGCCTTCCATCAGGGTCACCGCTCCCTCTTTCTGACATTCGAGGGGCCGGGAATCAGCGACGCTGGAGTTTCGCAATTGATCCCCGTCCGCGGCGGAACTACTTACGACTTCTCTGCCTATTACAAATCGGCGGAATTTGAGGGAGCGGGCGGCCCCCAGGTTGTATTGCGCGACGCTTACACTGGCGCGCCTCTTTTTGCCAGCAATCTTCTCAACGACACCGACTTCTGGAAGGAAGTTCATTCCAAGATCACGACCCCGAATACGACATCTCTGCTGGTGCTGGCCATCGAGCGTTTCCCCGCTGGTTCGCCGATTCGCGGCAAACTCTGGCTCGACGATTTCGAACTTTCCCCCGCTGATTCCGAAGATTCCCCGAACACTCCCAAGGACACTCCGTGAGTTCTGCTCTGGCCACGCAACCCGAACCCGCGCCCGTCGCGAAAGCCTCGCAACCACTGCTTACCAACAATACTTTGCTGGCTGGCGCATGCGCCGTTCTTTTATTGGGACCGTTGGCTTTTGGCGCGGTTCAACCCTGGTCGACGTTTGCTCTGGAAGCTTGCGCCATGCTTCTGCTGGCACTCTGGGCGACGCGCCAGTGGAATCGGCAGGAACTCGATGTCTTTGACCACCCGCTTTACCGTCCCATGGCGATGTTCTTCGCCTTGGTGTTGACGCAGTGGATCGTCGGAATCACAGCCTATCGCCAGGTGACGTACTCTCACGTGTTGCTCTACGCGGCTTACGGCATGATCGTGTTCGTTGTGACCCAAACTCTGCAGCGCTCCTCCCAATTTGAATTCATGGCCAAACTCTTCAGTGGTTACGGAGCAGTGGTCGCCGCGTTTGCTCTCCTGCAAGGATTGGCTCCCAACGGAAAGCTTTACTGGATCTGGAGCCTGGATCAAGGTGGATCGATATACGGCCCCTATGTCAATCACAATCATTACGCCGGCCTGATGGAGATGTTGTTACCCTTCCCCCTGATTCTCGCCGCAACTCGCTTCAGCAATGGGAGAGCAAGGATCGCGCTGGCAGCCATCGCCGCACTGATGGCCGGAAGCATTTTTCTCTCTGGTTCGCGGGGCGGCATGCTAGCCTTCGGTGCGCAGATGCTGGTGCTCGCCGTCCTTCTGCTTCGCAAGCGAGAAGGCAATTGGAAGCAACCCCTGATGCTGGGCGTGTTCTTGGCGATGGTGATCGCTTTCCTCGTCTGGATCGGCGGCAACGAACTTACCCACCGCCTGATGAGCATTCACTCCGAAGCCCGCGAGGAAATCAGCGGCGGAGTTCGCATAACTATCGATCGTGATTGCTTGCGCATGTTTACCAAGCGGCCGCTCCTTGGCTGGGGGCTGGGTGCTTTTCCCGTCGTCTATCCGGGATTCCGCAGCTTCTACACCAACTTCTTTGTGAATGAAGCGCACAACGATTATCTACAACTGCTCGTCGAAACCGGCGTGGCCGGATTTGCCATCGCGGCTTGGTTTCTCGTGCTGGTTTTCCGACGTGCCTCAGGCAAGCTCCAGAATTGGACAGAAAACGCGACCGGGGCATTGACGGTCGCGGCCCTTCTCGGTTGCGTTGGAATTCTGGTGCACAGCTTCCTCGACTTCAATCTGCAGATTCCCGCGAATGCTGCCCTATTTTATGTTCTCTGTGCGATCGCGGCGTGCGGGCCTCTCCAGGAATCGCAGCGGCGGCGCGTACTTCGGCGGCACCGATTGAGCGTGCAGCCAGACCCGGAAACGGCCGCGTCATAAACTCAAAATCCGGGCTTCCAACGCGGCCCGCCTCCGGAAGTCACTCCTCTGAGCCTAGGTGAAAAACTACGACACACATGCTGCAACAAATGTGCATTACCGTGCACTTGTGCGTTTAAATTAGCAGTGAATTCGCGGTTTTCCGTGTTCTTTCCTGAAATACCGAGCTATACTCACGTCCATTAGCGAATGACCCTCGCCGCCCCAGAGTGAGGGTGCCCTGGTGTTCAATCAGGCATGTTAGTCAGAGGTGGGTTCTGACGCCATGCTACGACCATAAGGATCTTCCAGACTCGGATTCAACCTGAACAGCACTCAACCTCAAAAGGAGAATATTGTGATTCAAAGACTCGGTATCTGTTTGCTCACGCTCGCCGCGATGGTGGCGGGCGCGAATGTCGTTTGCCAAGCGGAATCCCACCCTCTGTTGACCCGTCACGTTCGTGACGTGGTTGCCAACGGTGAGGCGAAGCCGGTTGGATTGCTCCCGCAGAGCCAGACCATGCACTTCGACGTGGTTCTCGCGCTGCGCCACAAAGTCGAGTTGGATAACTTCGTCCAGGCTCTCTACGACCCCACCAGTTCCTCCTACCACCAGTACGTGACCGTCCCGGAATTTACCGCCCGGTTTGGCCCCAGCCAGGAAGATTACGACGCGCTGCTCGCTTTCGCGAAAGCCAATGGCTTCACCATGATTGGCGGCTCCCGCGATGCTTTTGACGTGCAGTTCACGGCCCCAGTAGCGGCCGTCGAAAAGGCATTTCACGTGAGCATGGCTGTCTACCAGCATCCGACCGAAAATCGCACCTTCTTTGCTCCTGATCGCGAGCCAACCGTTGATCTGCCTTTCTCCCTGTGGCACGTCACCGGTCTGGACAATTATTCCACTCCGCATTCCCTGTTGGTTCACCGCGACATCAAGGTGAAATCCAACGCCACCACTGGTTCCTGCCCTGAAGCGTCCTTCTGCGGCAGCGACATGCGCGCCGCCTACTACGCAGGGACCTCTCTGACCGGCGCGGGCCAGAACGTCGGACTGCTGGAATACGCCGGCTTCGATATCGCCGACGTTAACACCTACTACACAAACGCTGGCCAAACCCGGAGCTTCGCGGTTACCGGCGTCTCCACCGACGGAAGCAGCGTGAACTGCGTTGCCGCGCAAGGCTGCGACGATACTGAGCAGACCCTTGACATCACTCAATCGGGCGGCATGGCCCCCGGCCTGACCACCGTGTATGTGTTCGTCAGCGACAGCAGCGACACGGCCCTGTTGAGTTCTATGACCACTCATTCTCCATTGCCGTTAAACCTGAGCTCGTCGTGGACGTGGAGCCCCGCGGATCCCACCACCGATGATCCCTACTTCGAGAAGATGGCATCGCAGGGTCAGAGCTTTTTCCAGGCCGCTGGCGATAGCGGCGCATACCATGGCAATTCGGCATGGCCGTCGAATTCCCAGTA
>DATEBK010000113.1:0-8031 GCA_035287825.1 Terriglobales bacterium
TGCCAGATCGAGCGCCTGCTCGACAATGCGGAACGAAATATTCAAATCGGACGCATTGATTTCCAGCCATGCGAGCACCATGCGCCGCTGTACCGCCAGCGGCAGCGCCAGCAGCGGCCCCACCGGTAGAGACACGGCCGGTGGCGTCTCACTGATGTGCCCGCGCGAGATCTGGGCGCGAGAAATCTCTGCACGGATCTCCGGATGTCCGTGCTCCCAATGCTCCTCTTCCGCGCGCGCGATCTCAGCAAGTTCAGCCATGTGTTCGATTGCCGCCTCGCCAAATTCCTCTTCGATTACAGGCAGCAACCGATGCCGGATCCGGTTGCGCAGAAATGACGTATCCGCATTCGATGAATCTTCTCGCCAGGTCTGGCCCCGTTCGCGTAAGAAATTCTGCAAGGTCACGCGGTGAAAGCCAAGCAGCGGCCGCACCACTTCGCCGTGTCCTTGTTTGTCGGATTCAAGTTTGTCGGATTCAAGCTTGTCGCATTCAAGCGTGTCGACTTCAAGTCGGTTGGCTTTAAGACTGATGCGCGGATGAATCCCGGCAAGTCCGCGAATGCCAGTGCCACGAAACAGGCGCATCAGGACTGTTTCGGCCTGATCGTCGAGCGTATGCGCAGTCGCGATCTCTACCACTCGGCCATTGCGAGTCAACTCCCGGAAAAAGTCATAGCGCTTCTTGCGCGCTTCCGCCTCAATGCCAGAATCGTGCCCCGCATCCATCGGAGCGTCACAAGTGTGCAATTCAAGGCCATGCTGCCGCGCCAGCGCCGCGACAAACCGCTCGTCGCCATCCGATTCTTCACCGCGTAATTTGTGATTCACGTGTGCCACCGAGAGCACAATCCCCAACTCGCCCCTCAATTCGAGCAGCAGGCAAAGCAGAGCGACCGAATCCGCTCCACCGGAGACGGCCGCGGCCACGCGATCTCCCGCTCGCATCGACTCCTGCTTTCGAATTGTCTCCAACAGCCGTTCCGCCAGCTCGTGCACGGGGAAATGGTACAGCAGTTGCCAGTCGCTGAGCCTGCGGTTTTCGTTGAGAACGAAGAACCGAGAACCTGTGAACTGAGGACTTTTTTCTGCTATCCTCTCCACAAATGTGGGGAGCATCTCGCTGGACTGCCAGATTTCTGATGCTGGTCATGCTCGTCCCGGCATTCGGGCCGATGGTGATGCCTTGCGCCGCTGCGCCCGTAGCGAACCACTGCCTGCGCCAGCCCATGGCGGGAAACTCGTCGGCGAATGCGCCTGGGAACGCATCCGCTCCCGCAGCGCGGCGGTCAATGTCATGTCATCACGCGATGGCGCAGTCGGAGACCCCTCGGCCGGCATCATCGTCCGCTCCTACATTCGATACCTCGTTCCGGTCCGCTGACGGCGATTGCTGCCACAGCCGCTGCTGCTGTGGCGCGACCACCTCGGAATGGGCGCAGCCCGCATCCCCTCTGCTTTCTTTCGTAGATCTATCTGTCGAGTCCGCGCGGCCGTCGCCGGGCGCAGTCCTTCACTCCAGCGACGTCGCACGCCAGGATTCCGCCCGCGCCCCACCCCTGAGCTAACCTCGCACTCCGCATCCTGAAAAGAATCTGCTTCAAGCTGCAAGACTCCTCGCGTGCGCGAACTCGTATCGTTTGCTCGCAGCACGTAGCTCATAAGCTCGCAGCTTGAAGCCCGCAACCGCTCGGCCCGGCTACTCAAGGAATCTATCGACCATGACTCGCCTGAATACGACTCCCCTGAATACGACTCGCCCGAAGATGAATCGTCCAACTATGGCTCGTCCGACTATGGCTCGCCTCAATTTATTGGCAGTCGTCGTTGTATTGTCGTTTTCACCCTTCGCCTTAGCCAACGACTATGGCGCCGTCCGCGGCATCGTGCACGACCCGCAACATCGGCCTGTGCAAGACGCCATGGTGATGCTCCGTGCGCAATCCTCAGAGTGGACTAAGAGCGTGACCACCGACGCCACCGGACAATTTCAGATCAATGCCGTGCCGCTAGGCGAATATTCCATCAGTGTCGCCAGCCAGGGATTCGCACAGACCGCGCAGAACGTCACCGTCATCTCGGGATCGGTGCCGGTGGTTCACTTTCAACTGCAGGTAGCCACGGCCAATGAAAAAGTTGTTGTCACCGGCGAGCCTGCCGTCGTCGCTACCGACAGCTTTACTCCCACCACCCTCGTCAGCCGTCTCGACATCGAGCGCACTCCCGGAGCCGATCAAACCAACAGCATGTCCATGATCACCGACTACGTTCCCGGAGCGTACGTGACCCACGACATGCTGCACATGCGCGGCGGCCACCAGACGACTTGGCTCCTCGACGGCATTCCCGTCGTAAATACCGCCATTGCTCAGAATCTTGGCCCGCAGTTCGATCCTAAAGATCTCGATTACGTCGAGGTCAACCGCGGCAGCTATAGCGCCGAGTTCGGCGACCGCACCTATGGAGTTTTCAACGTGGTGCCCCGCACCGGCTTCGAGCGCAACAATGAAGCCGAACTCACCGTCACCGCCGGAAACTTCTACCAGACCGATAACGCGCTCAGCTTCGGCAGCCACACCGGCCGCTTTGCGTATTACGCCAGCGTCAATGGCAACCGCAGCAATCTCGGCTTGCAGCCGCCGGTTCCGCAGGTTGTGCACGATGCGGTCAACGGCGTTGGCGGATTCGGGTCATTCATCTTCAACGCCGACCCCTCCAACCAGCTACGCCTGATGACCTCCGTGCGTCGCGACTATTACCAGATCCCTTACGATCCCAATCCCAACGACATCGAAAACGGACTGGTTGATGGAGTGCTCACCGGGCTGTACCCCAGTCTCGATCTTCGCGATAACCAAACCGAGGTCGATACCGGAGTTCTCTTCACATGGCTGCACACTTTCAATTCCCATCTGCTGACTACTGTTTCTCCCTTTTACCACTACAACAGCGGAGACTACGCCAGCAATCCCAACGACATTCCCATCGCCACCACGCAAGACCGCGCCTCCACCTATGTCGGCGGACAAGCCAGCTTCGCCGCCAACTACAACAAAAATAATCTGCAGATTGGAGTCCTCAGCTTCTATCAGCACGACAATCAAACCTTCGGCGCCATTTTCAATGACGGCAGCGGAAACCTGCCCTTCAACATCAACGAGAGCCCCACCGCCAATCTCGAAACCTTCTATATCGATGACAAATTCAATCCCTTTCCTTGGCTGACTCTATCCGCAGGTATGCGGCCAACATGGTTTTCCGAAGGCAATTTTCCCGCCTCTTCGCCCGAGACTCCCGTCTCCGAGTCGGCCATCAGCCCGCGTTTCGGCGCCACCATTACCGTTCCAAAACTTCGTTGGACCTTCCGCGCTTTCTACGGACACTACTATCAAGCGCCGCCTATCGAAACCGTTTCCGGCGAGCTTGAAGAGCTGTGTGACGAGCCTCAATATGCTTGTACGTTTAAGACACTCCACGGCGAGCGCGACGAGGAGCATCAGTTCGGTGTCACCATTCCTTACCGTGGATGGGTGCTTGACGCCGACACTTTCAAAACCGATGTCGCTAATTTTCTCGATCACAATAATCTCGGCGCATCCAACATCTTCTTTCCTCTCACCGATACCAGGGCCTTGATTCGCGGATGGGAACTTACGCTGCGCTCTCCTCGCATCGCACACCGTGCCCAGATTCACCTGGCGTATTCGAACCAGATCGCCGAAGCCGGCGGCGTCATCACCGGAGGGTTGAACAACACCGATGTTTGTCCGCCCAACCCCGACGGCTCGGTCCCCTACCTGTGCCCGCTCGACCACGACCAACGCAACACCCTCAACGTCGGCGGAGATGTCACACTCCCCTGGCGCTCTTATGCCTCCACCAACGTTTATTACGGCTCCGGCTTTACCAACGGACAACAGGGAGTGTCCGGCTGGCCCTATCCGGGCGCTTATCTCCCCGGCCACACCACCTTCGATCTTGCCCTGGGCAAGGATTTCCTGGGCAAAGATATGAAAGATCGCTTCAGCGTTTCATTGAACGCACTCAACGTCACCAACCACCGCGTCATCTACGACGACAGCGTGACTTACGGGGGATTTCACTGGAACCTGCCCCGCCAGCTCTATGTGCAGGTGAAGTTCAGGTTCCACTATTAAGCGAGGGATTACTTGCTAAAACATCTCGTTTGACGCTCTTCCCATGCGCTCCGTATAATGCAAGGCGTCCACACCCTGATCACCACGCTTGCGTTAAGCGTGAAGAGAGCCGGACGTTTGCGGGGCCTAGTCCAGGCAAAAAATCGAGCCTTGCTCGCTCTCTGGCTTTAAAGGTTTCAGGTCTGACGACTGACAGGCTCGGGTAGCGATTGGTTTCGCGGGCCCAGCGAGCTGGAAACATCCAGCATTTTCCGAAATATCTGAAGGAGTTCAGGATCCAATGATCAAGCAGGTTGCGCACGTCACCTTGGCCGTACTGTTCGGCCTCTCCGTTTTCGCCCTGGCCCAAACCAAGCCCGCTACCGCGGCTCCGGCTACCGGATCTCCTGCCACTGGATCCGCTGCTGCCCCGGATGCTCCCTCTGCCGCGCAGTCTGCCGCAGCCAAGTTCACCGGCACAAAAATCGGCACCCTCGCCGTCGAACAGGCAGTCGCCGCCTCCAACGAAGGGCAGCGCGATCTTGAAGCCCTCAGCAAGAAGTTTGAACCCAAGCAGGCCGAACTGAAGGGCTTGAACGACGAAATCGATAGCCTCAAGAAACAGCTCAGCACGCAGCAGGACAAGTTGAACGACGAGTCGCGTGACAAGCTGGTCCATCAGATCGAAGCCAAGCAGAAGAGCTTCGACCGCGCCGCAGAAGAAGCGAAAGAGGATTTCCAAAGCCAGGCTGGCGAAATCGAAAACCGCATCCTGACGAAAATGGTTCCCATCATCCAGAAGTACGTAACCGACAATGGCTACGGCTTGCTGCTCGACACCGACACGGCGCAAACCTGGCCGCGCGGCACAGTGATCTTGTCTGGCCCATCCATGGATATCACGCAGCAGATCGTAGAAGCCTACAACGTTCAATCTGGCGTGGCCGCGCCCGCTCCGAGTACGACGCCGAAGGCCACAAAACCGCCAGCTAAGCCGGCGACGAGTGCTCCGCCGAAACAATAACGACACCGCTCGGCTGCATTTGGTTCCAAGGCAGTTCTTGAGATTTCTTCGAAGACCGCGCGCAAGCGCGGTCTTTTTCATGTAACCGCGCTCGTTACCGCTCTCTGTTACCACCGTCTAATTGCCGCTTCGCCACCTTCATCATTCGTTATCAAAGCTCGTTCTCAAAGCTCGTTATCAAAGCTCGGGATCAAATCACCCGCAGCAGGTGTCTGTAATCACAACGGGCCCGTACGGAGGCACAACTCATGTTCAGCACATTGGAAAGTACTTGGGACAACTCTGCCCGTCGCGGTTGGACCACGCTGGCATCTTTCACCATGCAAGCTCTCGCTTTGAGTTTGCTGCTCGTAATTTCGTTGATCTGGGTAGCGCCGCCGCAAGTGCGCTGGTTGCAACTTTCCACCCCCGCAACTTTCTCGCCGCAAACGCAGACAGCCGCGCAAGCCGCACGCCCGCATCATGCGATGCCTGTCACCATCGCGCGACCCGAGATCGTTGCCCCAACGTCGATTCCGCTGTACACGCAAACAGTCAATGATCCGAGCACGCATGATGCGAACTCGGATTCGTCCGCACCGGACTTGCCGATCGGTTCGGGAACTCGCGGCACCGGCAATGTACCCGAAAGCTTCGGGAACTATTCGGTGGCAATTCCTCCGCGTCCCGTCCCGGTCAAGCCCTTGCTCGTCTCGCACCTGTCGGAGGCCAACCTGCTCCACGAAGTGAAGCCGGTTTATCCGCCGCTGGCCCGCCAGGCGCGCATTCAGGGAGCGGTCGAGTTACGCGCGATTATCAGTAAGTCCGGGACGATAGAAAATCTGGTCGTGGTCCGCGGACATCCGATGCTCTCCGCCGCTGCGATCGAAGCAGTGCGGCAATGGCGTTACCGCCCCTACGTGCTCAACGGCGAGCCCATCGAAGTCGAGACCGAAATCACGGTGAACTTTCTATTGTCAGGCGGCTAACGGAGCGAATTAGACGGTCCCGCAGTTACCATCGACACTCACGTGCCAACAGCGCGGCGCGACCGGTCACTATAATCAAAGGTGTGAATGCGCCGCGCACCAGGCTGTCGCAAATACCCGAAAGCCGCTCGCTGATTCTCGACGGCCGGACTTGGGCGGAAATCTCGCTCACCGCGCTCGGCGAAAATTTCCACGCCGTGCAGAAGCACGTCGGCGCGGGCGTTACCATTTGCGCCGTCGTCAAGGCCGATGGTTACGGACACGGCGCGGTCGAGTGCGCCCTGGCGCTCGAATCCGAGGGCGCCAAGTGGATGGGCGTTACCAACGCCGCCGAAGGCCTTGCCTTGCGCGCTGCCGGTGTCGAAGCCCGCATCCTGCTGATGACCGGAATCTGGAAGGGTGAAGAAGACGGCATCGTCGCCCACAATCTCACTCCAACCATCTGGGAACCCTGGCACATTGACACGCTCCAGCGCGCCGCGCAGAAACGGCAGCGCATTTTGCCCATCCATTTGAAACTTGATACGGGCATGAACCGTCTCGGCGCGTGTCCGGAAGCCTTGCCGCGTCTCGGCGAAATGTTGTCGGCGAGCAAGAACCTGTTTCTTGAAGGCGTGAGCACGCATTTCGCGTCCGCCGAAGTGCTCGATGCCGCCGACGCCGTTCGCCAATCACAGCGCTTCGAAGAAGGATTAGCAGTGTTGCGAAATTTCGGCCTGCATCCAACGCTAGTGCACATGGGGAATTCCGCCGCCATGGTTGCTCGGCCAGAGACTTGGAAAACCATGGTGCGCCCCGGCATCGCGCTCTACGGCTATTCGCTGGCGTTCACCCGCGGCGGCGAACCCGCAGCCGTCCCCCCTCTGCCTCTGCGCCCAGTGCTCTCGTGGAAGACGCGTGTGCTGACGGTAAAAAATGTTGCGGCCGGCGAAGCCGTCGGCTACATGGGCACATTCGTGACTCCCGCGCCGGGTCGCATTGCGGTGCTGCCCGTCGGTTACGCGGACGGCTATCCGCGCCTGCTCTCAAACCGCGCCCGTGTAATCGTAGCGGGCAAATACGCGCCCGTCGTCGGACGCGTCTCCATGGACTTGACCATCGTAGATGTGAGTCACATTCGCGATGTCAAGGTCGGAGACGAAGTGATCCTGATCGGAAAAAATAACGGTTACAGTGTGGACGCGGTAGAGCTGGCGCGTCTGTGCGAGAGCGTGCCTTACGAAATCCTATGCGGCATCTCGCAGCGCGTGCCCAGAGTGTATAGCTGAGCTGTCCGCATTCAGTCGACTCGGCGTTCAGCCCATCAGCGCGTATCAAACCCTCCGGCGGCAGAGTTACCGAATGCTAAGGGCTGACGGCTTAGTGCTGAATCCCGCCATTAGACCCGCTGCAGTCGTCAAAATACACCCCTTGTTGTATTTCTAGAATAGATATGCCCTCGCGCTACGCTCAATGGATGTACGACTGGGAGACCCGCCTCACCTCGGTGGACAACAACCGCGTCGTGCGTCCGCTCGACTGGGGTGTCGATTGGACTCAGAACTGGCCCGGCCGCAACGGTGGCCCTCCATCGGAAACCGCCAGCCCAAACTCCCGTGATCTGCTGCAATATTTCTCCCGCTTCAACGACCGCATCATCGGCGACAGCGACAATTTTTACTCTTACCCAAAGCCAACCGATTTCCGGCTGGAGCGCCGCGAAGTTCAGGTCTTCAGCACCCGCGAAGTTCCCGATCCTCGCCTCGAAGAAAAAGTTCGCGGCACGCATGCCGATTTTCTGCGGTTCACTTCGCCGGTCGTCACGCCCTATCCCGAGAATAATCTGGTGAACGCCCGATGGTTTCCAGTTCGCGGACGCCGCGCCGTCGTCCTCCTGCCACACTGGAATTCCGATGCGATCTCC
>DATEBK010000114.1:0-2324 GCA_035287825.1 Terriglobales bacterium
CGTCGGGTTCATGCCGAGGAAATGGTCGACATAGGTTGGACTGATGAAGATGCATTTCCGCTCGGATTCAGGGTGGACGAGCACGACAGGGTGAACGACCGAAGGATAGATCGCCTGGCCGCCCGCACTGAATGCATCAACGGGCGGCCCGTCGGGATCTTCCGCTTCGGTAGCCGGCCGGGCCGTTTTCCAGAACGCACCGGGCCTTGTCTGCGCCACCGGATCGAGACGCAGTGAGGCTTTATACTCCAAGCCCTCGAGCCGAACCCTCACCTCTGCCGGCAAGTCGTCATAGGCTTTGGCCGTGTCGGCAAATAGCGTCTCTCCCTCGGTCCGCGGGACTTCGACCATGCGAAGCATCGCGCCCTTGCAGATATCGGGCGTATAGGCGGTATCGCGATGCCAGCCGATGCGGTTTATTCTGATCTGGTCGCCGTCGAAGACATACGCCCGTGCGCGCTTCTTGCCACCGAGTTCGATCAAGAGCGGATTGAGTTCGGAGCGGACCGCTGGAAAAGGATGAATCTCCAGCTCGCCGAAGCACCGGCTGATGTCCAAATGCCGCTCGATCGAGTCGACACCCTTGAACACGAGAATGCCGTGCTCGAGCCAGGCGCGATAGAGCGCATCGCGGATCCGTGGCTCACGTTCGCTGCCGGCGACGAGCCCGAGGATTTCGGCGCCGATTGGAAGGGCGCGAATATCTAGGCCACTCATCATTCACCTCGTGATGGGTCGACGCGCGTGACACGCGGGTGATAGTATTCGCTATCACATGTCCTGGCAAGCGGCCCCCGGAAGATCGAGGACGGTGCAGTGAGCGTGAAAAGGGGTAGGTATGAGGAGTGGCTTTGCTGAAGAATAAAAGGGCCCGGCCGGTTCGCATCTCCGCCAAGCGCAAAAGGCTGAGATCCACCGCGGACAATTTGGAGCGCATCCTTCGCGCCGCAGCCCACGAATTCATGGCGTGTGGTTTCACCGGAGCAACAACTGCTGCAATAGCGCGCAATGCGGAGGTGACGGAAGCTCAGCTGTTTCGATATTTTTCCTCAAAAATCGAGTTATTCCGTGAGGCGGTGTTCAAACCCCTCAATCAGCATTTTCTGGATTTCACCTCGAGCCAGCCAACCGATGGCGCCCCTGCTGAATCGCGTCGCGACAAATCCCACCGCTATATCAGTGAACTTCAACAATTCTTGAACCAACACTCCAAGTTGCTCATGTCGCTGGCGGTTGCCCAGACCTACGCGCCCGGCAGCATGGATGGGATCGATGAGATCGACAGCTTGAACACCTACTTCGAGCGTGGGGCATCCATGATGGCGGGCCGGATGGTGGGAAAGCCGAAGGTCGACCCCAACCTCATGGTGCGAGTCTCGTTTGCCGCTGTGCTCGGATGTGTTTTATTCAAGGACTGGATTTTTCCCGCAGGTCTCGCCGGCGATCAGGAAATCAGTTCCGCCATCAAGGCTTTCGTTATGGACGGCATCAATGCCAACGCTCAAGAAAATCGAGGCGCTTGCTGATGGAACACATGCTCTCACGGTCAGCGGCCTGCTGCGATCCCGGCGCCGGGCTACTGCTCGCCGAGCATTTTCAAATGGCCTATGTCACAACCGACATGGAGCGGGCGCTCGATCTGTTCAAGACGCGCTTCGGCATTCAGAGGTTCAGCCGGTTGGAGGGCCAGATGCCCGCAGGCGGTCAGATTCGCGCGGAGTTCGCCTGGGTTGGCACGATCATGTACGAGGTGATATGCGCTTCGGGCCCAGGATCCGATATTTACATGGAGCGCTTGCCTCGCGGCGACGGCTTCCACCTCAAGCATCATCATCTCGGCTTCTTGCTTCGCAGTCGCGAGCAGTGGGATGCCGTGATGGTCAAAGCCCGGCAAAGCGGCTGGTCTGTTCCGTATCACAACGATAATCCGCTGGTGGAAGTTTGCTTCGTGGACGCGACCGAGTTGGGACATTATCTGGAGTATTTTCTACCGAAGCAGGCGGGTCTCGCTTTCTTCGAGAACGTTCCCCGGCATTGACCCATGACGCAGCATATCGGGCCTCTACTCGACCATCTCAAGCCACTGCAGGAGGCGGTCGAAGAACTGGCCAACACCTGGCGGCCGGAGGATCCGCGATATCGTGCGGACGTTTACCGCCAGATCATGATGCAGTTCTCCTACGGCTATTTTGCCTTCTTTCACGCCGACCCTGAGCACCCTGATTGGGCGCCGCTGTGGAACCCGGTCTATACGTTGCAGCCGAACCCCGACGATATTTACTTGTACTGTCCGATCAGCAGCCGCTGCAGCTACCGCATCGCCG
>DATEBK010000115.1:0-2986 GCA_035287825.1 Terriglobales bacterium
GCCATGGACGCCCACGAGAATGAGCCAAATAGCCTGCGATTTTTTCCGCCGTAGATATGTCTTGCAAGCCAGATACAGGCGGTACCCGTGTCCGCAAAAAACATTGCGTCATCCGCAGCGAGCTCGCTGAGCGTCGCGGCGAGGAATTCAGGACGTATCGGTTTTATCCCCGGTCCCTTCTCAACGTAGTGCTGCAGCAGTTTGTGGAAGGAGTCGGTGTGCGCAATCTGCTTCGCCAGAAACTTTCCATCTGTCTTTTCCTTCACGGCTGGAATCAATGCACTGACCGTCGACTTGATATCGCCGACAAGGCCGAGATCCAGCGCTGTACGGCGGCCGATGTGCTTAGGATTCTTGTCAATCTGAACTTTTTTCACATTGGTGCCGGGTAGAAATTCTGAGAACGGAAAATCGGTGCCCAGCATCAGCAAAAGGTCAGCTTCATTAATTGCGTTGTACGCTCCCCCATAACCGATCAGGCCGGTCATGCCAACGGCGTTAGGATTGTCATGCTCCAGCCACTGCTTCCCGCGGAAAGCATAGCCGACGGGGGCTTTCAGCTTGGACGCCAGTTGAACCACTTCGTCGCGACCATCTCTGCAACCGTCTCCACCAAAGATCGCTACCGTTTTCGCTTCATCGATCATCTTCACCAATTTTTCGAAGTCTGTATCCGAAGGCCTCACGACAGCGGGGGCTGGAATGGTGAAGTCAGTAGGCTCGTCTGGAGCATCGGCGGATGCGACATCGCCCGGTATGGCAAGAACGGTGGGACCCTTTTCCACAACAGCGGTGATGATGGCCGTGCTGATGACCGCGCGCGCCTGCTCCGGATTAACCAGCCGCGCGGTATAGAGAGAAGCCGCCTCAAAAAACTTGTAGGGATTTATTTCCTCGAGTGCAGAAGTGTCAATAATGCTTGACTCTACATCTCCGGCGATAGCGATTATGGGTGCACCTTCTTTCCGTGCGTCCATCAATCCGTTGAACAAATGGACAACTCCGGGTCCCGCAGTTCCGCACACCGCCACCGGGTTCCCAGTGAAATAGGCCTCCGCGACCGCTGCGAATGCTCCATACTCTTCATTGCGCACAACGATAAGTTCAATTGCACCGTTTCGGCGCAGGGCATCGACTACAGGATTCAGAGCGTCTCCGACGATTCCGTAACAGCGCTTGACTCCAGCCTTCACCAGCATTTCCCACAAAACGTCTGCAACTTTTTTCGACATAAGAACCTTTCTGGATTCTTTGTGGACTTCGTACCGATACGGCGAAATCAACTCCCCACGTCTACATCACGGCTACCCTGCCAAGAAATAAGCGGTCACCAACTACGTACCGCCGCTGGCAACCGTTAATTGCTGGAATGCCCGTTATGGCGCTGTTGCTCCACTCACTTCCCAAAGGAGCAATTATCGGAGCAGATTTTCCTTAGCGAGGTCAATAATCTCATCCCCGCGTCCATTAAGGATCGCTCTCAGCATGAAGAGGCTGAAACCTTTTGCCTGCTCGTAGGTGATCGTTGGTGGCATGGCGAGTTCCTGCCGAGCTACGGAGACTTCGACCAATGCCGGGCCATCGTGTGCCAGCGCTTCTGCAATTGCGGGTTCCACCTGATCCGCTGTTTCCGCTTTCAATCCGAGAATTCCCGCCCCCTCCGCGATTTTCGCGAAGTCTGGATTGCGCAAGTCGGTGCTGAAATTCAGAACACCAGCGGACTTCATCTCCAGTTCCACGAAGGCCAGCGCGTCGTTCTTGTATACGATCATTTTTACTGGCAAGTCGTGTTGCTTTAGAGTCAGCAGATCGCCCATTAGCATCGAAATGCCACCATCGCCAGACAAAGTGATCACCTGCCGGCCAGGATAGGTGGCCTGCGCACCGATTGCCTGGGGAAGTGAATTTGCCATCGAACCATGGTTGAACGAACCGAGCAGTCTGCGACGGCCATTCATCGTGAGATAGCGCGCGGCCCAAATCACGGGAGTTCCCACATCGCACATGAAAATGGCATCATCAGCTGCGAGTTTGTCGAGTACTCGCGTGACATATTGCGGGTGAATGGGTTTCTGACCGGGACGTCCGGTTGCCAACTCGTCCAGACTCTGGCGTGTCTTGCGATAATGCGCAACGGACTCCGTCAAATGCTTGTCATACGAATTCTGTGACAGCTTTGGCAGCAATGCCTTAAGCGTGGTCTTTATGTCCCCGACAAGGCCGCGGTCAACTTTGGTCCGGCGGCCGATCTGTTCTCCGCGAAGATCGATTTGTACTATGGTTGCGTCTTTGGGGTAGAACGGCTGATAAGGGAAGTCAGTGCCGAGCATCACCAATACATCGCAATGCATCATTGCGAAGTAGCCTGAAGAAAATCCGAGCAACCCAGTCATGCCAACATCGAATGGATTGTCATACTCGATGAATTCTTTCCCGCGGTAGGCGTGCAGGATGGGCGCCTGGAGCTTGCCGGCGAACTCGATCAGCTCTGCGTGAGCTCCCGCACAGCCAGCGCCGCCAAAGATGGTGATCTTTTTCGACCCATTCAGCAGCTTCGCGAGGTCGTTGAGTTCCTCTTCGGAGGGGCAAACCGCTGGCGACGGCTCATGGTAGCGTGCCCGGGGGTGATCGATGATAGCCTCTTTCATGGCGATATCGCCGGGCAATGCGATTACAGAAACGCCACGTTTGGAAATCGCGGTTTGCATCGCAATCTCGAGTACCCGCGGCATCTGCTCAACGTTCGACACCAGCTCACAGTAATGGCTGCATTGTGCAAACAGATGTTCAGGACGGGTTTCCTGGAAATAGGAGCTGCCCAACTCGGCACTCGGGATCTGTGCCGCGAGCGCGAGCACGGGGACCCGGCTGCGCTGGCAATCATAAAGCCCGTTGATCAGGTGCAGGTTGCCTGGGCCGCAACTCCCGGCACAAACCGCGAGACTTCCGGTTAGATGGGCCTCGGCTCCAGCGGCGAAAGCAGCCG
>DATEBK010000116.1:0-1846 GCA_035287825.1 Terriglobales bacterium
CATGGAGTTGTTCGTCGATGGCGGCTTGGCTCAGATACAACGGCGCTATGCCCGTAACGGAGAATGCGATGCAGAGTGTAGACGATCTCTTAAGAAAGAACCTGAAAGCATTCGGCGAGCGCGACGCGGAGAAGCGACGCATGGCCATATCGACGATATGGGAGTCTGACGGTGTATTCATCGATCCCGACGGTCTGCACATTGGACCCGAAGCCATCGACAACGCTATCGAGCACCTCTTGCTAAAGTTTGCGGATTTCGTTTTCAGCGAGTTGGGTGCGCCGGACTCCCATAACGGAATAGGAAGGCTGGCGTGGGGCTTCGGCCCCGCGGGGAAAAAGCCGGCGGTCACAGGCCTCGACGTGATTGTCTCAAAGGCCGGCAAGATTGAGGCGCTCTACACATTCCTCGATCCCGCCCAGAGCTGAACACAAGGCTAGTGCGACCTGATAACGCGGTTCTGGAAAGAGCAACTGAGAGATCCGCGTTTCCCTCAAAGGAGATGGTATGTCAGTCAAGATTACCCTCGTTGTTCGCTTTCGTATGAAAGAGTCTGCGAAGAAAGAATTCACCGCGAAGATGCGGAATATCTTCGCACACATAGTGAAGGAGAAAACGTTCGTTCAGGCTTCGTTGGTCCGGGACATGCGAGATCCGAAGAACATTCTGATCTACGAGGTATGGAATGAGAGTCCGGAATCGTTCATGAAGAACCAGATGAGCCGGGCCTATCGCGCAGGATTCGAGAAAATGATCGTCGACCTGAAGATTGATCGCACTCCAGCCTGGTATTCCACCATCGCAGAATGGACGAGGGGGTGAATCCCGGATGCTCACAAAGGAATGTCGATGCCCGGATATTTGCGGAACCGAAGCTGCCAAGTTGCCAAAGCGCTTCGTAGTCGAAATTCCCAGGCAGGTTTAGTTTCGGCGGCGGGACGCGAGAGACGCGCGCAATGCTGTGACGTGACGTCAATGCCGGTTTTCACGCGGCCAAGCATCAGGCAGCCTTGACCGCCTCCCCGTTGATGAATGCGAGGATGTCCGCATTGATCACGTCGGCATGGGTGGTCATCATGCCGTGTGGGAAGCCCGGATAAATCTTGAGCGTGCCGTTCTTGAGCAGCTTGGCCTGCAGCAATGAGGCGTCTTTGTACGGTACGATTTGGTCATCGTCGCCCTGCATCACGAGAGTCGGCACCGTGATCGCTTTCAGATCGTCCGTTTGGTCCGTCTCAGAGAAAGCCTTGATGCCTTCGTATTGGGCGAGCGCGCCGCCCATCATCCCCTGTCGCCACCAATTCTGGATGACTCCCTGCGAGACCTTTGCGCCGGTCCTGTTGAAGCCGTAAAACGGCCCGGAAGGAACATCGATATAAAACTGTGCCCGGTTGTCAGCCAGCGCCTTGCGGAAGCCATCGAACACTTCGATCGGAGTGCCGCCCGGGTTCTTCTCGGTCTTGACCATGAGTGGGGGAACGGCGGAGATAAGCACGGCCTTAGCTACGCGCCGCTGGGGCTCGCCGTACTTCGCAACATAGCGTGCCACCTCGCCACCGCCCGTGGAATGTCCGACGTGGATCGCATTCTTCAGGTCGAGATGCTCGGCCACAGCCGATGCGTCGGACGCGTAATGGTCCATGTCGTGGCCAGTGCCCACCTGCGAGGAGCGACCGTGACCGCGCCTGTCATGCGCGACAACGCGATAGCCGTTGGCAAGAAAAAAAAGCATCTGCGTGTCCCAGTCGTCCGACGACAGAGGCCAGCCGTGGTGAAACACGATGGGCTGTGCGTCCTTAGGACCCCAGTCCTTGTAGAAAATCTGCGTTCCGTCTTTGGTCGTGAT
>DATEBK010000117.1:0-8537 GCA_035287825.1 Terriglobales bacterium
CTAACTCACCCATGGTGGTCACCCGGTTGATACGTGCGAGATCGCCTAACGCTTGGCGTAGTGCCTCTTCGGCCCGCTTCTGGTCGTCGATGTCGGTGGTCGTACCGACGAATTTGAGGGCTTTCCCTTCTGCGTCGTGCAGGACCACGGCTTGATTGAGATGCCAGCGATAGGTTTCGTCCTGAGCGCGGAGAGACCGGGTTTCCATCGCAAACCCCAGTCCTGAGCGTACTCCGTCCCGAAAGGCCTTCGATGCTGCTTCTCGATCCTCGGGGTGGATCGCGGTCATCCAGGCCTCGGGGTGCGACCGGAGGAATTCGAGAGTCTGACCTGAGTATTCAAGCCAAACTTGATTCACAAAGTCCGGTGTCCCATCCGGCGTGAGCGTCCAGGCAGAGACTGGAAGGCGCTGCAGCAGCCCAGCCTGGAGTTGCAGGTCGGAATAAAGGCTGGCGTTCTCCAGCGAAATTGCAGCCTGAGAAGCCAGCAACTGCAGCAGGTCAACCCGGCTTGGCGTAAAGACTAACGGCGCCAGATTGTTCTCCAGATAAAGTACGCCGACAAGCTTCGCCTGCCTGACGATGGGCAGGCAGAGGATGGACCTGGAGCGATTCTGCCGCACATATTCGTCCTTCGAGTACACGTTGTCGCTCGAGGCATCATCCAGGAGCACGTTCTGCTGCGTCCGGATCACATAGTGCAGCGCGGATTCGGGGAGATCGGACCGCGTAGCCTGCTCCTGGCGAAGGACCACCTCGATCCCGCCCGGACCGATGATGGCTTCGGCTTCGATCCGGGGCTCGTCGTCCCGAATCAGAATCAACAAGCCCCGCTGTGCCCCTGCATGCTCCACTGCAATTCGTACGAGCTTCTCGATCAGCCTGGGCAGAATCATTTCACTCGAAAGTGCCTGCGAAGCTTTCACTATAGTCTCGATGTCGAGCTGTCCGGCTAGCGGGCCAATCGAAGCCGAAGAAGCAGATGTCCGCTCCCCGCGCAGGCGGTACCGTTCGTCCAGTTGCTTTACTTTTCCGTGAGCTCCCCAATGCGAGTAAAGGGTTCGGGCGTCCTGCAGATACGCGTTTGCGATCTTCGCCAATCCGCGAACTCGATAGAAGCCTGCTGCCATTTCGTTGGCCAGCGCTTCATTGTTAATGAAGCCGTTCATGTGTGCGGAGTGGATAGCGTCTTCGTAAAGCTGTTCGGCGTCGAGCGTGCGGCCGTCGATGCGGGCAATCTCCGCTCCAACCAGTGCGGCGCGGTTTTCGAAATTCTCTGGGCAAAGTTCTGCACATATTGCCAGACGTTTGTAGTGAGCTGCGAGAGCATCGAAATGCTCCTGTCTCTGGCCCGCCGTCGCAGAATCGCAGCACGCCGCGCGAGCAAGCGCGCTGTAAAATTCGTATTCTGCCACCTCAAAACTCGGTGATGTCAAAACCAGCGGCTGAGCTTTCAATGATGCCTCGAGGGCTGAAGCAAAGTCGCCGGCAAAGAAGCGCGCCTGAAGTTTTCGGGTCCAGTACCAGAAATGGACCAACCCCGGGTAACTCTGCAGATGACACTCGAACTCCGTCTCGTCGAACTCTGCGTGGTCAAAGGAGCCGAATTCTTTCGTCAAGCCTCTGAGTGTTCGGATAATCCCAAGTTGCGTACTAATCATGCAGGTAACGAGGCCGAACTTCGCCTTCTGCGCCAAAGCGGTGCTGGACTCGGCTTCACTTTGCACTTCGACGAGCGAATCTCCCGCCGCGATAAGCTGGGTGACCAGGGAGAGACGGCTGTACACGGCCCACGTGAGTGAGCCGACGTTGTTCGCACTCTCAAAAGCTTGGCGCATCGTTTTTGTGCAGACCGCGAGATGCCTCATCCATGGCAATACGCTGTTTCCGAGACTGACATGAGTCGTTGCATCCACAAAGCTCTTCGACCCACGCTTTTCAAACAGATCATAGGCGAGCTGACCGAATCGAAATGCATTCTTGTAGTCGCCGAACCAATGCCTTGCGATGGTGCAAAGCCAGACGTAGTTGAGGCACGCTCCGTCGTTGTAGCCGTGTTCTATGCTGAGACTGGCTGCTCTGCAGATGACCAGGGCATAAAGATTCGCATCCGTAAACAATGCGGGGGCCAACATCCTAGTCAAAACATCCAGAGTCGCGATGGACGTGGGATCGCTCATCAGCGGTGAGTCAATCACTTCCTCGATCTCGCGCTTTCCGAGTTGTGACCATACCCGTTGGTACTCTCTTCTTACTTGTTCCTCTGTCGGATGAAGCGGCCAGTCGATAGCGAGATATTGCAGGTATTCGAGGCAGATGGCGATTGCAGGGTCCATCTGACCCAGCGTCAAGTAAACATCGATGCCCAGACACGTGGCTGCCGCTGATTCGATGGTGTCCGTGGCGCGCCGTCGAAGAATTTCCATTCGTTCGGCCGCGATGGTCGACTCGCCAGTCAGGAACTCGCATTCGGCCCGATGCAATTCCAGTTGAAAGATAAGATCGTGGCTGTTGTCCCAACTGTCATCCATCAAGAGTGCTGCGCCGGCGACGAGATACTGAAGAGCCGAGGCAAAGGCGGTCGCCGCTTTAGCCCGCTTGCCGGCGATCAGGTTCAACTCAGCTAGCTGGAACCGTTCATCCTCTGAAGAAACAAGCCCCGCCCCGCGGTTCAACTGATTGACAATCTCGAATATTGCGCTCTCTCGCTTTTCAGGCGGGGTGCGCACATGGAGTAATCTTCCTATCCGCAGATGAGCCTCGGCGCGCGCTTCTTCCGCAATGAGTGAATAGGCCGCTTCCTGTACGCGATCGTGTGCAAACCGATAAGAATCCTCCGAGCGGACGATTAGTTCCAGCTGGAGAGCTTCCCAAAGCGCAGCTTCGGTTTCTTGTTCAGACGTCTCAAGAACGGCAGAAAGCACGGCGGATTCGGTGCTATTTCCGATGCAGGCAAGTTGCTGGACTGCTCTTTGGGTGGTGACTGGAAGCCGGTTCAGCTTGCTGACCATTAAATCCACGACGTTGTCTGTATACCCCTTGACGTGAATGGTATCCAGATCCCAGCCCCATCGGGTATTTCCATGATCGAAAGTAATCAACCCCTCTTCGACCAGGACGCGGATAAATTGAATGGCGAAGAATGGATTACCGGCAGTCTTCCCGTGTACGAGTTGCGCCAGCGACGCTGCGAGTTGCGATTCACAATGAAGGGTGTCCGCAATGAAGTGCGCTAGGTCCCTCGAGCCGAGCGGCATCAGACGGATCTCTTTAACTTCTGCCCTGGTTTCACGGATTGCCGCCAGCCTGCGCATCAGCGGGTGTGCCGAGTCGACCTCATTGTCTCGGTAAGCGCCAACTACCAGCAGATGTGCCAGATCTTCCTGGACCAGCAAATCCTCCAGGAAATCGAGCGTCGCCGCGTCCAACCACTGTAGATCGTCGAGAAATAGGCCTAGCGGATGCTCAGCGCGGGCGAAAACGCCGACGAACCTTCGAAATGCAAGGTGCAAGCGAGCTTTCGCCTCTTGAGGTGGTAAAGGGGCGACAGGTGGCTGCTCTCCGATGATCAATTTTAATTCCGGAACGAGATCCACAACGAGCGAACCATTCGGACTTAACGCCTGTCGAAGATCGTCTCGCCACTTGGTTAGCTCGGCCTCAGGCTTACTCAGAAGGGTGCGGATCAGGCCCTGAAATGCCTGAGCTATCGTGGCATAGGGTACGTCTCGCATGTACTGATCGAACTTTCCGGACGCAAATAAGCCACGGGGTGGAACCAGGGATTTGTGCAGCTCATTGACGACGGCCGATTTGCCAATGCCCGAGTATCCAGAGATAAGAACCAGCTCCGGCCTTCCGCCGACGACGACACGATCGAACGCTGCAAGCAGAGCATCTACCTCCCGCTCCCTGCCGTACAGTTTCTCCGGTATCAGCAACCGGTCCGACAAATCGTCCGAGCACAGAGGGAATGAATCGATGCGGCCATGTTTCTGCCACTGCGCGAGGCACCGCTCAAGATCGGCTACCAAACCCGCGGCGGTTTGGTAGCGGTCTTCAGCGTTTTTGGCAAGGAGCCTCATGATGATGGCGGAAAGCGGTTCGGGAATGGTGCGCCGATCCGCAGGCGCTACAGGCTGACGTGCGATGTGACAGTGAACCCATTCCAAAAGATCGGCGGCAGTGAATGGGAGCGAGCCTGTAAGCATCTGGTACAGGCTGACGCCCAACGAGTAGAGATCGCTGCGAGCATCGATCGATCGATTCATGCGCCCGGTCTGTTCCGGGGACATATAGGCCAGGGAGCCGGTAATAAATTCCAGCGGCATCGGCAGCCGTTGCTCGCGGGGTAGGCGGGACGCCACGCCAAAGCCGGTCAGCCAGATATGGCTTGCGCCACCGCTTGGTTCCAACGCGACGAGCACGTTCTCAGGCTTGACATCTTTATGGACCAGGCCGCGCTGATGGACGTGGCCGAGGGCCAATGCGATGTCGATCGCAAGCCGCAGAAAGAGTGCCACGTCGAGGGGCTGCTCCTTGTCCCGGCACAGAATGCGGTCCAGGGGCTCGCCGCCTGGGTCCTCGAATACAAGGATCGTTCGCCCTTGGTGGCGGGTGAGTGCGATAGGCTTGGCGGCCCAAGCAGAATCGAGATCGTCTGCGAGCGAGTATTCGTGCTCTAGGCGTCGCAGACTCTGGGGCGATGGATGTTCTGCGGTCGGAGCAACTACAAGGAGCAGCGATGCGGCCCCGCGCAGCCCGCCACGGTAGAGCGTGAATTCTCCGGTATCCCGGATTGGCTTTAACACATACTCAGGACCTTCTGCCATTGGAAGCATCATACTCGTCAAAGCTGAACGAAGCCGGGTATTTGTCATGACGAGGTCAGAGCGAGCATGCCTCCGGTTCATTTGCAGTTACGGGTGCGAAGAGTTCCCCGCCCCCTTCAGAACGTAATGCGGGCGGTCAGTTGAATCTGGCGCCCGGTGCCAGCGGTGGTCAGGATTTGGCCGACGTTATCGGCGAAATGCCCCGCCGCATCCTTGAAGACGGCGTCTCCGTTGCCCCCCAGGCTAAGTGGACTCTGGGTATTACTCGGAACGCCAAAATTGGGATGGTTGAACACGTTATACGATTCCACTCCAACCGTGACCTTCCGTTGTTCGGTGATCGCAAAATCTTTTCTGAGCGCTGGGTCAAATTGCGCGGACCTCGGCCCCCGCAGCATATTTCGTCCGGCGTTGCCAAACTGACCGGAAGGCGGTACGGCAAAAGCGCTTGGATTAAACCAGCAGGCCGGAGTACCCACTCGGACCCTATTCGGGCAGACACCCGCGTAAGGGTTGCCAACAAGGTTGGGACGTTCAGCAGTATTCAGCGATTGGATATCGGCATTGTCGAAGGCGAGCACTGGGGTGAATGGGGGGCCGCTGTGAACGTCGGCAACAGCCGAAATCTGCCACCCACCCACGAGGCGTCCGCTTCCAGGCAGTCCGTAAACGACATTTCCAGTGAAATTATGCCGAATGTCAAAATCTGACCGGCCGCGACTTCCCTTGCGGTCGAAAATATTCTGAGAATCAGGAGGATCATTCACCGATTCCACGGACGATTCCACTGAAGCATCATCGATCGAATGGGCTAACGTGTAGGAGAACTGCCACGAAAGACTGTGGGCATAGCGTTTCGAAACGGACGCCTGGAAGGAATTGTAGAAGGATTGCCCGTCAGTCAAATCCGCTGACAGAGGTGATGCCAGGTTCGGATTGTAGCGATGGCCTAACGCCGGCTCGTAGGGATTCTCCTCGGCTTCGCGGATCAGGTGATTGCCGCGCGTCCCGAAGTAACCCGCGCTGAGGATCAAGCCTTGCGCGAGTTCCCGTTCCACGTTGAGGTTATACTCCATCGCGTACGGGAACTTCGGGTGATAGGTCATCACGGAAGCGTCGAGCGACTGGGTCTCGGCGGCATTTTGTGGGGTAAGAAATTGAGGGAAAACGAATTCCTCCACGCTGAAGAAAGGCGGTAACAACCGCTCGATATCGAACGAGATTGCCGGCAGCTGATCGCGATAGATCCCAAACCCGCTCCGTATCACGGTTTTGCCGTCCCCGAAGACGTTCCATGCAAAGCCTGCATCGGGCGACAGAAGATCCAGCGGCGTCCCGGCAAACAGATTGCCGACAGTTGGTGCAGAGTCCGTCGCGGGGTTTCGAAACGCCGACAGACGGCCGTGTGCCTCGGTCGGATTGGAGTAGAAATCGTAGCGTAATCCAATATCTACGGTTAAGCGGCTGTTCACGCGCACGAAATCCTGGCCAAAACCAGACGCGATCGTTTCACGGAATCCGCGGTCAGAATCGGCATTGGAGGGATTGACCCCCACGTAAGATAAGGGCAAACCTTCAAGGAAGAATTCGAGAGCGGGGTTGTCGCTGGATGCCGGAAACCCGAAGGGAGTCAGGTCCTCAAAGCTATACAGCCCGTCAACGCCGAAATCGAGCGACCCGTTGAGTTGGAGCCTTCGAACTTCCACGCCGAATCTCAAACTGTGACGACCAACCGTACGCGATAGTTGGTCCTGAACTTGATAAACGGTGGAAAAGTCGCCTAAAGGAAATGCCGCGCTGTTTCCTACCAGGCTCATTCCCGTAATGTCGATCATTCCGAACGGCCGGCCAGGAACCAAAGAAGTAGACAGTCCAGGATGCGTATTATCGATCGAAGAAGATGCCGTTGTCCGATTGACACCGAATCGCAACTCGTTGATCAACTCGGGCGAGAATGTGGCGCGGTACTGAACAGTGCCATACTGATTCCGCGCGGAATGAAAAGTCGGGAATCCCGGCGCATAGGTGCCCGGCGGCGTCCCCACATAGGGAACCAGTGAAGAACTGTCATCTACGGTGTATCGAGCGAATAACGAATGCGCGTTGGAAAAGTTGTGGTCGACGCGAGCCATACCGTGGTCCTCACGGGTGCTGCCTTTGTTAGCTGTAATCAGTTCGCCGGTTCCATCCCCATTGTCGGGTCCGTTCGAAGGAGGCAGCAGGTTGAGAAACGCTGGTATCAGAGGATTAATCGGGACAGCTACACATCCGCTGGACGCGGTGTTGCTGCAGGCGGTCGGACTGCCAGCGGGTGGCAGTAGTCCTTGATGAGCGAGGGCATCGGGTACCGTAGCAATTGCCGTGGATGCCTCAACTTCGCGAAACCCCTCATAGTTGACAAAGAAGAACGTGTGATCACGCTTCAGCGGCCCTCCGATTCCGGCGCCGAACTGATTGCGGACGAAGGGGGGGATCGGATTGGGACCCAAATCGAAGTAGTTCTTGGCGTCGAGTGACGCATCCCGATGCAATTCCCACAAAGATCCCCGAAATTGGTTCATGCCGGACTTCGTTATCATCTCGATGACGGCGCCACCATGTCCGCCATACTCCGCGTTGAAGGTTTGGGTCAAAACCCGAACCTCCTCCAACTCATTCAGGCCGAGGAAAAATCCGGAAGCGCCTGCGGGGGAATTGCCCCAGACCGGATCGGTCGCATCTATACCGTCAATCAGGAAGTTCGTCATACTCGGGCGTATCCCGTTAATTGCCACTTGCCCATCCTTACCGCTTGAAAGCAAGGAGGGTGAGCTGCTGGGGTTGGGAGCGACTCCAGGTTCCAGGGCAACCGCACTCAATAGGTCGCGGTTGTTGAGAGGCAGTTCGGTCAGGCTCTTCTCTGCAACTCGTGCATTGATCGTCGACGTCGTTTTATCGATCCCTGTAAAGTCTGCGCTGACCGTCGTCTGCTGTTGAATGTTCCCTATCGCGAGTCGTGAGTCGATCATTACCTCAGCAGCTGAAGTGAGCTGAATTCCGTCGCGTGTCTGTGATTGGAATCCTGTTTTCTCTAAGCGAAGAGAATAGTTTCCAGTCGGCAAGCCAACGAAACGATATTCGCCGGCTGTGTCAGTGAGACCGCATCGTTTCAATCCAGTGCCTTGGTTGACGATCGTGACGCTGACGCCGGGGATAACGGCGCCGTTTGGGTCGGCGATGGTGCCGGAAACAGTCGCGAGCTGGGTTTGCGACCACGCACCAACTGAAAAGAGCACCGTCAACGATGCCGACAGTATGCGAAGGCGACACGACGCGCGTTTCGCGCCTGAAGGAGGCCGAACATTGTTGTTTGTGACGTGGGGCCGCCCCGCGATCAAGTCAGTCTCGCTTTTCGTCATCGCTCCTTCAATCTCGGGCAAACAGCCCACTCCGAAGCTCTAAGAAAGGGCCACGCTCATCGCACTTACAGTCGGGGCTGGGAAGGTTAATTTCCGGGAATACGGCTACGAATTCGTGTCCGGGGCATCTGTGCCAGCAGTATGCGTTCGACGGCGTAAGCGTTCGCCGCGATCCTACAACACTTCGAGAGCGACGTTGTCACAATTGCCGGCCAACCAAGATGACGTGCTCACCAGTCAATTTCGGCCGAGTTGATACAACGAATCTGGCCCAATTTGCCTATAGCAGGACTGAAAGCAACTATACA
>DATEBK010000118.1:0-13185 GCA_035287825.1 Terriglobales bacterium
CGGCAATGCGCCACACGTTGATGCCCGAGTGCCGGTAGAAATCTTTGTCTTCGATCGAAATCAGGGCGTTGCGAAGGACCTCCGGATAATCGTCATAAGTCGCGACAACACGCCGCTGTAGCGCAAAAGTGCCAATCACCCGTCCCTGTCCATCATAGAGTTCGGTGATTGAACTGGGGCGGTACCGCTCCAGTTCTTCAACCTGAGGCAGGTCCGTCGAATAGACGAGAAGCAACCCGGAAGTCGCGCCCACCAAGACTGATAGCAGCACCAGCAACCCGAAGACGACGATTCCGAAAACCTTCCGACCGCCAAAATCTACCGTCTCAGGATGTCGATAAATGATCTTCAAGGGCAAGGTTTCACGGACGAATGTCTCAATGTTAAAGCAAAGCACGGTTAATCCAAGCACACCGCGCCCGATTCCGAACCTTCCAATCAAAAAAATCGCCCGCTTTGGCGGGCGATTTCCGAAACCTTAAAACTCCTAAAAACCTCGAATTGACCTATCCCTTGGCATCCCGATTTTTCAATACTTCCAGCGCCTTGTTTAGTTGATCGTCGGTCTGGCTTTTCGGTTTCGCTTCTTTTTTCTCGTCCGGAGTCGCCGGCTGGTCCTCATCCGGGAGTCCTCCATCGTCGTCCGCCGTCGAATCGGCGACCAGAACATTGGGTGTCACGGCTGTATCCTGAATAGCCTTTCCACCCGGCGTGTAATACTTCGCCACCGATAAAATCAGCGCCGAATTGTCCGGCATTTCAAATAGCCTTGTCTTCGATCCGTCGCCAAAGGTCTTATCTCCGACCACGTCGCCACGCGCATTCTCTAAAATCGCCGACGCCACGATCTCCGCCGGCCCCGCGGTTCCACGATTTACCAGCACCGCTACGGGAAGCTTGGTGATGTCCTTCGCCGGATCGGCATTAAACGCCTCTCGCGGGTACTTCTGCCCCTGCAGGTAAGTGATCGTGCCATGATCAAGAAAAAGATTCGCGGTAGCCACGCCCTCGGACTCCAACCCGCTCGCCGAATTCCGCAGATCAAGCACCAGCTTCTTCGCTCCCTGCCGCTGTAGATCGCGAATCTTGTCGGCGATCTCTTGCGATTTGCCTTCAGGGAAGGCATCCACCTGAATGTAGCCAACATTGTCGCCAAGCATCTTTTCGCTGACCGGCGGAATCACGACCACATCCCGCGTGATTACGATTTTCTGCGGCTCGGCGTGCCGCGGCCGGACCACGGCCACGTTCAGCGTCGATCCCACTTCACCCGACAACATGCTGTGGATTTCCGCCAGCGACATGTCGTGCGTGCTCTTACCCTCGATCGACTCGATAATGTCGGAGTTTTCAATCCCCGCCTTCTCTGAGGGTCCTCCCGGAATGATTGCCACGACCGCCGCGTAGCCAAAACGCTTCGACACTGCAGCGCCGATATCGGCCTTGCCGCCGCTCTTCATGGTTTTATAGTGCTTGTACTCTTCGGGCGACAAATAGCTCGAATTGGCATCCAGCGACTCCAGCAGCCCGTGCAACGCGCCGTCGGTCACGCCTGCAATATTCGGCTCTTCGACGTATTCCAGGCGAATGCGCGAGAGTACTTCGCTGTACACCGAGAGCTGGCGATAAGCGCCATCATTCGAGCTCGCGCGAACGTGCACAAACTCGCCCACAATCGTGAATAGCAGAATCGCCAGCGAACTGGCGATGACGGTGACCTTCAGCTTTGTCGACATAATTAGATTTTCACTCGCTTATTTCAGCTACTTGATCCCAATGCCTTGACGATGTGCGCTTTAGTCAGGTGTTCACGGGAAACGAACCTGACCTTCATTATAGATTGTTTGATGCATAGATCCGTCGGCAAGATTGCAGGTCTAAGACCTGAGTAATGTGGGGAGAACCCCCGCGGTTTCTTCCGGACGAACCCATTCTTACTTTTGCCCTTGAAAGGGTCAGTTTACTTCTCCAGGTTTACTTCCCCAGGAGATCGGCTATCTCATTGTGGCCCTTTTCTTTAGCGATCATGGCTGGGGTCTTGCCTTCGCGATTGGCGAGCGTGGGGTCAGCCCCATGCTGCAGTAGGAGTTCGACCATAGGACGGTCCCCATTTTGGGCGGCGGCATGGATCGGAACCCATCCCGCCTGCTGTCGGGCGTTGACGGGTGCTCCGCGTTCGAGCAGGAGGCGGGCGGCTTCGAGGTTGCGGACGGAGGCGGCGGAATGGAGAGGCATGACTTGCATGGGGTTCGCGGCCATGGCATCCGCAGCGGCTCCATTCTCGAGCAGCACTCGGGCGGCTTCGGGTTGGCCGAAAAAACAGGCGAAGTGCAGGGCGGTGAATCCGTCTTTTGAGGGAAGGTCGAGCGAGCGAGCGTTAGTTGCCGAACCATCTCCCGAACTGTCGCGAATGCACTCCTTCAGGCGATCGAGACGGCCCAACGAAGCCGCTTCGAAAATATCGACGGTCTTCTTCCTGCTGGCGATCACTTCCGCCAGATCGCGGTGGCCGCGATAGAGGGAATGCATCAGCAGGCTCACGCCGTCGGCATCGCGCGCCTCGGCGGCCGAAGAGTCTCGTTCGAGAGTGTGGCGCAGGCCGTCGATGTTGCCGGCCCTCAAAAGTTCGAAGCACTCTCCGAAATTGGGTTGGGATTCCATGGTGTACCTCCTGCTAGTTGATTAGCACTGCTAACGAATTATAGAGTCAACCAGCCGCTTGTCAAGAAAATGTTAGCCATGCTAACGTTCGCGATGTTAAGCTGATGTGGTCATGCCGCGTTCGAGAGATTCGTTACGGTTGGTGGTGGCGGACCGTCTGCACTCTGCTGCCATTCATCTTCTACGCTACGCGCGCAAGCGGGACGTTCTGGCCCGCGTCGGTCCGGCGCGGCTATCGGCGCTTTCCATCCTGGTATTCGGCGGGCCAATGGCGCTAGGGCAACTGGCGGCTGCCGAGCAGGTAAAGGCTCCGACGATGAGCCGCATCGTCGCGGGATTGAGGAGTTCGGGGCTGGCGAGAATTGAAGCCGACGCGAAGGATGCGCGCCGCATACGGGTGACGGCAACAGCCAAGGGAGAGCGACTGTTGCAGGAGGCCAGGGCGCGGAGGGTTCGACTGGTGGCGGAGATTTTCAGCGGCCTGCGGGAAGAGGAAATGAATGGTTTGCTCCGTGCGGCGGAACTGGTGGAGCATGCGCTGAGACAGGCCGCCGGGACGAAGTAGGATTCACAGGATCGCTACGGTCGATCGGCGACGGAGTTGCGCAATTGACCGATGCCTTCGATCGAAACCTCGATCACGTCGCCTGCGACAACTGGTGCAACACCTTCGGGCGTGCCAGTGGCGATCAGGTCGCCGGGTTCGAGGGTCAGGATCTGCGAAATGTAACGGATGACGACGTCAAGCGGGAAGATAAAATCCCGCGTGTTGCCGGACTGCCGCACGTCGCCATTTACGCGGGTTTCGATCGAAACTCCCGCCCAGGGGTCGAGACCGTCGGCGACGACGGGGCCGACGGGACAGAAGGTATCGAAGCCCTTGGCGCGAGTCCACTGTCCGTCTTTTTTCTGCAGATCGCGGGCGGTGAAATCGTTCACGCAGGTGTAGCCGAGAACGTAAGGCCGTACATCATCGCCGTCGGTGAGTTGGCGGCAACTCCGCGCGATCACGACACCTAGTTCGCCTTCATAGTCGGTACGAGCGGAAGCCTTGGGTCGGAGGATGGCCCCGCCTGGCGGCAAGAGGGCAGAGGGCGGCTTGAGAAACAAAAGAGGTTCCTGCGGAATTTCGTGGCCGAGCTCAGCGGCGTGCTCACGATAGTTGCGTCCGACACAGATAATTTTCGAAGGCTCGACAGGCGGTAGCAGCGATGCCTGGGATAGCGGGATGCGGTCCATGCGGCGGCTGGGAAGGCCCTCGACGTCTCCATTGCTCGATTGCGGCGGCTGGAGGAGCACACGGGTGATCTCGTCGTTACCGGCGATTGATTCGACCAGACCGTAATGGGCTGAGCCGTTGAGATGGAAGCGGCAGTATTTCATCAGAGCAATATCTAAACACAATTTCTGCACTCGGCGTAAGAGGGAAGGAATACGACGCGTGAAAGAACGCGCGGATGCTTCGATGAGGCAAGGGACTTAAACACAAAGGGCGCTAAAAACGGCCGCGAAGCTCGCTAAGGAACGGTCTCGGAGGCTGGTTCGGAGCGTGGGCTCTCGTTGGCTCGCACATCCACGGAGGAAACTGTGTAGGTGTAGGTTATTCCCGAGACGACAAAAGTATCGCGGTAGGAGGGGGATTTTACCGGCTCGGTATTCAGCTTGATGGCGTTGTTGCCGGACGTGGAGCGATAGATGTTGTATCCGGCGAGATCGGTGTTGGTGACGGGAGCCCAGATGAGATCGATGAACGGCTTTTGGCCTTCGCCGGAGTAAACGGCCTGCAAGCCAGTGGGAATGGCGGGCGGGAAGACATCGTGCGCGACGACGCGAATGTTTGCGGAGTCGTCTCCTTCAACTTGCACCTGGTTGTCGGGGCGTTGGATGGTGCTAACAGCGGTGACGCGGTAGAGATACGTTTTTTCCCATTCGAATGCGGAGTCGGTGAAATGTACGTGGCCGGGCTCGCCTAAAGGGATCTCGGCGGCGACCGCGTCTTTGCCCGTGATCTCGTCGCGACGGTAGATGCGATAGAAGAGCTGAACGCCGAGATCGGCGCCGGAGTCATGGAGCCCGCCAGTGCTGGTCCAACTGAGAATGACGCCGTCTCCGGTGAGTTGCGCGGTCAGATCGGCTGGCGGAGGCAGCGTCATGATGGCGGGGACGTGCACGCGATTCGACACGCCAGCGCTGCGGGCATTCGCGTTCTGCACTTCGACGGCGTAGGTGATTTCGGCAGCCGGGTTTTCCCTTAGCAGGGTGGGGGGCAGCGTGTCGGTGTAGGTCTGCGGGGCGGCGTTCTGGTTGGCAGTCTTTTGCGCTGACTTTTGTGACGGCGAGCGCGAGCCCGACTTCTTTACTAGGGCATGGGGCGCTGGGAGTGTGACGACGGGATTTCCACAGGCACTTATTTCAGGTTCCGGGCTGCGGCAGATGAGGGTTGATCCGAGGTAGCGCACGCTCTGGCGGTCAGTGGTCAGGCTGGGTTCGCTCCAGTAAAGGGTGACGCGATTAGCTTTGCGGATGACGCGAAGATCGGACGGGGCCTTGGGGAGTTCAAGCGATGGCGGCAGCGGCGGGCCGAGCTGGGCACAGGCGGCCATGACCAGGCAGAGCGCCAGGAGCGCGGGGAGTTTTCTGAGGATTCGGTTCATGGGGAAAGGGAAAGAGTAACAGAGAAGTGGCGTCCAGCACTCGGTGCCCAGCGTGAGGGCGCTTCTCTGGTATGGCTATGGTTTCTGTTCTACAGAATATAGCGTGATAGATCCTGGTCTTTCACGATTTCGCTCAGCATTTTCTGCACGTAGGCGTCGTCGACTACGAAATCCTGACCTTTTTTCTCAGGCGCTTCGAAGCTGATCTCGTCGAGCACACGCTCCATTATTGTGTGCAAGCGGCGGGCGCCGATGTTTTCGGTGCCTTCGTTTACGCGGAAGGCGAAGCGGGCGACTTCCACCAGCGCCTCAGGAGTGAACTCGAGCTTGACGCCTTCGGTTTCGAGCAATGCGATGTATTGGCGGGTGAGCGACGATTTAGGCTCGGTCAGGATACGGACGAAATCCTCCATGGTAAGCGACTGCAGTTCGACGCGGATCGGGAAGCGTCCCTGCAATTCGGGAATCAGGTCGCTGGGTTTGGAAACGTGGAAGGCACCGGCGGCAACGAACAGAATGTGGTCGGTGCGGACCATGCCGTAGCGTGTGTTGACGGTGGTGCCTTCGACGATGGGAAGAATGTCACGCTGCACGCCTTCACGTGAAACGTCAGGCCCGTGGCCACTTTCACGACCGGCGATCTTATCGATTTCGTCGAGGAAGATGATGCCGGAATTCTCGACGCGATCGATAGCAGTGCGTGTGACTTGCTCCATGTCGATGAGGCGCTGTTCTTCTTCCTGAATCAGGTATTCGAAGGCTTCGTTGACTTTCATCTTCCGCCTCTTGGTGCGCTGGCCGAAGATGTTGGGCAACATGTCCTTGATGTTGACGTCCATTTCTTCGACGCCCTGGTTGGAGATAATTTCGAAGGACGGAAAATTGCGTTCGCGGGTTTCTATTTCGACAGTGCGGTCGTCGAGTTTACCTTCGCGCAACTGCTGACGAAGTTTTTCGCGGGTGCGGCCGGAGGATTCGGTGAGGCTGGTGCTAGCGTCGATGACTACGCCCCCCGAGTTGGCGGGGGCCGAGTCGGTTCGCGGGGTCGTCGGAGGTAGAAGGATATCGAGGAGGCGCTCTTCGGCGTTGAGTTCTGCTTTATCGGCGACGTCTTCCAGCTTTTCTTCGCGGATCATTTCGATCGCGATCTCGACGAGGTCGCGGATCATGGATTCGACATCGCGTCCGACATAGCCGACTTCGGTGAACTTAGAAGCTTCGACTTTGAGGAATGGTGAATTGGCGAGTTTGGCGAGACGGCGAGCGATTTCGGTTTTGCCGACGCCGGTGGGCCCGATCATGATGATGTTCTTGGGAATGACTTCTTCCGCCATTTCGGGGGTGAGCTTCTGCCGGCGCATGCGATTGCGCAGGGCGATGGCCACGGCGCGCTTGGCGTCTTTTTGTCCGACAACGTATTTGTCGAGTTCGGTGACGATTTCGCGAGGCGTGAGCTCGTCGAGTGTTACTTGTTCTTCTTCGGCGGTACCGGGTAAGTAGATGGCCATAAATGCGTCGTTGGTCGTTAGTCGTTAGGGAAGGCTGCGATCATTCGCGAATTGCGAACGACTCGCGACTACCGACCAACCACTAAAGCTCCTCAATCGTAATCCTGTCATTGGTATAGATGCACATGCGGCTGGCAATCTTCATGGCTTCGTCGGCGATGTCTCGCGGCGAGAGCTGAGTGTGATCGGCCAGGGCCTGTGCTGCAGCTTGGGCGAACGGGCCGCCCGAGCCGATGGCGGCGATGCCGGTGTCGGGCTCGATCACATCTCCCTGGCCGCTGAGAAGGAACGTGGTTTCCTTGTCGGTAACGATCAGAAGGGCCTCGAGATGCCGTAGGAATTTGTCTGTGCGCCAGTCTTTCGCTAGTTCGACGGCGGCGCGGCCCAGATTGCCGTGGTACTGATCAAGCTTGGCCTCAAAACGGCTGAAGAGGGTGAAAGCATCGGCGGTCGAGCCGGCGAATCCAGCCAGGATTTTATCCTGATAGAGGCGGCGGATTTTCTTGGCTCCATGCTTGATTACGGATTCTCCAAGCGTAACCTGACCGTCGCCGGCCATGACAACCTTGTTGTCGCGGCGGACGCAGAGGACCGTGGTAGAGCGGATGAGGCGACGGGGCGACGGATTGTCAGTGGCGATCTCCGCAGCCGTGACTACTGGTGTGTTCTTCTTCATGAGTGCAATTCTTCATTATACAACCGTGTAGAATTTAGTTACCGATTCAGCGGAGCTATTCTCTTTTGTCCTTTCTTGACGAGCTAAATCCACAGCAGCGGGAGGCGGTCGAAACTACCGAGGGGCCGGTTCTAATACTGGCCGGAGCGGGCAGTGGAAAGACTCGCGTCATTACTTATCGCATTGCTTACCTCATCGAGAAGATGGGGGTGATGCCGGAATCCATTCTGGCGATGACCTTCACCAATAAGGCTGCAGCCGAAATGGCGGAGCGCGTCGAAAAGCTCGTGGGCGGATTCAGCGTTGCCAAGCCCGTGATATCCACGTTTCATTCTTTTTGCGTGCGCGTGTTGCGGCGGGATATTGAGGCTTTGCGGATTCCGTCGAGCCTGCCAGGACAGCCTCCGATTGGGCTGACGAGAAATTTTGTTATTTATGACGAGAGCGACCAGCAGCAAGTCGTCAAGGGCATCATGCGGCGGCTGGGGCTGGACGACAAGCAGCTGACGCCGCGCACGGTGCTCGGGCGGATTTCGTGGGCCAAGAATCACATGCTCGATCCGCAGGAGATTTATCTTCAGTCCGCGGACCCGAAATCGGAAAAGATCGCACATATTTTTGAGGAGTATCGCAAGGAGCTGATGAAAGCGAATGCGATGGACTTCGACGATCTGCTGCTCGAAGCGGCGCGGTTGCTGAAATCAGTGGCGGCGGTGCGCGAATATTACAATCGGCGATTCCGATATCTTCTGATCGATGAGTATCAGGATACGAACCGTCCGCAGTATGAGCTGATGCGGCTGCTGGCGGGCGAAGGGCACAATGTCTGCGCAGTGGGCGACGAGGATCAGTCGATCTACTCGTGGCGCGGAGCGGACATTCGCAACATTCTGGAATTTGAACGCGACTTTCCGGAAGCGAAAATTGTACGACTGGAGCAGAACTACCGCTCTACGCAAAACATTCTGGGAGCCGCGTCGGCGGTGGTCGGGAATAACGTACGGCGGAAGGGTAAGAATTTGTGGACGTCGCGGCAGGGCGGAGCGAAGGTCGGATATTACGAGGCTCCGGATGGCGAGAACGAGGCTCTGTTTGCGGCGGATACGATCAACCGGTATGTGCGGCAGGCGGGCGAAAATGGTGAGACGGCGCGAGCTGCGGTGCTTTACCGGACAAATTCGCAGTCGCGATTATTTGAAGAGGCGATGCGGAGGTATCAGCTGAAGTATCACGTAGTGGGCGGATTTTCGTTTTACGAGCGGGCTGAGATCAAAGACCTGATTTCGTATTTGAAGGTGATACAGAATCCGGATGATTCCATTTCGCTATTGCGAGTGATCAATACTCCCGTGCGCGGCATTGGCAAAACGACGATCGAAATGATCGAACGGTTGGCACTGGAAACGGGGTTGTCGCTGTGGGGTGCGTTGGGCGAAGCGATTGCGAGGCAGTTGCTGACGCCGCGGGCGTTGGTGGCGCTGAAGGGATTTCGCGATCTGATTGAGGATGGACGGGCGATGTTGGCGGGGACGTTCGTCGAACGGGTCGCGGCGGGAGTAGGGGCTGAAGCGAGCGCTGCTGAGCCGCATTCGGCTGGGAGGGGGCAGAGCCCGGTCCCCACACAACTTGTTTCTACACCGCGTATCGACGATACGGATTTTAACCCGGGGAATTTCAGTTTTGATTTTGGCGCGAACGATCCGGCGGCGGATGAAATGGTGCACGGGAACGCCACCCGCTCCACTGAAGAGGTTGGCGTGGCGGCTGGCGGCGAAGCTGAAAATGGTTTTCGCGTTCCGGGTGGAGCGGCTAATACGGCGGAGATTCTTAAGTTTCTGATCGACCGCACGGGATACATCAAACAACTTGAGGAGGAGGATACGCCGGAAGCGTTTTCGCGGATCGAGAACTTACGCGAACTGGTGAATGCGGCGATGGACTCAAGGGACCGCGGAGAAACGCTCGATCAGTTTCTTGATCATGCAGCGCTGGTTAGTGATGCGGATCAGTATGACGAGCACGCGCAGATCACGCTGATGACGCTGCATGCGGCGAAGGGGCTGGAGTTTCCGCTGGTGGTGCTGGCGGGAATGGAAGAAGGATTATTCCCGCATTCGAGGACGATGCTGGAGCCGGATGCGATTGAAGAAGAACGTCGGTTGTGTTACGTGGGCATGACGCGGGCGATGGACAGTTTAGTTTTGTCGCGCGCGGTATATCGGAGGCGCTACGGGACGGACATGCCGGAGGCGAGCGTCCCATCGCGATTTTTGGAGGAAGTGCCGCCGCAGTTGGTGGAGGAACTCGGGGGATCGCGACGGCGGGCTTCGTCGTCTTATTCTTCTGCGACGACTTCGGCTACCGGCATTTCACGGACGGCGATGTCCGCGCCACGCGATTCTACGCACTACTCTTATGAAGACGAGGACCAGAGCGCGGATTGGAATCCGGCTAGGGTCAAGGCCAAATCGCCTGTGCCGCTGCGGAATTACAACTCCATCGATAACATTGCCGAGTTTTTTGCTTCGCGCGGGAAGAAGTTCAGTGTTCCGAAACTGCCGGTCGAGGAGCCCAAGGGCAGGCGCGGATTTCGACCAGGGCAAAAGGTGAAGCATCCGAAATATGGGGAAGGAACGGTGTACCAGCGCGAAGGGGATGGGGAAGACGCCAAGATTACGGTACAATTTCCTCGCTTCGGTTTGAAGAAGCTAGTGGAGAGATACGCGCAGCTGGAGAAGGCGTAGAGAGCTTCGGGCCTTGAGCTACGAGCGAGTAAGAATTTCCGGGCGCGAAAAGACGCTCAGATCACAGAGTTAGATGCGATAACAAATTTGGAAAAGAGAAACGCAATTATGGCAACTACAAAGAAGCTGACTAAAGAAGAGCGCAAGAAAAGCAAACGAGCCGCCCGCAAGAAGAGCAAGGCGGAAAAGCCGAAGAAGCCCCGCGACTACGCGCGCGGATCGAAGAAGCGCAAGGTGAAAAAACTGGCACGCGGCCAGGCGAAACGGTAGGGTGCGGCCAGCTTCTGGCCACTAGCTTCCAGCGATTGGAGGCGCGGACAGTATGTTCGCGCCTCCGAAATTTATGTGAGGAGAGAACGAACTCTTGTCGCAATCCACGGAGCCAGCGGCGGTCATTCGTACCTCCAACACGCAGGCCTTCTGCTGCAAGTCTATCGACAAGCTGATTTCGGACTCGGAAGAACCGGATCGCAAGCTCAAGAAAACCCTTGGTCCGGTGTCGCTCACAGCGCTTGGCATAGGGGCCGTGATTGGGTCGGGAATCTTCACGGTCATTGGAACCGCCATCGCGGGCCAGAAGTTCGATACCTCGTCGATCTTAAACGCTCCGCTACTCGACTACCTAATCCGCCACAGCGCCACTCTGGGGCGCCCAGGAGCGGGGCCAGCGCTTGCGCTTTCCCTGGTTCTGGTGGCAATTGTGTGCGCTTTTACCGCGCTCTGCTATGCGGAGCTCGCGTCGATGATCCCGATTGCAGGCAGTGCCTACACGTACACTTACGCGACCATGGGGGAGCTGATTGCGTGGATCATAGGCTGGGATCTGATCCTTGAATACGCGGTCAGCAACATGGCGGTGAGTGTCGGCTTTGCAGCGCATTTGGTCGACATGTTCGACTGGTTCGGGTTTCATCCCGCTTTGCGTTGGATTTCGCCCGCTTACCTTCCGTCTGGTCTGACAGATCTACAGGGCAATACGCTTTATGCTCCGGGTTTGCATTTCGGTTTTAACGTTCCGGCGTTTCTGATCGTGATGATCCTTACGGTTGTGCTGGTGCGTGGGATCCGTGAGTCAGCCGAAGCCAACAACGCGATGGTGATCTTGAAAATCGCGGCGATCTTCGCATTCATTATCGCCGGGTCGTATTATGTGCATCCCGGTAACTGGCATCCGTTTGCGCCGCAAGGGTGGTCGGGCGTCTTGACAGGCGGTTCGATCATCTTCTTCACCTATATCGGATTCGATTCGGTTTCGACTGCTGCCGAAGAGGCGAAAAATCCTCAGCGCGATCTGCCCATTGGCATCATTTCAACTCTGGTGGTATGCACACTGCTTTATATCGGTGTAGCCGTCGTTCTCACCGGGATCGTTCCCTGGCAATCGATGCTCGACGATGCTGCGCCAGTGGTGAACAGTTTGAAAAAGCTGACGATCGAAACCGGGTCGCATCGATTGCACTGGGTACGGCTGGGAGTCCTGTTCGGGGCCATGATGGGGATGATCTCGTCGCTGCTGGTGTTCCAGTTGGGGCAGGCTCGTGTATGGTTTGCGATGTCGCGAGACGGATTGCTGCCGAGGCTATTCGGCCGCGTGCATCCGAAGTTTCGGACTCCTTCGACGGCTACCTGGATAGCAGGATTCGTGGTGGGCGTTCCGGCTGGGATTCTCGATATCGGCACACTGGCGGATCTTTCCAATATCGGCACCCTGTTTGCCTTCGTGCTGGTGTCGATCGGAGTGATCATTCTGCGCTATCGGGATCCAGGGCGACACCGCGGTTTTCGCTCGCCGGGCGGGATCGCAGCACCGGTGTTGAGCGTTGTGTTTTGCGTGTTGCTAATGTGTGGCCTGCCAATTCTTACGTGGCTACGTTTTTTTGCGTGGCTGGCGATCGGGCTTGGGATCTATTCGATGTATAGCCGGCACCACAGCGAGTTCTGCAAAGAAAAGAAAGTCGTGGGATCCCTTCATCCCTAGAGAATTGCCGTATGCCTTCCGACCTGTCCAATCTTGTTCTTTCGTTGCCGAAGGCAGAGCTGCATCTGCATCTTGAGGGATCGATCGAGCCAGCTACACTGCTCGAACTTCGGCAGCGGCACGGGATGGGGGGAGCTTCACTGGGGGAAGCGGAGCAGCTTTATAACTACAAAGACTTCGCGGGATTTCTCTCGGCGTTCAAGGATGCGACGGGACATTTGCGGACTGCGGAAGACTACGAGCTGATCACTTATCGGCTGATGGGGCGACTGAAAGAGCAAAATGTTCTTCATGCGGAGGTGACGGTATCGGTGGGCGTTTGCCTGTGGCGCAACCTGGATTTCGTGGCGATTTTTGAGGGGCTGGAACGGGGACGCGCACGAGGCGAGAAGGATTTTGGGATTTCGCTTTTGTGGATCTTCGATGCAGTGCGGCAGTTTGGGGCAGAGAAAGCGCGCAGCGTGGTGGATCTGGCGATTCGGCTTCGGGATCGCAATGTGATTGCGTTCGGGATTGGTGGGGATGAGCGGGCGGGACCTCCGGAGTGGTTTGCGGGAGTTTATGCGGTGGCGGCGGAACATGGTTTGCATCTCACTGCGCATGCGGGCGAGACTGCGGGACCGGAATCGATTTGGGGCGCTCTGAATCTTGACGCGGAGCGGCTGGGGCATGCGCTTACGGCCGGACAGGATCCGGAATTGATTGAGGAGTTGGCGGAGCGGCAGGTTCCGATTGAGATTTGCGTGACAAGCAACGTGCGGACGGGCGGATGCGAACTGGTGCAGCATCCGGTGCGAAGATATTTCGATCAAGGACTGATGCTGACGCTGAACAGTGACGATCCGGCGATGTTTCACACGTCGCTGACTGAGGAGTACGCGCAGGTGCAGGAGACGTTTGGCTTCACGGACGAGCACTTGCGCGAACTGGCGCGGAATTCGTTTGAGGCGTCGTTTCTGCCGGC
>DATEBK010000119.1:0-11566 GCA_035287825.1 Terriglobales bacterium
ATCGTAAGCCTCAACGTCGCGCGGAACTCCGTTCTCACCCTTGAAAATCGTTACGTACAGCTTCTCTTTTTCAATCCCCAACCACTCCGGCGAAGTAATCAACTCCCACGCGTAGGCGATGGCTTTATCTTTGAAGTAATCACCAAACGAAAAATTTCCCAGCATCTCAAAAAACGTGTGGTGACGGTTGGTGAACCCGACATTCTCCAGATCGTTGTGCTTGCCCCCCGCGCGAACACATTTCTGCGAGGTCGTGGCGCGCACATAATCGCGTTTCTCCAGGCCGAGAAAGACGTCCTTGAATTGATTCATTCCGGCGTTAGTAAACAACAGCGTCGGATCATTCGCCGGGACGAGCGACGACGAATGCACCTCGCGGTGTCCCTTCTGAATGAAGAAGTCGAGAAACTTGCGGCGAATTTCAGAGCCTGTAAGCATGGGTTCTAATCTGGCGAACATCAAATTCTAAATGATGACTGGGCTTAATGAGGCTCGCCAGGCGGTAAACTGAGATCCATACCTGCTTCATGGCGACTTCCGACCAACTCGGCTTCCACTTTCGGCCTCCGGAGCGGCGCATCTGGACGGTGCGCGCGCTGGTTTCGGCGGTGCGAGCGCACATTGAACGCGAGTATTCCGACTGCTGGGTTGAAGGTGAAATTTCCAATCTCCGCATTCCCGACTCCGGACATTTGTATTTCACGCTGAAAGAAGAAGCAGCCCAGGTTCGCGTGGTCATGTTCCGCTCCTCGGCCAAGCTGCTGCGGTTTCGTCCCGAGAACGGATTGCACGTCACCGTGCGCGGGCGCATCACCGTGTATGAAGATCGCGGCGAACTGCAAATCTCCGCCGAATTCATGGAGCCGCAAGGCGCTGGCGCGTTGCAGTTGGCGTTCGAACAATTAAAGGCGCGATTGCAAGCGGAAGGCTTGTTTGAGACATCGCGAAAAAAACCGATCCCACCGTTGCCGCAACGAATCGGCATCATCACTTCTCCGCAGGGAGCAGCGCTGCGCGACATTCTGAATATTCTCGAGCGGCGGCACCACTCGGCGAACGTGCTGATTTATCCTGCGCAGGTGCAGGGAGACGCGGCCCCGTCTGAGGTGATGGCCGGCCTGCGGCATTTCAATCAGGAATCGCGTCTTCGTCAGGCACGCGCCAGCGCGGTCGAGGTCATCATCATCGCGCGCGGCGGAGGCTCAGCCGAAGACCTCGCCTGCTTCAATCATGAGGGCCTGGCGCGAGCGGTCGCGGAATCGAAGATTCCCGTGATCTCGGCCATTGGTCACGAGACGGATTTCACGATTATCGATTTCGTCGCCGATCTGCGCGCGCCCACGCCTTCGGCTGCCGCCGAGTTGGTCATTCGCTCACGGCAGGAAATTGAAGCACAGGCGGAAGAGTTGTACCGCAGGCTGGAACGCGCCGTCCGCTACCGGCTGCTGATGGCGCGTCAGGATTTGCACCAGCATGCGCAACACGGAGCCTTCGCGCGCATGATGGATGGCATCCGCCGGCGGCAGCAGAAACTGGATGAGCAGCGCTTTCGCCTGGAAAAGGCGCAGCGGCAACTTTTGCAGCGTTGCCATCGCCGCTGTGAAAACGTGTCTGCCGCCATACGCCACTACGACGCTCGTCGGCGTCTGGCTTCTGTGCGGCAACAACTCGATGCTCAGACCGCGAACCTTACCGCCACCATGCGCGCACGCCTGCTGGCCGGCCGCAGCACCATTGATCGGCAGAGAGCCAGCCTCGAGGCGCTTTCGCCGGTCGCGATTCTCAATCGCGGATACGCCCTGGTATTCGACGCGAACAACCAGCTGGTGAAAGACGCTGCGCAATTGAAAACCGGCGAAGAGATTTCCGCCCGTCTCGCTCGCGGACAAGTTCGTGCCCGCGTGACCGCGACCGAGCCCGGCGAAACCGAATCTGGCGGCTCGCGATAGCCGCGCTGCATTAGAATGAATTTCAAATAGAACTTTCGGCGTGAGGGTAGAGTGACGTCGCTGGCCTGGCCACACATCTCGGTCATTTCGGTCATCGATATTCTGTTGGTCGCGTTCCTGATTTACCAGTTCCTGGTGCTGGTGCGCGGAACCCGGGCCGCTCCGATGCTGGTGGGTGTCGCCGCCTTGGCGCTGGCTTTTTATTTTGCCCGGCTGGGCGAATTGCGCACCTTGAACTGGTTGCTCAGCACGCTTCTGCCCTATATCGTGTTCGCGCTGATCGTGGTTTTCCAGTCGGAAATCCGCCACGCTCTGGCTAATCTTGGCAGCCGCATTTCGTTGATGCGCTCCTCGAATTCCGTCGCCGACGTTTACGACGATATTGTTCTGGCGGCAAATCTTTTCTCCCAAAATCAGACCGGAGCGCTGATCGTAATCGAGCGCGAGATCGGACTGCGCACTTACATCGAAAGCGGCGTGGCACTCGACGCCCGTCTGTCCTATGACCTGCTGGCCACCATTTTTCGTCCCAGCGCTCCGTTACACGATGGAGCCGTAATCGTGCAGCGCGACCGTGTCGCCGCCGCCGCTTGCTTCCTGCCACTGTCGATGAACCCCGTGCTTTCCATCCAGCTCGGAACGCGCCATCGCGCCGCCATCGGTATCACCGAAGAAACTGACGCGGTTGCCGTCATCGTTTCCGAAGAAACCGGAACCATCAGCCTGGCGATCGCGGGCACAATCGAACGCGATTTGACCGTGGAGCGCCTGCGCGAACGCTTAAGCAATCTGCTGCAACGTTACGCCCCCGCGCCCACTCTGCCGAATACCGTGGACGATTACGTGCAGGAGGAACCGCCCAGTTCGCAACTCTCCCGCAGATCAGACGCCGGCATGCGCTCGGGAAAGGAAGACTGACGATGCCGGCCTCCGCGCAGGGCAGCTTTATCGAACGCATTTTCATTCATAATTTTTTGCTCAAGCTGGTTTCTCTTCTGCTCGCTATCGGACTCTGGCTGGCCGTGGCCCGCGATCCCGTTGCCGAAGTCGAGATCAATGTTCCCATCGAGTTCCAGAAAATTCCCGACAATATGGAGATCGATTCGGCTGATTCCACCACGGTCCGGGTTCGAGTACGGGGTCCGGAGCGGCTGATTCATCGCCTCGATATCGCGGATGTTCATGCGCAGGTGGATCTGACTACGGTGCGCCCCGGGCAGAGGACTTTCGATTTGACGGACCGCGTGCACGTGCCGCAGGACCTTGAAGTGGTACAGATCATTCCCGATCAATTTCAGCTTTCCTTCGATCAGCGCGTGACCCGCAAGATCACAGTTCAACCCCGCGTGATCGGAACTTTCGCTGGCAACCTGCACGTAGCGCAGGTCCTCGCCGATCCGCCGACAGTGACGGTAACCGGACCTCGCCGCCGGGTTGACGCCGTAGAATCCGCCATCACCGATCCCGTGGATGCCAGCGGGGTGATGACACGGGCCGCATTCATGACCCACGCCTACGTTACCGATCCTCTGATCCAGGTTGCTCACCCCACTTCGATTCGCGTGACGGTTATCATGGATGGTTCGGGAGACGACAAGAAATAGGAATGTTTTCTTCCGGCCTTTCGCATGACACAAACCAGACAACTTTTCGGTACCGATGGAATTCGCGGTGTCGCCGGCGAATTCCCCCTCACTCCTGACAGCGTGTATTGGATTGGCCGCGCGCTGGCACACGATCTCGTGCGCGTTAATGCCAAGCCGCGCGTATTGATAGGGCAGGACACTCGCATTTCCAGCCGCTGGATCGCGGACCGGTTTCTTCAAGGACTTGCTTCAGTGGGAGTAACAACCCGCAGCGCAGGCGTGATCACCACCCCAGGCGTTGCGTTCCTCGCTCGCTCGCAGGGTTTCGACGCCGGAGTCGTGATTTCGGCCTCACACAATCCCTGGACTGACAACGGAATCAAGATTTTTTCCCGCGATGGCTATAAGTTGCCCGACGCCCGCGAACTGGCGATTGAAAAAGAAATCTTCGCCCTGCTGCAGGATTCGGCGGCGGCCCCGGCCGCTGATTCCACATCCGGCTCCACAAGTGAGACATCGAGCCTGCCCGGCGACGAGAGTTTGCGGCAAGCTTACGTTCGCTGGCTGGCTGAAAGCGTCTCCTCAGACTTAAGCCGTTTGCGCGTGGTAGTCGATACCGCCAATGGAGCGGCGGCGGCGGAAGCTCCAGCCCTGTTTCGCGCAGTCCGGGTCAACACTACTTTCCTGCATTCCGCGCCCGACGGACAGAACATCAACGACAATTGCGGCGCACTGCATCCGGAGACAGTAGCGCATTATGTTTCGGAGAACCTCGCCAGCGGCGCATCCAAAGCACGTTTTGATTTGGGCATAACCTTCGATGGCGATGCCGACCGCGCGCTCTTCTGCGACGCCGAAGGCCGGGTCGTCAACGGTGACGCCGTTTTGCTGCTGGCGGCGCGCGCGATGCAACGCCGTGGCACACTCGCCAACGACACCGTGGTAGCGACAACCATGTCAAATATGGGCCTGGAACTGGCGCTAAAGCGCTCCGGCATTCGCATGCTGCGCGCCAACGTCGGCGACAAATATGTTCTCGAAGAAATGCAACGCGTTGGAGCTACGCTCGGCGGCGAACAGTCGGGACACATTCTGTTTCGCGACGGCGATGCTACTACCGGCGACGGCCTGCTGACCGCGCTCCGCGTGATGGAAATCGTAGCTGAAACTGGCAAGCCTCTCGCCGATCTCATCGCCGATCTCAAGGTGTTTCCGCAGACGATTCGTAATGTTCGGGTCAGGGCCAAGACTCCGTTCGCCGAGATTCCTGCGGTGCAGTCGGCAATCGCGGCCGCAGAGCGCGAACTCGACGGCAATGGCCGCGTAGTCGTGCGTTACTCCGGCACAGAGGCTCTGGCGCGCGTGATGATCGAAGCGGAGTCCCAAGAGCAAATGGACCGCCTGGCGGAATCGATTGTCGCGGCGATCCGCGCGGCTCTGGGCGCATAGAAAATCTGTGAGATTCACAGGACAAGCCAAAGCCTTCCAGTTGGCATGTCGCCGAAACAACCTTGCTGCGGATGCGGCGGGGCGTTCGTAACCAGCCCAGCGGCTATCTTCTCGGCTCATACCGCATCGCCACCGCCCCCGAGCCGAACTCCTGTCGGCTCACCAGCCTCAAGTCGACATGCTTCGATAGGCCCGCGAATAACGTCGGCCCGCGGCCCGTTAGCCTGGGATGCACCACCAACTCGTACTCATCGATCAATCCCATCTCCGCTAACGCCCGCGGGAGCTTCACGCCTCCCACGAGCAATCCCTTGCCCGACTCCCGCTTGAGCTGCTGAACGGCCATCCCTAGATCCCCGCGCACGAACTCCGCATTCCAATCGACCCGGTCCAGGGTGCTCGACACGACGTACTTCTTTGCGGCGTCGATCGCCCGGGCGAAGGGTTCCATCCAATCAGACCGTGCTCCCGTATGCGCCGGCGGCCGGAACGCTGCCTCCATCATTTCATAAGTCACTCTGCCAAAGAGGAGAGCATCAGCCCGGTCGAGGTTCTCGACCGCATGACGATGCATGTCTTCGTCCGGAATGATTGCACGATGATCGCAGCACCCGTCCAAGGTGACATTGATGGAATACCGGAGGGGTCGCATCACGCAAGAGTACCGTCGATGGCGGCAGACCAGCAAGGCTGGCCCGCTTCGGCATCTACGTCCCTTTGTACGGTCGAGTTATCTTGTGCGCCTCCGTGTGCGCATCGAAAATGAGAATCAGTTCAGATACCAACCGAGTTCACCAGCTAAGACGAGGCTCATGAGAATTCTTATTGTTCAGGAAGATGTAGCGCTCTCCAGCTTTCTCCGCAAAGGACTGGAAGCGGAATATCACGCGGTCGATGTTGCCAGCGAAGGAAATCAGGGCCGTTCCATGGCGATGGAGGTCGATTACGACTTGGTCGTGCTCGACCTGAATCTGCCGGGGGTTGACGGGTTATCTGTGTTGAAAAGTTTGCGGCAGCGCAAGGCGAACTTGCCGGTCATGATGCTCACTTCGCGCAGCCGCATCGAAGACCGCGTGCAGTGCCTCGATTCAGGAGCGGACGATTACCTGGTTAAGCCGTTTTCATTTCTCGAACTGTCGGCCCGGGCGCGGGCGCTACTGCGCCGCAGCCACTTGCCGTCGGAATCCGTCCTCACCGTCCGCGATCTTTGCTTGGATCGCGTAGAGCGCAAAGTGGCCCGGGCTGGCCGTCCCATCGAACTGACGACCAAGGAATTTGCGCTCCTTGAATACCTGATGCGCAATGCCGGACGCCGGTTGACCCGCGCCATGATCATCGAACACGTGTGGAACCTGACCTTTGATTCCACCACGAATGTGGTGGATGTGTACATCAATTACCTGCGCCGCAAGGTCGACGATGGTTTTTCACCAACTTTGATTCACACCGTCCGCGGTGTGGGCTATCAGATGAGCCCCCATGCCGTGAATGCGACTGGGGTGAACCATAATGGGGCAAACGACAATGGGGTAAGAGACAACGGGGTAAGAGACAACGGATCGTCGATGTAAGGTCGAATTTTCCACTCTACCTCCGCCATCTGCCTGGGAGTACAATCCAGCCTTTCCGGAGGTGAGCGTGAAGCGTTGGATTCTTCTGCTGAGTTTGTCAGGAATCATTTCCGTGGGACTGACTCCCACGGCTTGGGCCCAAACGACTGCACCCGTGCCGACGGTAACCGTAATTCGCGCCGGAGTGCTGATTGATGGTGTCTCGAACTCCCCGCGCCGCAACGTAGTCATCACCATCCGCGGCAACACCATCACCGACATCGCCGACGGGGGCGTCGCGATTCCGTCAAATCTCCCGGCCGGCGCCACATTCATCGATCTTTCCCAGGCCACCGTTCTTCCCGGATTGATTGACGCGCACACCCACATCTTCCTGCAAGGTGAAGTCCCGGCCGAGGGCGGATACGACATTCAACTGCTCAAATATCCACTGGCATTTCGCGCGGCGCGAGCGACCGTTTCGGCGCGGCGCGCCCTCGAACAGGGATTCACCACGCTGCGCGACATGGAAACCGAAGGCGCTGGCTACGGAGATGTTGGCATCAAAATGGCGATTGAAGGCGGATACATCCCCGGCCCGCGTCTCTTTGTTTCGACGCGCGCGATCTCAACCACCGGCGGCTATCCGCTCGAAGGTTATGCGCCGGAAATCGAAGTGCCCAAGGGAGTGCAGATCATCGACGGGCCAGTCGAAGCGCGCAAAGCCGCGCGCGAGCAACTCGACCATGGCGCTGACTGGATCAAGGTTTACATGACGCATCGTTCATGGGTGGGCAAGAACGGCGAACTTGTCTCGCAGCCGACGCTCACCGTCGAAGAGCTTCGCGCGATTGTCGACGAAACCCACGGCTGGGGAAAAAAAGTAGCGTGCCACGTTTACGGCGGAGAAGGAATGCAACGCGCGCTCGACGGCGGCTGCGATTCGATCGAGCACGGACTGGTGCTGACCGATGCCCAGATCGCACAGATGATTCGGCAGGGAACGTGGCTCTGCCCCACGTTAAGCGTTTATTACGGCGACTGGGCGCCGGCGGACACTCCGGCAGGTCAGCGCGACCGCAAGCGCGCCAGCGAACATGAAGTGTCATTCCGCAAGGCATTGAAGGCAGGCGTGAAGATTGCGTTCGGTACCGACATGGGAGGCATTCCGTGGACCGAGCCAATCGCGCAGGAGTTTCCACGGATGGTCGAATTCGGGATGACGCCTATGCAGGCCATCCAGAGTGCAACCTCGCGAGCTGCTGAGTTGCTCGATATGCAAGGGCGTTTGGGAGTGATTGCGCCGGGCGCTTACGCGGATGTGGTCGCAGTCTCCGGCGATCCGTTGGCGAATGTCAAAATTCTTGAGAAGGTCGGGTTCGTCATGAAAGATGGCAAGGTGTTCAAGAACGAACTCGAGGCCAAGAAGTGAATCGCGCTACTGATGCGCGTCAGGGCTCTGCGCCGGGTTCGCGTGGTGCACTGGTGGAGCCTTGGCAATCTTCACATCAAAGCTCACCGGCAACGTTTTCGGCGGATAACAGGCTTTATTGTCGCAGGCCTGGTATTTGAGGGTACCGCGGATCACATACTTGCCGGATTGCGCCGTGTGCAGCGGACGTATCAGCACATCAACATTGAAATCTCCGGTGTAAACGTTAAGTTTTTCGTCGGGATCGAAGGCAAAGCTCATATCCTGGCCTTCGGGATAAGTGATTTTGCCGATCACCATGTCGGTATTGGCTTCTACCTTGAGCACGGTCGGAATCAGGAACTCCGATTTCGGCATGTTGGAATTGATGTGGTATCCGCTGGCAACGCGAAACGTGAGCGGCGCCGTGCCTGGCTTGCCCTGCACCACGGTCACAACCGGAGCGGCCACAACTTTCACGGCCAGACCTTTGGGTCCAAGGTCGTCGTCCTGCGCCAAAGCTCCCACCGAAGCCAAGCCCACGAACAAAAGAAGCACACTGAAAAAAATCTTCATCGCTCCCAGACTACTCCAAGTTGCCGTGCGCTTCGTAGTTACCAAATAAGCCACCAAGCAAGCCACCACCCGAGCCACCTCCGGAGTCATCTCCGGGCCTGAACCGCCTGCCCTTGGCTCAATGCCTTTTTTATGTGGTCCACGAACACGCTGCGGCTCTGCAGGCCGAACTCGCGGGCAATGAGCTTACCGTCGCGGTCCAGAAAGAACGTGGTCGGCAGCACGCCGACGCCGCCATAACTCTCCCCAACCGAATCTTGCCCGATGACGATCGGATAATTGATACCCATCGCCGTCGTGAATTTGGCAATATCTTCTTTGCTAGCGTCGTCCATGGTGACGCCGACTATCTGAAACCCTTGTGGTCCGTATTGTTGTTGTAACTCGACAAACCATGGCATCTCGACCTTGCATGGCTCGCAGTACGTCGCCCAGAAGTTCAGCAGGACCGCCTTTCCGCGCAGGTCGGAAAGCCGCAACTGTTTGCCATCCAGCGTAGGCAATTGGAAATCAGGCGCAACATTACCCATCAGTTGGCCCGGCGTAGGTCGGTTCCCGTGGTTCCGGGACATGCGAACGCCCACCGACAGCATGACCGCAACAATCGCAGCAACAAAAAACAGAATTAACGGATTTCTTTTCACAGCGAACCTCGAATTTCACCACCACTTATAAGCTGTTGGCCCGAACCGCAGCCCGCAGAGACGCAGCTTGTCCCATCCCTACAGCGCGAAGCGATTCAAGAACGAAAAATACCTTGAGATGAGCGTAAAGCGGCCCATCACCAGCAGAATCCCTAACGCGATCAGCAAGCCTCCGCTCGCCACTTCCACCGCGTGCATGTGGAACTTGAAGCGGTTGTAAAACTTCAAAAACCGCTCGATAAAAAGAGACGTCACCAGAAACGGCACGGCCAATCCCGCCGAGTAGATAGCCAGCAGAAAAATTCCCTTCCAGACCGTATCCTGAGTCGCTGCAAATCCGAGCACCACCGCCAGAATCGGACCGACGCATGGTGTCCATCCGAAGGCAAAAGCGAATCCGATAACAAACGCGCCCCAGGCCGAAGAGCTGCCTTTGAGCTGATGCAGCCGCGTGTCCGCCAGCAGGGCCTTGATCTGCAAAAGGCCGGTCAGGTGTAGACCGAAAAGGATAATCACGACTCCGGCAATGCGTGCGAGCAGGGTTTTATATTGTGCGAGGACCTGGCCGACTTCGGTTGAAATGGCGCCCAGCGTAATGAAGACGATACTGAAGCCGATAATGAACGCGGCGGAATTCAGCATCACCTTGCGGAACAGCTCGCCCTCTTTCATCTTCAGTTGCTCGACCCCAACGCCGGAGATCAGGGAAACGTACCCCGGCACCAGCGGGAGCACGCAAGGCGACAGGAATGAGATCAGTCCTGCGACGAATACAGCGAGCGGTAGTGGCAAACTCGACATACGGTTCTATTGTAGCGGCCAAACGCTGAATATTGGACGAAACCCGGAGCTGGTCGTTATCGCGATTTCGGCTTCTGCGGCTGATTCCGGGACGATGGCGCTTCGGGCGGCGTGGCAGTCGCGGCCGGCGGCGCGGACTCAGCCGCTCCCGTCAAAGCTTTGCGGAGGAACCCCGGCGGCACAACCGCAGTGAGGATCGCGCGATCTCCCGCCTGCTCCACTTTCAGACTGTCGAAGAACGTTTTCACATCCGGGTCGGTTCCGTGCGCGCCGACGCTGCCTTCGGCGGCATGAAACAAGCTGAGAAAAGCTGCCGTCTTTTCAGTGATGGCTTGCGCGTCGGCATCGCTGTCGGTAAATGCTTCCGCCCGCAGATGCAGAGCGCGCAAATAGCGCGCGGAAATCACTGCGACCGCCGGCTTTGGAAACAGAAAACTCCAGCCCCCCAATCCGCTGAAGGAACTCATCTCTGGCTTGATGCGCAAAATCGCAAACGACAAACTCGCCAGAGGAACCTGCCGGTAGAACTTCCGCAGCAGCCAGGGTCCGCCAAACGGCGATGCTAACTTGCGCGAACGGTCGAGGATTCCGTGAATCACTCCAGCGTTCGGATGGTTCGACACGGCTACGCTGTCGTAAGAAAGAATGACCACCCGGACCGTGCGGCCTTCAAATGGAATGTTATAGATGTCAAAACCACGGTAGTCTTCAACCGAAGTTGATAATTTCTTGAGGTATGCGGTCAGCCGGCCGGAGTCGATCTTGCCGACGAATACCTCGGAAAAGCGCGGCTCTGAAACCTTTCCGCCCGTCCCGTTGCCCCAACTCTCCGGATAGTGAATGGCAAATGCGGCCTGGTCAAGGTCGCGCTCGAACTGAAAGCCCGTCTCCTCAACAAACTTCTGATATTCAGGCTCGCGCGAAACCGGCGGTAGCTGGCTGGTAGCGTTGAATGTGCGTATCCATTTCAGGTTGATGTAGAAAAACCCGTCCGCACCGGGAAGCAGGCGGGCAGCTTCGGGAGGAGCGTGCTTGCGCAGCGTTATGATCAGCGCGACCGCAGCCCCAAGCAGCAAAACAACGAGAGGAATAAGGAGATGGCGTCGAATGCGCATCAAAATTCAGGATACTCTGCTCATCCGTCGTGAACTATCGCGAACAACAGACAGAATATGAGCGTGTTTATGATAGCACCGGCTAGCCATTCGACTTTTGGCAGCGTTGGACCTCCCGTGTGGCGCTCGCAGAGTGCCTTGACTAGTCCCTATTCTGCTGCTAAGTTTCGGACGTTCGAAGGAGATCCCCATGAACAAGTTCTGGGCTCTGTTCCTCCTCCTTTCCGCCGCATCTTTGACTTTGAGTTGCGGAACCGCCAGCCCGAGTCGGCAGCTTCAATCCATCACCATTAGTCAAAATGCCAACGGAGGTCAGATTGAATTCGTCGCAACGGGCACCTTTTCCGCTCCGCCGGTTACGGTGAGCCCACTCCCGGTGTTTTGGTCCTATGCTCCGCCGCCGGGACAATACGACCTCACGGCTCAGCCTTTCACGTTTCAGTGCGATTTTGTGGGAGTCTATTCCAGTCCGCTCATTGCGTGGG
>DATEBK010000120.1:0-5552 GCA_035287825.1 Terriglobales bacterium
CAGATTACCGAGCACCTGCGGAGTAACCTGCGTATTCCCGCTCGTTACCGGGGTGTTCATCAGGTCCTGCAGCGATGTCATGTGATACTGCGGCGTCTGAATGGCGACCGGATACGTGACCCCGTTCTTTGGATTCAGCCAGTAATCGGGCGTCGTCTGGGAACTTCCACTCAGACTGATCAGCACGCTTTGCGCAACATTCTGCGCGCTCAACCCCACCTCGCCAATGCGGGTTCGGTCCATGTCGAGGTGAATCGTGGGCAGGCTCAGCATTTGTTGCACGTGCACGTCCGCCGCTCCGGGAATCAGTCGCAGCCGATTTGCAATCCTCTGTCCGATGTCGTAGCTGCTGCGCACATCCGCACCCACAATCTGGATATCGATCGGCGCGGGCAATCCAAAATTAAGAATTTGCGACACGATATCGGCGGGCTGGAAAAAGAACTCTACACCGGGAAAACGCTGCGGCAACTCCCGGCGCAACGTGCGAATGTATCCCGCGGTAGGATGATGATGTTCCGGATCCAGCGCAATCAGAATCTCCGCATCGTTGGTCCCAATCACACCCGAACTGGCATACGAGAGATTGATGCCCGAATACGGCACGCCGATGTTGTCGAGCATGGTCTGCAGCTCTTTCTTCGGAATCTCGCTGCGCAGCACTTGCTCCACGTCATCGCAGAGACGAGCGGTCTCTTCCACGCGCAAACCAGGACGAGCACGAAAGTGCAGGCGAATGGTGCCCGCATCCACTTGCGGGAAGAAATCCTGCCCGAGGAAGAAGACCAGACCCAGCGATAGAACGCAGAACACGATGAAGCAGATGGCGAACAATCCGCGATGCTCCAGCGTGGTTTCCAGCAGCTCCTGGTAGCCACCGCGGAATTTTTCAAACCCCTGCTCGAAACTCCGCTGGAATCTTACAAGGGGATTTTTCGAGTCCGCGGCGCGATGCTCATGCCCGCGCATGATAAACATCACCATCGTAGGAATCAGCGTTCGCGATAGCAGATACGACGCCAGCATGGCAAAGCTCACCGCTTCCGCCAGCGGCACGAAAAGAAACTTCGCGACCCCGCTCAGGAAGAACATCGGCACGAACACAATGCAGATACAGAGCGTGGATACCAATGCAGGCACGGCAATCTGCTGCGCGCCATCGAGAATGGCCTGCTTCATCTCCTTGCCCATGGCCAGATTGCGCTCGATGTTCTCGATCTCCACCGTGGCGTCATCCACCAGAATTCCGACCGCGAGCGCCAGTCCCCCCAGCGTCATGATGTTGATGGTCTCGCCGAGCGCGGCCAGTAGAAGCACGGAAACGAAGATGGATAACGGGATGGATACAGCAATGATCACCGTCGGCCGCCAATCGCCCAGGAAGATCAGAATCATGACGGCCGTGAGGCTGGCGGCGATGAGACCTTCCCGGACAACTCCCTGAATCGATGCGCGCACAAAAAGCGACTGATCGAACAGCGCCTTGATCTTAAGTTCAGGCGGCAGTTGCTGCGCCGCCAGCGGCACCATAGCCTTTACGGCATTGACCACCGTCAGCGTAGATCCACCCAGCTTGAAGATCGACATCAGCACGCCGCGCTCGCCATCCTGCCGCACAATGTTGGTTTGCGGAATAAATCCGTCACGCACATGCGCCACGTCGCGCAGGTAGAGAGTCGATGAATTCGTGGTCTTCACCGGTAGATCATTCAGTTCGGCAATGGTCTGCGGACTGCCGTTCATCTCCACGTTGTATTCGGTGGGTCCAATCTTGGTCGTACCAGCCGGCAAAATCAGGTTTTCGGCTGCGACCGCGTTGACGATGTCATTCGGTGCCAAACCATAAGCCTGGAGCTTGGCAGTGTCGAGATCCACCTGGATCTGGCGCGGCTTGCCGCCAAAAGGATACGGAGTGCCCGCGCCCTGCACCGTGCTCAGCTGCGTGCGCAGAAAATTCTGCCCCAGATCGAACAACTGCTGCTCCGGAAGCGTCTTGCTGCTCAAACCCAGTTGCACGACCGGCGTCGACGATGCCGTATAAGTAATGACCAGCGGCGGAGTCGTGCCCAGCGGCAGGGAGCGAAGCGTGGTCTGGCAGATCGCCGTCACCTGCGTCACCGCCATGGCGATGTTGACGTTAGGCCGGAAGAAGATCTTGATGACAGCGATGCCGTTTAACGACTGCGACTCCTGATGCTCGATATCGTTCACCGTGACGGTGAAACCGCGTTCGGAGTTGGTCACGATGCGGTCGGCCATCTCCTGAGGTGAGAGCCCGGTGTAGTTCCAAACCACGCTGACTACGGGAATTTTGATGTCCGGGAAAATGTCGACCGGAGTCCGCGGAATGGTTACGCAGGTAAGAATGATGATGAGCAATGCCATCACCACGAACGTATAAGGACGGCGAAGTGCTAACGCGACTATCCACATATGACGGGTACAAAGAAGCCGATTTACTGTCGAAGCTTTGCGGCATAAGCTTGCTCGCACCTCAAAGCTTGAGGCTCGCAGCTTTCCCAGTAAGATTCAAAACAGTACGTTTCGGATTTAAATTATATTAGACTTTAGTCATGCCTCAAAATCACGCCCATCACGCGGGGGCCAAAAACGGAAGTAACGGCGCCAATGGGACTGAGGAAAAGCGTCCACCTGGCCGGCCACGCAGCGAGGAATCGCGCCAGTCGATCCTGCGCAGCACGCTCAAGCTCCTGAAACAGGCCGGCGGGTTCGCCGAACTCAGCATTGAAGCCATCGCCGCCGACGCCAATGTGGGAAAAACAACTGTCTACCGATGGTGGCCCACCAAGGCCGCTCTGGTGGCCGATGCTTTCTCCACTAGCGCCGAGGAGGAGCTCCAATTCCCGAATACCGGCTCAGTGCGGCGCGATATGAGCCTACAGATGCGCCGCTTGATCCGCGTCTTCCGCTCCGAACGCGGCAAGGTCGTGGCCGCGCTGCTCGCTGGCGGACAATCGGATCCGGAACTAATCGAGGCCTTTCGCGACCGTTTCCTTTGGCCGCGGCGGCGCCAGGCGTATCAAACTCTGCAGCGCGGCATCGACCGCGGCGAACTGCCCGCCGGCAGCGACTTCGACCTCATCCTCGATTCGCTGTACGGCCCCATCTACATGCGCTTCCTTATCCGTCACGCGAAGCTCGACGAAACCTTCGCCGATGAAATTTGCGGATTGGTTCTGAAAGGATTGACGGAACGCGTGGCGGAAACCATGAAGCCTTGACGCAGCGCCTCCGCGTCGGCAGCGAAATACCAACGCTACGAGCTATACGACGCTACCGCTTGGTCTTCGTCTTCAAACGTAGTAAACAAATTCAGTACCCCAATCAGCCGCAGCGTCTGCGTCACGAATTTCGAGGGATTCACCAGCCGGACATCGCCTCCACGCTGCTTCGCCGAGCTCAGCGACTTCACCATCACTCCGATTCCGCTGGAATCGATCATGGGCACATCGGCGCAGTTCAGGATCAATCGACTATCTCCCGCCGCAAACGCGTCTTCCACCGCCTGACGGAATGTATCCACCCCTTGCCCCAATCGCACCGCTCCGCGGAGCTGGATAATCTGCACGTCGGAACGCCTGCGAACCGTAATCTCCATCCTCGATCCTCTTTTTCCGCTTATTTTCTGCCCGGTTTTGCAGCCAGCATTGTATCAGCGCACAGCAGCTGGTGTCCGACTCTACTCATCACCCCCCAGTCCCGATGAGATAACAGAAGAGATAACACGAGTCCACACAGACCTAAGAATCGACGGTGTAGCAACAAACTGTGCCTCGCCATAACCCATTCAGCCTCCGAAACTTACCGTTCGCTTTACAGCCCCGCAGCCGGCTGATCGCCCTTGCGTCCAACCACCCCAGCGTCTAATATAGAAGTACGACCGAAACAGTCGGAGTTGTATCCGACCAATTGGATCGGGATTCCGAAGAATGCTCAAACTGACCAAAAAAGCGGACTATGCGCTGATGGCCATGAAGCATTTGGCTGAGCAGGTCCACCAGGGCGCATGTTCTGCCAAGGATGTGGCTGAAGCCTATGGTATCCCACAGGAGGCGCTGGCGAAAATCCTGCAACGCCTGGCAAAAATTGGCTTGGTGCAGTCGCAGCATGGCATGAACGGTGGTTACACGCTGACCCGCGATCCGAAAATGATTTCCGCGTTCGAGGTGATCAAAGCTATAGACGGTCCGCTGTTCATCACTTCATGCGTGACCGTGCGCGGCGAATGCGACCAGAGTGATCGCTGCACCATCCGTGAGCCGCTCCGGAAGGTGAATGAAAGCATCGAACAGGTGCTGAAGAACATCAAAATTTCGCAGATGAAGGAAGAGCCGGAAGTCCTCGACGTGAGGAATCAGGGCGCGAAAAAACAGGACGCGCGGAAACCGGCAGACCTGGTAACGATTTCGTAGCATCTTTTGTTTCGTAGCATCTTTTAAGGAGAAACACGATCATGAGTTCGGTAGAAACGGCGACCCCCAGCACCCAAAACAACGGACATCGCTCGTCCCCCAATGGGATCAAGCTGCCGATTTATATGGACAACCACGCGACTACGCCGATGGATCCGCGCGTCCTCGAAGAAATGCTGCCCTACTTCATGGAAAAGTTCGGCAACTCCGCCAGCCGCAACCATCCCTTTGGATGGGCGGCCGAAGAGGCCGTCGAACTGTCGCGCGAGCGTATCGCCAAGCTGATTGGCGCAACCGCGAAAGAAATCATCTTCACCTCGGGCGCCACCGAAAGCGACAACCTCGCCATTAAAGGCGTCGCCGAAATGTACCGCGAGAAGGGCAACCACATCATCACCGCCGTCACCGAACATAAAGCCGTGCTCGACACTTGTAAGCATCTCGAGAAGTTCGGCTTTCGTGTCACCTATCTGCCTGTGCAGAAAGACGGTCTGGTCGATCTCGATGACCTCAAGCGCGCCATCGACGACAAAACGATTCTCGTCACCATCATGGCCGCCAACAACGAAATTGGCGTCCTGCAACCGATCGCGGACATCGGCAAAATATGCCGCGAGCGTGGCGTCATTTTCCACACCGATGCGGTACAGGCAATCGGCAAGGTTCCGGTTGACGTTAACAAAATGAATATTGACGTCGCCTCCATCACTGCGCACAAGCTCTACGGCCCAAAAGGCGCCGGAGCCTTGTATGTTCGTCGCAAGAATCCGCGGGTGCAGATCGTTCCGCTGATCGACGGCGGCGGCCATGAACGCGGCATGCGTTCCGGAACCCTCAATGTCCCCGGAATCGCCGGCCTCGGAAAAGCCTGCGATCTCGCCCGTGAAGAAATGCCGCAGGAAGCCATCAAAATGGCGGGTTTGCGCGATCGCCTCAAGGACCGCATCATGAGCCGCCTCGACGAGGTCTATATCAACGGCTCCATGGAACATCACTTGCCCGGCAATCTGAACATCAGCTTCGCCTATGTCGAGGGTGAGTCGCTGCTGATGGGCATTAACGATATTGCAGTTTCGAGCGGATCGGCATGCACCTCTGCGACCCTGGAACCATCTTATG
>DATEBK010000121.1:0-4341 GCA_035287825.1 Terriglobales bacterium
TTGATACTCAAATATTCGGCTTGGGCCCGTCGGGCTATCACACGACGAACCTGCTGCTGCATGCGGCGAATGTCGTGCTTTTGTTCCTGATTCTGCAGAGCGCCACAGGCTTCGTCTGGCGCAGCCTGGCAGTCGCCGCGCTTTTCGCGTTACATCCCATCAATGTGGAGTCGGTGGCCTGGATCTCGGAGCGGAAGAATGTTCTGAGCATGTTTTTCTTTCTCATCGCACTGGCCGCCTATGGATGGTATGCCCGTCGTCCCGGCATAGGGCGATACCTCGCCGTCACCCTGGCGTTTATTTTGGCGCTGATGAGCAAGGTGCAGGTGATCACATTTCCGTTTGCGCTTTTGCTGCTCGACTACTGGCCCTTGCGGCGCGTTCACTCGAGTATTGACTCGGCCGAAGCAGTCGACGCAGCGGCGCATCCTTCGCCCATTTTCTCTTTTTGGCGGCTGGTTGCAGAAAAACTTCCGTGGTTTGCGTTGTCCGCCGCGAGCGCGGTCATCACTATGCGAACCGGGTCGGCATTCAGTTACATCACGGAAACCGTGGCGAACCAATCACGGCTTCCGCTGTGGATTCGCCTGGCGAATGCAGCCACGGGATATTTGAAGTACCTCGAAAAAACTTTCTGGCCAGTCGATCTTGCTCCTCTGTATCCTGATCCCGGATTTGCGACCGGCATTTCCGCCTCGTTGGTGTCAGCATCGGTGCTTGCCGCCATCACCATCATGGTTGTGATCTGGCGGAAGCATCGCGTCTTGTTCGTGGGTTGGTTCTGGTTCCTGGGAACTCTATTGCCGATGAGCGGAGTGATTACGATTGGCCCTCACTTTATGGCTGACCGCTATTTCTACATTCCGCAGCTGGGAATTTTTCTTATTGTCTGCTGGGGTGTCGCCGATTTCATGGAACGTTGGCCGGTGCCCGTCGCGGCATATGCAACCACCGCCGCGCTCGTCGCCTTGGTTTTAGGAGCTGCGCTTTACCGGCAAGTAAGTTTTTGGAGCGACAATGCCACGCTCTGGGCGCACACCGTCGCGGTTACCGACGACAACTTTACTGCCGAAGAGAACCTGGCCATGTCGTTGATTTCCGCGGGCAGAGCACAGGAAGCGTTGCCGCATCTGCAGCGGGCGCACGTTTTGCAGCCTGCCGACCCGTTGGCCACGCTCAATCTCGCGACCTACGAGCAGATGCTCGGCAATTACAAGGCTGCGATCGAGGGTTATGCAGCTGTCGTTCAGTTTCCGGGAACGTCCCCGTCGTTACTCGCGACTGCGCTGGCCAACAGTGGTTACGCGCACCTGTCGCTGCATAAATATGACAGCGCGCAGCAGGAATTCGATGCCGCGCTCCACCAGCAGCCTGTGAATTCAGCCGCTTATCGCGGCCTCGGACTGCTGGCGCAACGGGCCGGCAACGTCGCCTTGGCGGCCAAGAATTACAAACGGTCAGTCGAACTGCAACCGTCGCCGGTAGGATACCTGCTTCTTGCTTACGCCCTTGAACTCGGCGGACAGAGAGACGCGTCGCGCGCGGCCCAGATTCAGGCAGCCCGCATCGACCCTGATCTCAACGACGACCTCGCAACCGTTCGACAACTCCTGGCAAACTAATTCCGATCGCGCTTCGTTCTTCCCGCCTGCTAAAGTTGGTTTGCGTAAGCATTCCACCTTTCTCTTTCACAATCGGGATTGTGAAGTCATACTTGAATCCATTCACTGCCGGCCATTCTGCGCCATCCGAAGCGGAGAGTTGTCATGTCTAATCGTCGCGCTGCTCTGGGTTTTATTTTCATTACCGTCTTGCTCGACATGTTGTCGTTCGGCATGGTCGCGCCGCTGCTGCCCAAACTGATCTCCGATTTTCTTAACGGCAACACGGCGCGCGCCTCGGAATACATCGGCATGTTCACCACCACCTGGGCCTTGATGCAGTTTGTTTTCGCCCCGGTGCTGGGCTTGCTCTCAGACCGTTTCGGCCGCCGGCCCGTGGTATTGCTATCGAATTTCGGTCTCGCGCTCGATTACTTCGTGATGGCCGTCGCGCCCTCGATTGGCTGGCTGTTTCTGGGACGCGTGCTGTCTGGGATAACTTCGGCCAGCATTCCGACTGCGACCGCCTATATCAGCGACGTCACTGCTCCTGAAAAGCGTTCCAAGGCATTTGGCTTGCTCGGTGCGGCTTTTGGAGCCGGCTTTATTCTTGGCCCTGCTGTTGGAGGCTGGCTGGGAAACCACAATCCCCGGCTGCCATTCTGGGTCGCGGGCGTGGGCAGCCTGTTGAACTTCTGCTACGGCGTGTTCGTGCTGCCCGAGTCGCTGCCTCCCGAGCGGCGTCAGCCGCGACTGCAATGGAAGAACGCAAATCCGGTGGGTGCCTTGCGGTTGCTGCGCTCACACGCCGAATTGCTCGGCTTGGCCACAGTGAATTTTCTCGGATACGTGGCCCACGAAGTCTATGTGACCGTGTTCGTTCTCTACGTGATTTATCGCTATGCCTGGAACCCGCGCATGATCGGAATCTCGCTCGCCCTGGTCGGCGTCACGTCCATGGTGGCTTACGCCTCGGTCGGCCCGATTGTCGCGCGGCTCGGCGAACGGCGCACCCTGCTCACCGGCCTGGCGTGCGCGGCATTGGGATTTGCCCTGTTCGGTTGGTCATCGCCCGTGGTCTTTCTGTTGGCGATTCCGATCAACGCTTACTGGTCTCTGGCTGGCTCCACGTCGCAGTCGCTGATGACGCAACATGTATCTCCCTCTGAGCAAGGAGAACTACAGGGCGCTCTGGCATCACTGCGCGGCGTGGGCATGCTGATCGGTCCGGGATTGTTTTCGCTTACATTTGCTTACTTCATTGCGCCGGAGCACCATTTACCCGGTGCGCCATGGTATCTGGCGTCGCTGTTGATTTTGATTTCATTGGCCATTGCCTGGGTGGTTGCGAAAGATAGAAAAAAAGACGAGAGCAAGGATAAGAACGACAGTCAAGACAAAGATGGAGCACTTGCGCCGGCGCAAACCGGATAGAGAGCATGTGCCTTTCGCATGTGACCCTTCGCTATTTCTTAGCTGGTTCTAACGTTGATTGTCCTTTGCGAGTGCAGATGCTGGTATCGACGGCTCGCCATTGTCCGTCTTTCTGGAAAGAATAGCTGACCGTGAAACGGTCGGCGCCGTTCTTGACGAATTCAAATCTTTCATTGGTCGCGTCAGCGTTTCCTAAGGCCTTGCCATCCCATACCAGTTTCGAATCCTTAAATCCGCGCGAATAAAACACGCGGATGCCGCCGCCGGAGTCTTGCACCGTGGATACGAATTGCTTCCCTTTGTCGTCCCAACCCCATTCGGAAAGCGCATGATACGAAAACGGTGGGCGATCGTCGTGGCTGAAAAGGATCCACTTGCCGTCCAGAACTGATTCGAACGAGAGGTCGGCAGAAATTGCTTTCCCCGATCCGGCAAACTTGCCATCGCACGACCAGTGTCCGGAAAACCATTGCAGATCGGCCATGCCATTTTCCGGAGATGCGGTCTGACATGGAGCTGCAGTGGACAGTACTACGGCTGTCAGCCCCACAATGGTCAGCGAGAAAAACAGCGTAAATGCCAGGCTGATTCGGGCATGCCGGATCCACAACATAATCTCCTCGCCACAAGAGACGAGTGAACCGTCGGAAGGGTAGCTGGCGAATAACCTTGGCCCTGCCGCGGTAGAGCCGTCACTGTGCATACGGGTTCTTATAGCGCAGCACCTTGCTCAGGTCTTTTCCGCGAACGATGCCGATAGAGTGATAGGTGAGTCCCCAGGAATCGATCGTCGACATGTCGGGGAAAATGCAGGCTTCAAGCACGATGTCGTCGGGATCGGATTTCTTGACCCATCCTCCGCCAGCAGCATTGATGCCACCGAAAAGATCGCTGCCGCCCAGCTGTGAGCAATAGCAGGAAGCCGGATTGCCGTTACAGCTGCCCGTGATTGGGACCTCAGCGTAATAAGCGAGTGCCGCCAGCGTAGGTTTTTCTGTATAGAGCGTTGAAAGGTTGACGTAGATGCGCGATCCTTTTTTCGAACTGAACTTGCAAAACTGGAGCGATCCCGAAAGCCGGAGCCAATCCTGCTCGTCGCCGTTGGTGTTGTAATAAGGCTCGCGATCGTTGACTTGGCCGCCCTTCTTAACACAATAGGCTTCGGCTTTGCTCAAGTCGGCCCCACTCAGAGCGCCCTTGCTCAGAGCGGTATCCGCCGAGTTCGCGGTCTTGTCGTTGCCGGCCTGCACGGTCCTGGCGGCAGGAAGAATCACGGCAATGGTGAGGGCAATGCAAGTCAAAATCG
>DATEBK010000122.1:0-11499 GCA_035287825.1 Terriglobales bacterium
ATCGCCTGCCTGCAAGCTGTTGTTCCTGCAATGCGCGCAACCGGCGGCGGAAGCATCATCAACATTTCCAGCGTTGCGGGACATATTCCCGTACCGCTCATGGCCATTTATTGCGCCAGCAAATTTGCCGTGAACGCTCTCGGCAAAGGCGCCCGCCTGGAATTGAAGCGCGACAAGATCAACGTCTTGACCGTCTGTCCCGGTTATGTCAGCACCGAGTTCGGCGCGCATGTGGTCGCCAATCGGCAGGGTACCGTCCGGCCGCCCGCAGTGCGCGGCATTTCGGCGGAGAGAGTGGCACGAGCAACGTACCGCGGTTATCGCCGGGGCAAACGCGAAGTCATCGTCCCATGGAGCATGATTCCCGTCATCAAGCTCTATCAGCTACTTCCGGGAATCGTGGAGTGGGGCATGGCGAGAGCAATGGGTAGGTAAGCGGGATGCGAAAGTAAAGAAAAGTAAAACCTGCAAACCTTCCCTCGCCCCGTGCATCGAAAGAAATAGGCAGAACTGCAGTCTTCCACCCCTGCGAACGGGCCGTATGCACGGCGGCCTCGGGGTGGAAGCTGCTGTTAATTCTTTTAGGCTCGCTCCAGGTCTTTGTTTTCGCTAAAAAAGTCGTGCTTTCGCTAAAATAGCTTTATGAGCTTCCCTTCCCGACCTGCAACCTCGGCGGCTTCTCGCTCGTCTTCCAATTGGCTTTCTTCAGCTCTGCCAGTGAGTTTCGGTTTCCCGGTCGTATTGACTTTCATTCTGGCAGTTGCGGTCCTGCTCCCGCGAATCGCACACGCGCAAGAAGGACCTCTCGACAAATCCCAGCCCAAGGGAACTACCGTCGACGAAATCATCAAGCGTTTCGCCGCCAAAGAAAAACAATTCAAAGAAGCGCGCGACCAGTACACCTACCGCCAGGACGTCAAGGTCATGACCCTCGACGGCGATACCGTCGACGGCACCTATCAGGAAGTGTTCGACGTGTCCTTTGACGACAAGGGGAAAAAGGTGAAGAACGTGGTCTTTGCGCCACAACCCACCCTGACCCGCATTTCCATGACAGAGGAAGACTTCGATGATATCGAGAATCGTCTGCCTTTCGTGCTGACTTCAGACGACGTCGGCGAATACGACATTCTCTACGTCGGGCAGCAAAAACAGGACGAACTGGATACCTACGTCTTCGACGTCGCGCCCAAACAGATTATTGGCAAGAAGCGATATTTCCAGGGACGGATCTGGGTTGATAATCACGATTTTCAGATCGTTGAGACCTTTGGCAAGACCGTGCCCGACATCAAGAAGAAAAAGGGCAACGAGAACCTGTTCCCTAAGTTCACTACCTGGCGCGAACAGGTTGATGGCCAGTACTGGTTCCCAACCTACACCCGCGCCGAAGATACTCTGCAGTTTGCCCTCGGAGGCGTCCGCATCCGCGAGATCATCAAATACACCAACTACCGGCGCTTCGGATCCAAATCGAGGATCACCTACGAAGGTCAGGAAGTGCAGAAGGTCGATCCAAAGGATCAGACACAGCCGCCAACGCCACCGCCAGCCGAGCCACCGAAACCGCAGTAGGCAGACTTTCCTAACGAAACGATAAGACTGAGAGCACCGGAGGAGTTCATGCACAGATACATGTTTCTGGTTCTCGCCCTGGCGCTGCCCTCAACTGGGCAGGATCAGTCGGCAGACCTGCGATCGGCGGCGGGGTGCGGCCCATCACAAACACAATTCGATGTGAAGACGGATAAGCATCAGCACGCGGTGATGCATCCGGAACCAGGCAAGGCCCTGGTTTATGTGATCGTGGAAGAGAGACGTGATCCCCACGAGCAGCAGATTGGGGACATCACTACCCGCGTGGGGTTGGATGGAAATTGGGCGGGTGCAAACCACGGGCAGTCGTATATATCTATTGCTGCAGACCCAGGCGCGCACCGGTTGTGTACGGATTGGCAATCCCGTCTCAAAGCGGAACAAAAATTGAGTGCGGCAGCAGATCTCGTCGCGGAAGCAGGCAAGACCTACTACTACCGCGCCGAAGTGACGATCCCTTGGGCCGATCATGCGGCGAATCTGCGGCTGGACACTGTGGACGGTGCCGAAGGATTGTTATTGGTTTCGAAATCAGCGTCGAGCACCTGGAAGATCAAGAATTGACCGGATTAGATGCTGACCGATGGCAAATGAGATGGGCCGACTTTGGAACGCTGAAACCTGCTCTCAATAGAACAGATACTTTCTCCACTTATCGTCCGAGTGCCCCATCAACCGCATAATGTGCCTCGAAGTGTGGAGATTGAACGATCGCGGCTCTCGTGCCGGCTTCATGTTGGCTTCGTGGGGAAGCTGGTTGCCTTTACGCCGGTTGCAGGAATGGCAGCACGCGACCAGGTTCTCCCAGGTCGATAGGCCGCCCCGCGAGCGCGGAATCACATGGTCTAGCGTGAGTTCTCCCGACGGAAGCGCAGTGCTGCAATACTGGCAGGTGTTGCGGTCGCGCAGCAGAATGTTTTTCCGCGACAATGCCCTCGACTGGTGCGGAATGCGCCGGTACTCCAGCAACCGGATTACCGAGGGCAGGCGCATGGCTACGCGCGCGGCGTGCAGAAAATGCCCGTTCTCTTCCTCCGTCATGGCTACGCCCTTCAGCACCAGTACGATCGCACGCCTTGCCGCGCAAACATTGATCGGCTCATAAGACGCATTCAACACCAGCACCGGTTGGTGCAATGCATGGCCGTCGCCCTCCGAATGCGTGCCCGGGGAATGTGCGCCCGAGGCCAGCATCGCCAGTGGGAGATGCGACCGCATGCTGCCGGCGAAATTGTGTAATCGCAAAGACATCACTTCTACCCGTGACCCGCTACACGCTGATCTTCCGGACGATGATCTTGCGGACGCTGATCTTCCGGACGCTGATCTTGCGGACGATGATCTCTGAGGCGCCTATCTGTCCCCTCCGGACCTTCGTCCCAATCCTCCTCCGCCGCTATCTCCGGCAACGCGATGACGTCAAAAATCTTCAACGTGCGCGCCGCCGTCGCTACCCACACCCGCGCCGCGCCCGCGCGCAGCAGAACTCGCGCACACTCCGATGCCGTAGTCCCCGTCGTCAGGACGTCATCGATCAGTAAGACGTCTCGCTTTTGAATCTGCGTCGCATCGCCTACCGCAAAAGCGCCTCGCAGGTTCTCGCGCCGCTGATGACGAGTCAGGCCGATCTGGCTGCCCGTCTCGCGCCGGCGCAGCAAAACTCCCGTACACAGGTCAAACCGCTCCGGCCGTGAGATCCGCTTCAACGCTGCCCGCGTGATCATTTCCGCCTGGTTGAATCCCCGTTGCGCCCGCTTGCCCGCATAAAGCGGAACTGGAACCACCGCGATCTTGCCAACCGGCATTACCTGCTCCAGTCCGGCGATCGTCTCTGCCAGCATTCGACCGAGAATCTTCGCCGCCGGACGAACTTGCTGAAACTTGAGCAGATGAATCAGGTCGCGCAACTCGCCTTCATAGCTGCCATAAGCGACCGCGCGCTCAAACGGAGGATCGACGCGTTGGCAAAGCAAGCAGCGTGCGTCATCGTTACTGCTCCCTCCTGCGTCAAGACGGATTGGGATATGCAACCCCTCGCCGCAAACGGCGCAGTAGGCCCCTTGCAATGGCCGGGCAGCTGTCAGGCACGACGCACAAACAGGAAGACGGGATATTTGCAGGAGAGGAGAACCACAGATACGGCAATCAGCGGGAAACAACGTGAAGAATAAACTCGCAGCCGCGCGCTCTGCCAAGCCAACGAACCCTTGCTTGGCCAGCCCATTCACGCCAAAATCGCGTTGGACTGACCTATGGTTCGCCGCTTGGCCCTGGGCAGCCGGTATTCGAAACCCAGTACTGCTGAAGACGGCCTCCCGCACTCGGCAAATCGATACTGCTCTGCCGGATCGCCTCGGCCAGTATAGCCGCGCTCACACCCGCTATGCAACGCGGCTCGTTGAGTTAGAACTCTCCGAGGGTTGACTTTGTGAGTCCTTGCGCCGGTAGTGACCGCGTTCCGGCACATGAACTGCCCGGAAAATATAGCTCCGGTGATAGCAGCGCTCGCAACGAACTACTTGCAGTAATAGCAACGGAAGCACAAATCTTTCGAAGAACCCGCGTCGCCGGGAACGATACGCTTCCCGCCCCCCGCATCCGCGGCAGCAGAACTCATCGAAAAACTGGCCCCAGGAGGTACGAGAAAGCGGAGTCACAACTCACCTCATGGACTTGGCTTATTTTAACCCCGATTCTGACGCGAAGTCGCACACAAAGGTTGGCAGGAGCCTGCTCTCACCCCCTCAACCCATGCCGCACTTGTAATGCTGCCTTTCGGCATGATAAGGTGCGCCCTCGACGGCTAATATGAATCGGCAATTAAATTTCCGGTGACTATCTCGGTGACCTTGAGGATTCGATGAACACTCCCGCTGTTGAAACTCCCCGCAAACATCGCCCCTATGTCCCGGAAACCATGCAAATGAAGGAGTTGACCTTCCGGGCAATTTTTTTGGGCCTGATTCTGACCGCCGTTCTAGGAGCCGCCAACGCCTATCTCGGTTTACGGGCCGGCATCACCATCGCAGCGACCTATCCCGCTGCCGTCATCTCCATGGCTTTTCTGCGTGCATGGAAAGGCTCGCTCCTCGAAGAAAACATCGCCCGAACCGCCGGCTCCATCGGAGAGTCGGTCGCGGCCGGCGCCATTTTTACCCTTCCCGCCTTCGTCCTCGCCGGAGTTTGGCCCAACTTCTGGTCCTTCGATTCTTACTGGAAATCCACCGCCCTGATCATGGTCGGAAGTATTCTCGGCGTCCTGTTTATTTCGTTAGTTCGCCGGGTCATGGTCGAAGACCCCGAACTTCCCTTCCCAGAATCCGTAGCGGCTTCCGAGATCCACAAAGCCGGACAACGCGGCGCGCAAGCCGCGAAGTATCTTTTCTGGAACATCGGCGTCGGCGGAATTGTCTACATCCTCGGCAGCTTTGGACTGTTCGCCGCTGGCAAGGACTTTCACTTTGCCGTGGGCAGTCTCGGACGCAGCCAGGTACGCCTCGGTCTCGCCGGCAGTCAAAACATCGTTCCCGCTGGCGGATCCAGTACTTTCGCCGCGCCGAGCGTAAGTCCCGCCTATCTCGGCGTCGGTTACATCATTGGACTTCGCCTCGCCTCCATCCAGTTCGCCGGCGGCGTGCTCGCCTGGGGATTAATGGTCCCGCTCCTCATCTTTTTCCTCGGACCACATATCAAACAATATCTCCCCTCAGATACTCCCGACGACTGGACCACAATGGCGATTTCCGTCTGGAAGTTCATCGTCCGTCCCATCGCCGTCGGCGGAATGCTGGTCGGAGCCGCATACACTTTGTTCAAAATGGGTAAGAGCCTGACCGCGGGCTTTGGCAAAGCCATCAGCGACCTGCGCCAAACCGCGGAGCAGCGCGCCCAGCTTTCGCGCACCGAGCAGTACATGAGCTCCAAGGCCGTGTTCAGCTTGATTGCCCTCATGTTCGTGTTCATGTGTGTGCTCTATGTGCGTCTCACAGGTCTGCTCTGGCCCGCGCTTCTCGCCGCGGCGGTGCTCCTGGTCGTCGGCTTTTTCTTCGCCACCATTTCAGGAAGCCTGGTTGGCATGATCGGTTCCTCCAATAACCCCATTTCCGGCTTAACTCTTTCCACCCTCCTGATCGCTGCTCTGCTTATGGTTTCACTGGGCGTCTCAGGTAGCTCCGGAGTGCTGGCGGTATTGAGCGTGGCTGCGGTGGTTTGTGTCTCCTCGGCCGTCGCCGGTGAGCTCTTGCAGGATTTCAAGGTCGGCTACATTCTCGGCGGCACGCCGCGCAAAATTCAGTTGGCCGAATTGATCGCTGTGGTTGTAGCCAGTCTGGTGATGTACTTTCCCGTGGCGCTTCTCAATAACTCCTTCGGTTTTGGCAGTCGCGAACTCTCCGCGCCTCAAGCCGGACTCATGGCCACTCTTGCCGTGGGAGTTGTCGGCGGCAACATGCCCTGGCCCCTGGTCGTGGTCGGCGTCTTCATGGGCATCGGCATGATCATGATGCAGGTGCGCAGTCCCATGCTGGTCGCAGTCGGCATGTACTTGCCTTTCGAAACCACCTTCGCCATTTTCCTCGGCGGAGTTTTTCGCGCTCTGGGAGATTGGCTCGCCAAACGCCGCGGTTTCAATTCCGCGCAAATGGCGCGCGTCGAAAACGCCGGAGTACTTACCGCTTCCGGCTTGATCGTTGGAGAGTCCCTGCTCGGCTTGGTTTGGGCCGGAATCGTAGCCATAGCCAAAGCCCGCAAGTGGGATATCCCTCAGATCTTCGCCCACCCGTCCTATCTGTTTGGTCTCGTCGTCATGGCCGGATTGGCAGCCATCATGATCAGGATCCCGCTGACCAGCGCTGGCGATCCCAACGAACCGGCGCCCCCGGTCGGCATGATGTAAAAATGCCGCTTGCGGAAAACATCGCCGCAGTGCGGGAGCGCCTCGCCGCAGCCGCTCGGCGAGCGAGTCGCAATCCAGGCGACATCACTCTGATGGGCGTGAGCAAGACCTTTCCCGCTGACGCCATCCGCCAGGCCTACGTCGCCGGCCTGCGCGTGTTCGGCGAAAACCGCGTGCAGGAATTTGCCGCAAAAGCAGCCGCCCTCCGCAATTTACCCGGCGCCGAGTGGCACCTCATCGGGCATCTGCAAACCAATAAAGCTGTCAAGGCCGTGGAGCTCTTCGACACCGTGGATTCCGTCGATTCCCTGCGCGCGGCGGAAAAACTGAATACGCTGGCGGCCAGTGCGGCCAAGACGCTGCCCATTCTGATCGAGATCAATGTCGGCGGTGAGGTGGCAAAAAACGGACTGGCGCCTGACTCCAGCGAACTGGAACAGGTCCTCCAATCCGCGCCGCACTGGCCAAGTCTCAAAGTCCGCGGCCTCATGACTGTCCCGCCCTATTCGGAAGACCCTGAAGGCTCACGCCCTTATTTTCGCCAACTTCGCCAGCTTCGCGACCGCATCGCCGCGCGCAAACTCCCCAGTATTGGCACAGAAGTTCTTTCCATGGGCATGTCGCATGATTTCGAGGTCGCGATTGAAGAAGGATCAACCTGCGTCCGCGTGGGAACCGCGATTTTTGGTGATCGCCCGAAACGCGGATAGAAAACACGGATAAATAAGTAGGGGCAGAAACTAAATGACCTTCGCACCGAAGGAGCCGATTGTCGGAACTACCTTCACGGTCAAAGTCCATCCCCGCGCCAAAAAGAACGCCATCACCGGCAAAGTCGGCGACGCACTGAAGCTCTCCCTCACCGCGCCTCCCTCGGATGGCAAGGCCAATGCCGCCTGCATCGATTTTTTCGCAAAGCTTTTGAACCTGCCGCGTTCCTCCGTTACTATTGCAGCCGGCCACACCAGCCGGAATAAAGTGATTCGTGTGTCGGGCCTGTCCGCAGAAGAACTCCGGCAGCGCTTGCAGTTCCGAAGTTCGCAGCAAACGTAGAGGAGTAGCGCTTGACCTTTTCCCAACGCTTCGAAGAAATCCGAACCGGCTTCGAGCGCCCCTTCTGGGTCGCGAACATCACCGAGATTTTCGAGCGCCTCTCCTACTACGGAGCTTTCGCCTCCCTAGCCCTGTACTTGCAGGAAAAACTGAATTTCTCAACCGAGCAAACCGGGACCCTCACCGGCTTATTCGGTGGCATGGTTTGGTTTCTCGCCATCTTCGGCGGAGCCGCCGCCGACCGACTCGGCTTTCGCCGCGCCCTCTCGCTGGCCTACTTGATTCTCGCCGCCGCCTATTTCCTGATTGGTTCGATCGGCGCTCCCTGGCTCGCCCCCGTGCGCAACGCCGTGCCCCTCGGATTGTTCGTCGGCTGCATTCTCATCCTCCCCGCCCTCGGCATCTCGATGGTCAAACCCTGCGTCGTCGGAACCACGGCTCGCGCGTCCAAAGAGAATGTCCGCTCCATCGGCTACTCGATTTATTACACCATGGTCAATATCGGCGGGGCCCTCGGCCCTTTGTTCGCAGGATGGGCCCATAGCCATCTCGGCGTCGAAAATGTTTATCGCGTTGCCGCCGTCAGTGTCTTCGCGATGTTCTTTGTCGTCATCATCTTCTTTCGCGAACCGCGCAAAGCCGGAGACGCGCCTCCGCCTTCGATTGCTACCGTCGCGCGAAACTTCTGCACCGTCGTCGGCAATTACCGGCTCGTTCTACCGGTATTGCTGATCGCCTTATTGCTGCGCCTCGGCTTGTTGATCTATCCCCAGTACACCGTGCCCTGGTGGATCTGGTGCGCCTTTCTTCTTCTCGTGCTCGCCGGCATGAGCCGCTTCATGTGGTTCCTCGTTCTCTTTACCGGCTATTGGATAGTCTTCTGGCAGCAGTACATCAGCCTGCCCGGCTACATTCACGGCTATATCAACTCCAGCGCCCCCGTCGAAACCATCCTCGTCACAGATGGACTCACTGTGATCTGCCTCACCCTCGCTGTGAATTTGCTGACTCGCAAAATCCCGGCCTTTCAAGCGGTGATTCTAGGCACCGTGATCACTTCGCTCTCGTGGATCATCCTCGCCCTGCGCCCGACAATCTGGGGTGCCGTGCTTTCCCTGTTCGTGCTTGCGCTCGGCGAAATCATCCAGGCTCCCCGTTACTACGAATACATTTCACGGCTCGCGCCTTCCAGCGAGCAAGGCACGTACATGGGCTTTGCGTTCCTACCCATCGGTATCGGGTCGCTCATCGGCGGCTGGTTTGGCGGCACGCTGGTTCACCACTTCGGAGAAGTCACGCATCAACCCGAACGAATCTGGTGGAGCGTCACCGCCGTCGGCCTGATCACCGCCGCGCTCCTCTGGATCTACGACAAAGCGGTCAGTTCGACCAACGCAGCTCCAACAAAATGAAGCGCACATGCGAAGCCGCAAAATCTCCCCTCGCCATATAGCAGACCAAATCCGCCGTCTGCTGAAAGATGGCGGATCGACCGAGCATTCCGCCGGAGTGCAGTGGTTCTTCAAGGAAGAAATTAAATCGCACGGCTGGTACATCGCCGCGTTGAGAAAAGCCGCCGTTCAATTCCGGCGTCGCATCGCCAGCGAACATGGAATGGATTTCGTGGTGCAAGTCGCCAACCAGCTTTTCTCCGGCCGGAATCTTGAAGAAAAAGTGTTCGCCGTTTTCCTGCTCGAAAATCAAACCAAGAATTTCGGCGACAAGGAATTCCGGCTTTTCACCTCTTGGCTCGATCGCGTATCAAGTTGGGCCGACCACGACGCGCTGGTGCACGATGTCTTGGCGCCCATGATAGCCGCCACCCCGTCCCGGTCCCACGAAGTTTTCCAGTGGGCGAAGTCGGCGAATCGTTGGCGGAGGCGTGCCGCCTGCGTCGCGCTGATTCGCGGCACGCGAGAAAAGAAGTTCTTTTCCCAAATCGTGCGGCTTTCCAATCAATTGCTGCGGATCCACGAGGAAGGCAACAAGAAAGATGAAGATGACAAAAATAAAAACGACAAAGAAGACATGGTGCTCAAAGGTCTAGGTTGGCTCTTGCGCGAAACCGCCAAGGCCAACCCAGCGCGCACCGTGCCCTACTTGATGAAGATTCGGAAGAACGCTCCGCGACTGGTCCTACGGACCGCTTGTGAGACACTAAGCGCTGCCAAGCGATGGCAGGTTCTCAAGTAAGACTCGCTATGCGGCCAGCATTTGGCCGCACAATCCCCATCGGCGGACGTCTTCACCATTTCGTTCTCGTAAAATCAGGCGAGAGGATTCTAAGATTACCGCTGCTGTGGACGACCTTCCTGAGACCTGTAACCTAAGACCTGTAGCCTGGTTTCTCACAGCCCTTGCTCTTCCAGATATTTCTCTACTTCAAGCGCCGCCATGCACCCCGACCCAGCGGCTGTGATGGCTTGCCGATAGCGCCGATCCTGCACGTCGCCGCACGCAAACACACCCGGAACTTTCGTGAACACATTCTTGTGCGTGATCAGGTAGCCATCCGCGTCAGCATCAAGTTGGCCTTCGAATACCTTCGCATTCGGAATGTGCCCAATCCCCAGAAACATGGCGCTGACCGGAAGGTCCCAGCTCTCGCCGCTCTTCTGATTGCGCAGACGCAGCGCCGTAACCTCTTTCTTGCTCACGTCGAGAACGTCGTCGACCACCGTATCAGTCAGAAACTCGATCTTCGGATTCTCGCGTGCCCGGTCAAGCATGATTTTCGAAGCGCGAAACTGCTCGCGACGATGGATCAGCGTCACCTTGCTTGCGAAACGCGTCAGAAACGTGGCTTCTTCCATGGCCGAGTCACCGCCGCCGATCACCGCGATTTCCTTACCCGAAAAGAAAAATCCGTCGCAAGTCGCGCAAGAAGAAACACCGTGGCCGATCAGCGCGTGCTCATTCGGCAAGCCGAGCCATCGCGCCGATGCCCCACTCGCAATGATCAGCGTTCGGGTCTGAATGGTTTCTTTGCCAAAACTCAACTCGATCGGACGCTTGCTCAAATCGGCTTTGACCACGTGCCCCATGTGATACTCGGCGCCGAAACGCGAAGCTTGCTTGCGCATGTTCTCGATCAGTTCCGGTCCGGTAATGCCTTCCGGAAAGCCGGGGAAATTCTCCACCAGCGTCGTCATCGATAATTGTCCGCCCGGTTCATGGCCTTCGATGATGAGCGGCTTGAGGTTCGCCCGGGCGCTGTAAAGAGCAGCCGTGTGCCCGGCGCATCCTGAGCCCATGATCACAACATTGCGAATATCCATAAGAAGTTGGGAACAGCGTTCCCCGTGCGACTTACTATCGTTAGACGTTACTACTGCTGGAAGCGACTACCACTAGATAGATTCGCGAAAACCGATTTCGCTTCACACCGCTTCGGCGCCGTCCACTTCGCCGCAAAACTAGGGACTCTTCTTGCTGTCGGCGCCCGCGGTTGTTTTCGCGGACGTCTTAGCTGCCACTCCCGTGCTCATGCGCGCCAATTCCTGCGGAATCAATTTGCGCGCCCCCAAAGCGTCGCGATAGTGCTCCATGATCGACGAGGCCGCCCGAAAAATCGGTTCATAAGCGCTCTGGTCCGTCGGTGGCGTTCCTTCTTCTCCCGAACAGCGCGACAGACCCACCGACGACTTCCCGAAACGCTCCAGCCGCACCCTCGACACCGGCGTTCTGGTCGACAACATCGCGGCCGCCGATGCCACGGCGGATGCGCTGTCTTCAATCGAAACCTCCATCACATCTTTGGGATCGCGCACTCGCAGCACCAGCGTCTCCACCATATTCTTCGCATCCATACTGAACGAGTATTGGACGTTGCTGAAGAGATTGGCGCTCGGAAACTCACGGCGGATCCGGACCCAGTCCGCCGCCGCTACCTCGCCCGGTGGCAAGGATGCCATGCCCGGGATCGGCGTGGTCGGGTCTAGCACAGAGTGCCCCCG
>DATEBK010000123.1:0-1799 GCA_035287825.1 Terriglobales bacterium
GCCTGATCGACGGTGCCGATGCCGCGCGCTTCCTGCGCTGGATCGCTGAAGCGTTCGAACAGCCATTCCTGCTGTCGGTGCAAGGATGATTTGCCGTCCTAGAGACCTGGCCTGTTACGTTCCTGCCGGATGTAACGGTAAATTCTGGGTACTCCTAAGCGGTGCGACGCTGCGCGCAGAGACGTCGCCAGTAACGTCTCTACGAAATGAGCCATGACTGACTCCCAAGTTAACATCGCAATCGTTGGCGGCGGCCCCGGAGGCTATGCCGCCGCGTTTCTGGCCGCCGATCTGGGTATGACCGTCACCCTGATCGATCCCGAGGTCAACCCTGGAGGCGTCTGTCTCTACCGCGGCTGCATCCCGTCGAAAGCCTTGCTGCACGTGGCCAAGCTGCTGGAAGAATCGCATCAGGCCAAAGACTGGGGCATTGAATTTTCCGCTCCGAAAATTGATTTGGCACGCCTGCGCTCCTGGAAAGAAGGAGTCATCAAGAAATTGACCGGAGGACTCGGCATCCTCTCGAAGCAGCGGAAAGTAAAATACGTGCAAGGCCGCGCCGCGTTCGAGAACTCCACGACTGTTCGCATCGCCAAGGCCGATGGTTCCGAAGAAACTCTCACGTTCGACCGCATCGTCCTCGCCACCGGTTCGCGCCCCGCGATCGTCCCCTCGCTGAAGATCGATTCGCCGCGCATGATGGATTCCACCGGCGCACTTAATCTCGAAGACATTCCCGGAACCCTGCTCGTGGTCGGCGGAGGCTACATCGGCCTCGAGCTCGGCTCGGTCTACGCCGCTCTCGGCACGCGGGTCACCGTGGTCGAAATGCTTCCGGGCTTACTCCCCGGAGCCGATCGCGATCTGGTTCTTCCCCTGCACAAGCGCCTGGAGAAATTGTTCGAAACCATCCTGCTTAACACTACAGTCGCCGCCGTCAAGGACGAAGGCGCCGGCATCCGCGCCACCTTCGAAGGCCCGGAAGTAAAAGAGCGGGAAAAAGTTTTCGATCGCGTTCTGGTTTCGGTTGGCCGCAAGCCCAACTCAGAAATTCCCGGCCTGGAAAAAACTCAAGTAAAACTCGGACCCAAAGGATTCGTCCAGGTAAACAAACAACTCCAAACGGAGGACCCTTCCATCTACGCCATCGGCGACCTGGTCGGCGAGCCCATGCTGGCGCACAAAGCGTCGCATGAAGGCCGCACAGCCGTTGAAGCCATCGCCGGACACAAAGTTGCATTCGAGCCCCACGCGATTCCCGCAGTCGTATTCACCGATCCAGAAGTCGCGTGGTGCGGCCTGACCGAAACTCAGGCGCAAAAGGAAAATCGCGACATTAAAGTCGCAAAGTTCCCCTGGGCAGCTTCGGGCCGCGCTATCACACTCGACCGTCCCGAAGGCATGACCAAGCTGCTCATCGATCCGCAGACCGAGCGTGTGTTGGGAGTGGGCATCGTCGGCGTCGGCGCCGGAGAGTTGATTGCCGAGGGCGTGGTGGCCATCGAAATGGCCGCGCTCGCCAAAGACGTGGCCCTCAGCATCCATCCTCATCCCACACTTTCAGAAACTTTGATGGAAGCGGCGGAAGTTTTCTTCGGCACCAGCACGGACATCTACCGCCCGAAGCGGCCTTGATGCCTGGCGCGCCACTCGCTGGTGCCGATTCGTCTCCAGCTCCTTCGTTTCGAGCTGCTTGGTTTCGAGCCGCTTCGCTTCGATACAATTGCATTCAATCTCGAGCCGACCGCGACCGCCACACGTCCGCGCAAAATTCGCGTTGGAGAAGGTTCATGCGTTTA
>DATEBK010000124.1:0-5125 GCA_035287825.1 Terriglobales bacterium
CTTCTTATTGTGCAGATGCTCGGGGAAAGGAGCCGCGGGCGGCACGGTGAGGAAGGCAAAGAAGCCATAGAGGTCATCGGGCGCCTTCGCGATGAATTTACGGTACCAGCGCATTATCTCGGCTGCGTCTTCCATCGGCCACAACATCGGGCCGGCGTAAACGGTGTGCACGGGTTGCCCCTGGAACAGAAATGACGTCACGACGCCGAAATTGCCTCCCCCGCCACGCACCGCCCAGAAAAGGTCAGAATTCTCCCTGGCGCTGGCGGTGACGAACCGCCCGTCGGCCAACACCATTTCGACGGCCAGCAGATTGTCGATAGTGAGGCCATAGCGGCGCGTCAAATAACCGATCCCTCCGCCCAAGGTCAACCCCGCTACGCCGGTCGTCGAAATGATTCCCGCAGGAACCGCGAGACCGAACGCGTGTGTGGCATGGTCTACGTCGCGCCAGAGCGCACCTCCACCGACCTGGACGAGCCTCTTCTTGGGGTCCACGCGAACATAGTCCATCGGCGAAAGATCTATTACCAATCCGCCATCGCACACTCCCAGCCCGCCCGCGTTATGCCCGCCGCCGCGGACAGCCACCAGCAGTTTCTGCTCGCGCCCGAACTTCACCGCCGCCATGACGTCGGCCACATCGGTGCAGCCGGCAATCAGTCGAGGATGCCGATCGATCATCCCGTTGTATACTTTGCGAGCCGCTTCGTAACCTGGATCTCCTGGCTCGATCAGACCTCCACGCAAGCTGGCTCTGAAAGCTGCAATCTTCGCTTCGTTCAACGCTACCCCTATCCCCGAGCATTCGACCTGTTGTGCCGCAGTTGGGCGGGAAGCGCGGTACGGCGCGTCGCTAGGCAAACCCGTTTGCGGCACTTGCCAGATTTAGCCGGCTTTTCGATTTGGACCCCGGTTCGCGCATAGTACATCTTCTCTTTGCCCGAACACAACGCATCTGCCACCGGAAGAGGTCTCACCGATATTGGCCTCCAATGCCAGATCCCCGTGGAAACCGTAGATGAGACTACCCGGCATTTCGATTAGAGCACCCACGCGATAATTCCCGGTTTGTCGGCAACTCGGAGTGGGGGCGGGTTGCCTTGACCGTCGATCTCAGGTATGGCTAGCGCTTGCCCTGACGCCGCAGACCTGCGTATGGTTACGGAGTGAAATTTCCTCGATGTAGTGGAATTCTGCTCCACTTCACTTCTCTGCCCGGCCGCTTAGGCATGGGTGATCTCGGCCCCTGCGCCTATGAATTCGCAGACTTCCTCTTTGCCGCCGGACTGAAGTTGTGGCAAGTACTGCCGCTGAATCCAACCGGATATGGCAATTCACCCTACCAGTGTTTCTCCGCTTTTGCCGGCAACCCCCTGTTGGTGAGTCTCGAGCGCTTGGGCGATCGGGGTCTGCTCCAATCGTCGGATTTGAACCGGGCTCAGTCGCCTGCTTTTCCCCAAGACTTCGTCGACTACGGGCCGGTGATCGAATACAGGATGGCGGCTTTACGCCGGGCAGCTCAGGTTTTCTTCGCCGACGGTTCCCGCACCGATCATGCGGCGTTCGAGCAGTTTTGCGAAAGCGCCGGTCCATGGCTCGACGACTACGCGCTCTTCATGGCCTGTAAAGATGCACATGGCGGCGCGATCTGGACCTCATGGGACGCACAGATTAGGAAGCGAGACGCGCATGCCGTGAGCGAGTGGTCGAGTAGACTGGCGCCCGAATTGAACGCTTACAAGTATTGGCAATTTGAGTTCTTCCAGCAGTGGAAGCATCTCAAGACTTATTGCCAGCAGCGCGGCATAAGTTTCATGGGCGATGTTCCCATCTATGTCGCGCACGACAGCGTAGATGTCTGGTCTCATCCAGAGCTGTTCTACCTAGACGATCAAGGGCGCCCGACTGTGGTTTCAGGCGTGCCACCGGATTACTTCAGCGCCACCGGACAGCTTTGGGGAAATCCTATCTATCGCTGGGACTTGCTTGCCGCCAGCGGGTACGAGTGGTGGATCGAGCGCTTTCGCGCCTCGCTTGCGCTTTTCGATATGGTTCGACTCGATCATTTCCGCGGCTTTGAATCTTACTGGGAGGTTCCCGCCGGCGAAACGACTGCCATTCACGGGCGCTGGATCAAAGGACCGGGAGAGGAGTTTCTGTCGGCACTGCAGAACGCATTTGGCGGACTGCCGATTGTCGCCGAGAATCTCGGTGTGATCACCCCGCCGGTGGAGAAACTGCGGCAGCAGTTCGGTCTGCCCGGCATGAGTCTTCTACAATTCGCCTTCGGCACCGATCCGCAGGGACCATCGTTTCGTCCGCATAATTACAGCCGCAACCTGGTTGTCTACACTGGCGGTCACGACAACGACACGACGGTGGGCTGGTGGTCCAGTTCGGGCGCGGGAGACAGCACACGCACTTTAGAAGAGGTCCGCAAAGAACACGACTTCGCGCGTACATATCTCAACTTCCGTGATGATTCCGAAATCAACTGGGTCATGATCCGGGCAGTGCTGGCTTCGGTCGCTGATGTTGCTGTTGTCCCGTTGCAGGATGTGCTGGGTTTGGGGAGCGCAGCGCGCATGAATCTTCCCGGCACGGTCAGTGGAAACTGGAAATGGCGTTATCGTTCGGGGGCACTGAACGGTGAGTTGAGCGCGCGACTTCGGTCCCTTGTCACCCTGTACGACCGGTAGGAAGAATCGTCGCTAGGGAGATTCCCCGAAGGGGATCAATTCTGAATGGAACGATCTCCGACTTGGCGGTCGGCCGCAGCGGGATTCTACTGTCGTCACTTCATTTAAACTTAGATAGTTGCCCAACTTTTTCAGGGAACTCTGAAATTGGTTATTGACACGGGAGGAAGCGGTTTGTCACTAAGCGGAGATGCGCTTTGGTACAAGGACGCGATCATCTACCAGGTCCACGTCCGTACTTTCTACGACAGCAACGGAGATGGCATCGGCGATTTTCAAGGGCTGGAGGCGAAACTCGACCACCTTCAGGAACTGGGGGTTAACGCGCTATGGCTCATGCCATTCTTTCCCTCTCCTCTGCGCGATGATGGTTACGACATTGCGGATTACAGGGACGTCCATTCCAGCTATGGGAGCTTGGAGGATTTCCGGAAGTTTCTGGGATCAGCCCACGATCGGGGGATACGGGTCATCATCGAAATGGTGCTGAATCACACCTCCGATCAGCATCCATGGTTTCAAGAATCGCGAAGTTCGCAGGATAACCCGCGGCGCGATTGGTACGTTTGGAGCGATGCCGACACGCGCTATAAGGGAGTCCGCATCATTTTTCTCGACACAGAAACGTCGAACTGGGCATGGGACCCGATTTCGAAATCCTTCTATTGGCATCGCTTCTTTAGTCACCAGCCTGACCTCAACTACGATAATCCGGCTGTCCGGGAACAAATGTGGGAGGTGATGAAGTTCTGGCTGGAGATGGGGGTCGACGCCTTTCGACTGGACGCCGTGCCATACCTGGTGGAACGAGAGGGCACAAATTGTGAGAACTTGCCAGAGACGCACGCGGTGCTGAAGGATGTGCGGCGGAGACTCGATGAAGAATTCCCGGGTAGGATGCTTCTGGCGGAAGCCAATCAGTGGCCCACCGATCTTCGCCCCTATTTCGGGGACGGAGATGAACTCCACATGGCGTTTCACTTTCCATTGATGCCCAGGATGTTCATGGGGCTGAAGTTGGAAGACCGCAAGCCGATCACTGAAATTCTGCAACAGACGCCGGAAATCCCGGCCCCATGCCAATGGACGCTGTTCCTGCGCAACCATGACGAGCTGACCCTGGAAATGGTGACCGACATGGAACGCGATTACATGTACGACTCGTACGCGTTAAGCAAGACGATGCGGCTGAACCTCGGAATTCGGAGGCGGCTCGCTCCCTTGCTGGACAACGACCGCAGGCGCATTGAGTTAATGAATGGAATGCTGATGTCCTTACCGGGCACTCCCGTCATCTATTACGGAGATGAAATCGGAATGGGCGATAACATCAATTTAGGCGACCGGAACGGGGTGAGGACTCCGATGCAGTGGAACGGGGGAACGAACGGCGGCTTTTCCAACGCGGCCCCGGAGCATCTGTATGCCCCGCTTATCCAGGATCCGGTGTACGGTTATCCGGCAGTGAACGTGTTGAGGCAAAAAACGAGCGAACATTCGCTCTTCAATTGGATGCGAGACATCATACCGGTGCGCAAATCGAGCGCGGTTTTTGGGCGGGGATCGATTGAGTTTCTCTATCCCGCCAATCATCGGATACTGGCGTATATCCGGGGGTTGGGAAACGAGGTTGTGCTGGTGGTCAACAATCTTTCGAGCAGCGCGCAAGCAGTCGAGCTGGATTTACGGCGCTACAAGGGAAGTATTCCTATCGAAATGTTTGGCAAGAATATGTTTCCGCGCGTGGGCGAACTGCCCTATCTGCTCACGATGGGGCCCTACCAGTTTTACTGGTTTCGGCTGCGACGATTCTAAGCGAATGTGGATAGTGAAACGAAGTCACACGATGCGCGCGGGCACGGCGCACGCGGTGGCACTTCGAACGGAGATGAGGATTGGCGGAGGATAGCTTTCTTACGGATGATTTTCTTCGCCAGCTGATCAACGTCGGCGAAGTAGATATCCTGGTGGGCTTGCCCACCCATAATAACGCCAAGACGGTTGGCGCGATCGTCAACGCGATTCAGAATGGCATCCTGCGCGGGTTTCCGCGAGAGCGAGCCGTAATCATTAACGCTGACGGTGGGTCGCGGGATGGCACTCCCGAACTGGTCACGGGCATCTCTATCGATGATGTGCGCCGAGTCTCCAATCCGTATGCGCTGCGCACGTTGCACTCCATCAGCACGAAGTCTGGGAACAACTCCGCGAGCGGGTCGGCGCTGCGGACAATTCTTGCCGCCGCCGAATTGCTCCGCGCCAAGGCCTGTGTAGTCATGTCGCCCAAGTCGGTGAACATAGAACCCGAATGGGTCTCGAAGTTTCTGCGTCCCATTTATAACGACGGCTTCGATCTGGTGACTCCAACCTATCGCAGACATAGGTTTGAAGGGCTTCTCATAACGAATTTGCTGTACCCGATG
>DATEBK010000125.1:0-5504 GCA_035287825.1 Terriglobales bacterium
CGCAGCTAGCCGATGCTGTTGGGGTTTCTCGGCAAGCAATTATTGCCGTGGAGAACGGGAAGTACGATCCTGCACTGCCCCTGGCCTTTAGGCTCGCACGCGCGTTCGGCAAGACGGTCGAGGAAGTTTTTATCTGGGAGGATGAATTAGGGACGTAGTTGAGGGCAGAGTCGCACACGAGACAAATTCTGGCAATACGCAGTCCATTGCTCCTGCTACAGCAACTTGGTCTGTACCCTCCGCAACATTCGATAGAAAGACTGTCAGTCGGCACCACGCAACTCCTGAACGTACAGTTGAATTTGTCTCTCGAGGAGACATCACTATGAGCGCCAACGTCATAACGAAAGAAGCGGTCGGCAAAACCAGCCCCGCGAATCACGAGGGTCTGACGCTGCGACAAGCCGGGTTGGTGGTCGCTTTCAGCATGTTAATAATGACTGCGGTCACGCCGTTTGCTGAATTCGGTGTTTTTCACAAGCTGATTATTCCCGGCAATATCGAGCAGACTGTCCAGAATATCCTCGGCCACAAAGGGCTGTTTTTGACCGGAATATTTTTCTTCCTGGTTAACTATGTCCTGGATGTGGTCATTGCCTGGGGGCTCTATTTCTTGCTCGCTGGCGCCAACCGCGCTGTATCACTACTTGCTGCATGGTTCAGGTTGGTATACACAGCTATCGGTCTGTTCAGCGTCCTGCACCTTGTAACCGCTTTTCGACTCCTAAACGTGCCAGACTATTTTGGCGCTTTTGGATCGGATCAGTTGCTCGCACAGGTGAAGCTTTTGCTGAATTCATTCCGGTGGGACTGGTCGATTGGCTTATTACTTTTTGGGATCCACCTTATTCTGGTGGGCTACTTGATTTACCGGTCCGGCTACATCCCGAAGATCATTGGCATACTGCTGGTAATCAATGGAACGGCATGGATCGTCGACAATCTCCAGCCATTCCTCTTCCCAACTGCGCATCTGGAATTCCTCTTTGTCACCTACTTTGCCGAACTGATCTTTATGCTTTGGCTTTTGGTGCGGGGCTGGAAGCTGCCGGAGGCGGCTTGAAGGATCGTCTCGATCCAAACAAAGGCTGCAGCACCGTCGGTTTGCAACGAATCTTTCGGTCTCTACCTGCTGCACCATCCGTTTCTGTCTATGCCTGAAGCCACTGGAGAGTATGCGCACGGCGCTGGCGGCTGTCGACCTCCGCTTCGAGTCCGACACCGTCCTTGAGTCGGTTCCACAGCGTTTCGTGGCTTTCACTTGCAAAGCCGCACTGGTTCCGCTTTCCTTCAATCGTATGGGTGCTTTGAAAAACTCAACGACGATTCGTTACCAACAAAGGACAATTGCGACCGGATGTTTAGGGCAGTTGCGGCGAGCAGCGCCGGAGGATTTTCGAAACCCAGCTTGTGTGTGGAAGACCGGAGTTCGAAAGAGCCTGAAGTTCCCTTTCCAGATCGTATTCCACCCGCCGAATGATTGGCCCTGACTCATCAATCAGAAGGTACGCGGCACGTGGGTCGCCGTCGTACGAGAGGCTGACGCTCCCGGTGTTGGCAACGCAGATTTCTTGACCTCCTGGCCGCGGGATCCTTCGAACAAAGGAACGATGAATGTGCCCATAGACCACAAGCGGCCGCGCCACCGTTCCATAGGTCATCTCCAATTCCTCATCGCTCGCTTCTGGGCCAGGCGAACGCCAAGGGCTATCAGGACTGGCGTGCAGCAACACAATCGAGTCGTGAAATAGTAAGCGGGGCAGCGTGCGCAGCCACGCCACCCTCTCTTCGCCCAGTACTGAATGAGTCGCGTCGGCCATCTCTCGGACGGCAGTCCAAAGAGAAGGCGGAGCTGATGATTGGCTCGCAAATTCTTCCAGCGAGTCCGGTCGCGAATGTATTTCGTCAGTGTTTCCCAGGACACCGTTCCAGCCAAGATCGCGTATGCGATCTACAATCTCCGCGGGGCTTGATCCGCTATCTGCTAGATCGCCGCCATGCAGAACAAGATCGGGTGAAGTTTGCCGCAGATCGGCCAAAACAGCTTCGAAAGCGGTTCGATTACCGTGGATGTCAGATACGATCGCGATTCGCATAAAAAATGCCTCTGCCCAGAGTCATAGTGTTAAGGCCATTCTTCGAGAAACCGATCTCCCAGGTGCTGCAATTGAGCAGCGCAAACGCCATTCTGCGAGAACTGAATACGTTGATTTCCTAGGTTTCTGAACATGATGGTTTCGTCAGTTCGGATCACGACCTTTATTACGAATGGCGCAAGCTTAAACCTGGCGCAGCGCCGAGATAATCGGCAACCGTGCAGCACGGGCCGCCGGCAGTAGGCTGCCGACGACACCTATCGTGGCGGCAAACAAAACGCCGTAACCCAGATCAGCCGGCGTTGCGCGAAAAGCGAAGGAGATCTCGCCCATGCCCGCTGTCGTACTGGCGCTCATCCCGTTAATCAAGAACGACAGCAGGCATCCCAAAATGCCGCCGGCGACAGCGAGGAACAAGCCTTCCAGCACGAACGCCATCAATACGGCGCTGCGCGAGAAGCCTAGCGCACGAAGCGTACCTACTTCACGGGTGCGATTCGCGACAATGGCGTACATCGTGTTCATGGCGGCGAAAATCGCGCCGATTCCCATCACTACTCCAACAAAAGCTGCCAGGCCTCGCAGGAATCCGATTAGTGGGCCAGCCTGGCCTTCATAATATTCTCGCTCATTCGTCATCGTGAGCGGATATTGCAGATTTGCTTCCAGCTCTCGATCGAAAGCGGGCAGCACGCTGGAATCCGCCAGACGAACGGTCAGCGAATTCTCCGTGCCTGCACGATTGAAGGCCGATGCCATGGCGTCGAAATCGCCCAAGATTTCGCTTTCGAATGAACTGCCTTCGGCGGAAAAGACTCCCACGACTTCGAACCCGCGTTTCATCAAGGAAATCCGCGAACCAATTTGAAGTCCGCGGATACGGCTCTCGGCCTGTCTTCCGACGATAATCTCGAATAATCCCGGTCGTGCCCGGCGACCGTCGACGATGGTCAGGCCAATTCGCACCTTGAATGCGGCGGGCGTCACCCCGCGGACGCCGAGATTCGTCAACTCGCCGTCGCTTCGTTTGGGAAGTGCCACTACGGCCACAAGCTCGGGAGAGACCAGGGGAGTTCCATCGCCAGCGCGTGCGATCCGCGGATCGTCTGCGACCCAATCGCCGGCTGCCTTGCTGAACGAGGACCCGAGTTCCGACATTGCACCTTTTTCCAGCACGATGGCATTTTTCGGGCTGCCGCTGGCGCGTAGCGCAAGACGAAATCCGCTAGCCATGGAAAGCAATCCGACAAAAACCGCAACCACCAGTCCGATCCCAATCGTGGACAGAAGCGTCGATTTCCAGCGGACACCCAGGCTGCGGAAGCTGTATGTAATCGGAAGTGCCATGTTAGGTCTGCCTCAGCAGTTCGGTGACTCTAGCGCGATAGGCAGAGACGGATGGAAACAAGCCTGCCGCCAGCCCCAGAGACATGCCAATGAAGATTCCCGCGCCCGCGATCGCTGGCGGCACGTTCATCTTAGGGAATCTGCGGACCACGTCGCCGATGACGGGGACGACGGGCAGTATATCGACCAGAAAACCGCCCAGAAGCAGCCCTACCGCCGCGCCGCTTACACCGAGCAGGACCCCTTCGGCCAGGATCAACCCCAGCACGAGTCGGCCAGAGAAACCCAGAGTCTTCAGCACTCCAATCTCCGTGCGACGCTCGCGCACCGCCATACTCATGGTGTTTGCAGTCACCAACAGGAGGGTAGACATAACAACCAGCCCGATCCCATTCAGTAACAGGACTAGGTTCCCGCCGAGGACCCCAGCGTTGGCGCGGTATTGTGCTTCGGTTTCGGTGTGCGTTTGCGCGTCACTATTCTCGAATAGATCATCAATAGCGTGGCTCACCACGCCGGCTTCCTGCGGGTCGGCGATCTCCACGCGATAGGTGCGTACGCCTGCCCTCCTCCCCGTCATTTCATCGAGGTACTTGTAATGTAAGAACAGCGTTGACTCGTTCGTGCCGGGGTAGCGCGTCTGGTCCGTCTGGTAGATGGCGCTGATGACAAACTCGAAGGGTTTTCCGGTTCGATAGATATTGCTTGTTAATTGAACTGCATCGCCAGCCTTCCAGTGAAACTGTTCTGCGAGTGCGCGGCCCACGATGCAGCCGTGCTGGTCTCCTAGGAACGCTTTCCTCTCCGATTCGGTCAATATGTATTCCGGATACATGGCCAGAAAGTTCTCAGCTTCAATGGCAAAGTTCGCAAATTCACTGTCGGGATTGTTTACATCGCGCATGCCGCCAAAATAGTTTGCTGCAGCGACCCGTGTCACTCGCGGCACGGCCGCAATGCGCTCCTCGTACGCGTTTGGCAGGTTATAAAAGCGACTGACGTTATTGCGCGTGATCAACCTGGCCGCCCCCTGGCCGAGGGACCCATGCAAAGCAGCCACGAATGTCTGCAGCGTGCAGAAGAGGAAAATGCATACGGCAATACCGGCGGCTGTGCTCGCGGTCCGAATCCAGTTTTGCCGAAGGTGTTTCAAGACGAAGGGTATCCATTTCATCCCTAAGCTCCTAGCAGCACGCCCTTCTCTAGGTGCTTTTGCGAATGTGCGCGACTGGCAGCGCGCGGATCATGTGTGACCATGACAATCGTCTTGCCGAATTGATGGTTGAGGGCCTGCATCAAGTCGAGGACTTCGTCGGCGCTTTTGGCGTCTAGATCGCCCGTGGGTTCGTCGGCAACGAGGATCTGCGGGTCAGTCACGATGGCGCGTGCAATGGCAACACGCTGCTCCTGGCCTCCGGACAATTGCCGGGGATAGTGCTCAGCCCTGTCGGCTATACCGACCGTGCGGAGCGCAATGAGTGCACGTTCCCGGCGCTGTTTCCTCGAGAGAGAGGTAAGCATAAGGGGCAGTTCTACGTTTCCCACCGCCGTGAGCACAGGTATGAGGTTATAGAACTGAAAGATGAAGCCCACGCTTCGGCTGCGCCATTTTGCCAAGGCTGCTTCGGAGAGAGTGGTCACGTTCGTGCCCTGAACCAGCACCGAACCGGACGTTGGGCGATCGATGCCGGCGATCAGATTGAGCAAGGTTGTCTTACCGGAGCCAGACGGCCCCATTAAGGCGATGAACTGGCCTTGCGGGATGGACAAACCAACGTGCTCCAGCACCGGGATCGATTGACTATCACGCTGGTAAGTTTTGCAGACATCTTCTAGCTTGACTGCTGCCTGGTCGGCGCCAACGTTTAGTTCAGGCATTCGGCTCCTCAGTCCTTGGTTTTCACCCTGTCGCCGTCTTTGAGCGTGTCGGGCGGCCGCAGCACCAAGGCCTCTGTACCTACGAGCCCCTCGGCGATGATCGCCTCGTCCTGGGTTTCTCCGCCGACGGACACTGGCACGAGATGAACTTTTTTCTGGCTGTCCATGACGAAAACGGCGGTG
>DATEBK010000126.1:0-5554 GCA_035287825.1 Terriglobales bacterium
CGGGCCTGGCGCGCCCCGATGCGCGCTTTCAGGTCGGTAAACAGAGAGGAAACTATCGCGTCCGTCGTCATGTCAGTAGAAATAATTCTAGCATCGCCTCACTCCCCCACTCTCCCCTCTCCCCCGTTACCCTCGTAATCGTTCCCCTTCCCGAGCCTCTTCTACCTTCGCTCCCGCCACGCCTTTCCGCACCAAAGTGCCGTTGTCCACAAATTAATCTTGTGACCAGGAGCCAACCTCTGTACAGTAAAGGCATTCTGGGCACGGCAAGTCTGGGTCGGTAACCAATGTTCAGGCCTCATCCCAACCTCAGCGACGAAGTCAATCGCGGTATCGTCCAGTCCGAAATCGAAGGTGGAGTGTTCCTCGAAGGCTTGCCGCCTGACACTGTCCTGCAAATCCAGACGCAGCACCACTCCTATACCGCCACGCTTTTGGGCGAGGGTTCGGCATTAATCTCGGGCCATCCGCAATACTGTCCCGAACCAGTGCAGGTTGTCATTGCCGGCTCAACCTGGGGCGGTTCCATGCTCAAGATGCGCTTTATCGGCCGCGGAATGAATCTTGAATTTCATCACCCCGGCTACAGCACACCGATTGTTACGTCTCCTATTAAGGATATCTGCGAACCTTTTGCGCCCACCCGCGGCCGCCGCAGTGCTCTGCGCCGCAGCCACACGCCCGAACTGCTTAACGATCCGGTGCGGCCTCGGAATCACGCCGACTAGCTCCCACACTTAAGTCACCAACACAGGCTAGCTTCTAGTTCCCAGCCCAAACCACGCACTTTACAATCGTTCTGAGTTGAAGGGTTTTGGGAAGAATTTCTTCCAGGGCATGAAACTTTCCGTCGTGATGCCGGTCTATAACGAGCGGGCCACACTCCGCGAGGTGGTGCGTAAGGTGCTGGCCGTTCCGCTCAACATCGAACTGATCTGCGTTGACGACGGGTCCCGCGACGGATCACGCGATATTCTGGGCGAACTCCAGTCTCAGCATTCGCAAATCCGCGTCGTGCTTCAGCCACACAATATGGGTAAGGGAGCGGCGCTGCGGCGCGGCATCCAGGAAGCCACCGGCGACTACGTGATTATTCAGGATGCCGATCTGGAATACGATCCGGCCGAGTATCCGCTGATGCTCGAACCGTTAATTCAGGGCAAAGCTGATGTGGTTTTTGGCTCGCGCTTTCTTGGCGGCGCTCCGCATCGTGTCTTGTATTTTTGGCACTCTGTTGGCAACCACGCGCTGACTCTGCTCTCCAACTGTCTCACCAATATCAATCTTTCCGACATGGAAACCTGCTACAAGGTTTTCCGTCGCGAAATCATTCAATCCATCCCGATCGAGGAGAATCGCTTCGGGTTTGAGCCCGAAATCACGGTGAAGGTGGCGCGGCGCAACCTGCGCATTTACGAAGTGGGGATCAGTTACTGGGGACGTACCTACGAAGAAGGTAAGAAAATCGGATGGAAAGACGGCGTACGGGCTTTGTACTGCCTCTTGAAGTACTCGCTGAAAGAACCGAAAACGACCCCGCTTGTGCAACCCGTCGAGCAGAAATCAATGTCGGCAAAAGCTGGCGGCTAAAGCTCAGAGAAGAACGGGGGGCGCCGCCGCGCCCACCCGCGAAAAGCTTGCAAGCCTAACTTCTACTGGCGGCCGCCGTTGCCGCCACCGCCCTTTTGCTTGAGCCGTCCCTGGAAGGAACTGGCGCTCTTGCTGGCTGCTCCCGGACCTCTGCTATTTCCGGCGCCCGAGCCAGCGAGATTGATCGACGGATTGGATTTTTCCCGCACCGGCTTCAGCGCCGGAGCTTTCTTTGCTCCGGTTCGAGATCCGGCCAATTTGACGCTCTGATGCTCGGTATTCTGCAGCGCCTTGGCGTTGGCTGAGGCTGTCGAACCCGTCTTAGTGCCGACAGGTGGTACCGTGCTCCGAGCAGGTTTGTCGCGGGTCGCCTTGACCTTGAACGCATTGCCCTGCTGCTGGGCCCATCCGAATACGCTAAGCCCCGCCACCGCAACCGCGACCACCAGCGAAAATCTCATAAACGAAGATCTCATAATTGATGAATTCCCCTGCTCCAAAATCTAAGGCCCGGTGACTTCGAGCCACTATGATCAGATGCACGCACCCTGCCATCCGGCGCACTCTCTCCTATGTTAAACCCGGCGGTGCCAGAAAGCACTCGCCGGAACAGAAACAAACGTAATGCGATAGCCAAATACCGGGATTCGCCGCAGGGTGGGGTACGTTTCGAAACGAGACTATGCAATAGTTTGCACACTTCAGGGTTTACTTTAGCATTCCGAGGTCAACGTTCTAACCCAGTTAGCACGTCAGCAATTCGTTTGCCTGCACTCCCATCCCAAAGAGGTGGGACTTTTCCCTTTTTGGCCTCGCCGGCAAGCACCCTTGCAACTTCCAAGCGCAGCTTCAGGGGATCGCGCCCGACCAGCACGTTTGTTCCATATGTCACCGTCACCGGCCGCTCGGTGTTCTCGCGCACCGTCAGGCAAGGCACGCCGAGATAGGTTGTCTCCTCCTGAATACCGCCAGAGTCGGTAATAACGACCGTCGCCCGCGATTGCAATCCAAGAAATTCGACATAAGGCAATGGATCGAGAACCTGCAACCGTTCCGTGTTCAGTCCGAAATCGGCGATGCGTTTTCGCGTGCGCGGATGCGCTGGAAAAACAACCGCAAGTTCCTCGCGGACTTCCAGCAAAGATTGCAGAATTCGCTTCAGCACCGCGCCGTCATCGACATTCGCCGGACGATGCAACGTGACCAGTGCATAACGCTTTGGAAAGCGGCTCCGATTCCGGGCTTCAGCATGACTCTCGGCCAGCGGCATAAGCCGCACCAGCGTATCGATCATCACATTGCCCACCCGGAAAATTCGTTCGTCAGAAATGCCTTCGCGTTGCAGATTGATATCGCCATCTTCCGACGGCGTAAACAGCAAATCCGCCAGCCGATCGGTAACAACGCGGTTGATTTCTTCTGGCATGGTGCGATCGAACGAGCGCAGCCCGGCCTCAACGTGTCCCACGCGCACCGCGAGCTTGGCGCACACCAGCGCCGCCGCCACGGTTGAGTTGACGTCGCCATAAACCAGCACGATATCCGGCTGCACGTCGAGCAAGACCGGCTCGAAGCGAGTCATGATGTCGGCTGTCTGCCGCGCGTGTGTGCCCGAGCCAACTGCAAGGTTCACGTCTGGCGCCGGGATGCCCAGCTGCTCAAAAAAAATGTCTGACATATTGGCGTCGTAGTGCTGTCCCGTATGCACTAGCGTCTGGACAACGTGCTCGCGAGCGCGCAGCGCGTTCATCACGGGCGCCACTTTCATGAAGTTCGGTCTTGCGCCGACAATATGTAGAACCCTCAAATCGTCTCCGATCATCTCTAATCCAATCTAACTTACAGACGAGCGCACCTGGCGGCAATTGCGGCCCTGAGTTAGCTCTCAAGTTAACTCTCCAGGTTAACGCTCAAGGTTAACGCTCAAGATAACTATGGAAACCTCGACCCATCCACCAACCTGGAAGACGTTGCTGGCCTTTGCCATCATCTATTTCGTCTGGGGATCCACATTTCTCGCCATCCGTATCGGCGTCCGCGAAGTTCCGCCGTTCCTTCTCGCGGCCCTACGCTTTCTGATTGCCGGCCTCATTCTGTACCTCTGGATGCTCGCCCAAGGCGAGCGCTCTCCCAGCATCCGCCAATGGATGTCCGTATTCCTGCTCGCCCTTCTGATTTTCGTTTTCGATTACGGACTCTTGTTCTGGGCCGAGCAGCGCGTGCCTTCGGGGATCGCCGCCGTCATGATGGCGACTATTCCCGTTTTCATGGCGCTAGCGGAAATCATTTTCCTGCGCACGCAGCAACTCACGCTTCGTCTCTCCGTCGCGCTTTTGATCGGAATCGGTGGCGTAGCCGTACTCATGAGCCGCTCCCTAAACCTTGGTGGAGCGCCGGTTGACCGCGCCGGTGCGGTGGCGCTGATCTTCGCCGCGATCAGTTGGTCGATCTCATCCACGCTGACCCGCAAGCTACCGCTGCCCGCCTCAAAAGTCATGAGTTCAGGAGCGCAGATGTTAGCCGGAGGAATCCTGCTTACTCTCGCTGCTGCCACGCTGGGAGAATTTCGTAATTTCCATCCCGCGGCCGTCTCTCGCGCAGCGTGGCTCGCACTGCTCTACCTGATTGTGGCCGGTTCCATTCTTGGCTTCACCGCTTACGTCTGGCTCATTCACCACCAATCGCCCACCAAAGTCGGAACCTATGCCTACGTCAATCCCGTCGTCGCTGTTCTCCTCGGATATTTCTTCGGTGGCGAAGCGCTAGGCGTTCGCACCGTCCTCGGCACCCTCTTCGTTCTAGTCAGCGTTGTAGTAATCACAACCACGCCGGCGAAAAAATCGGCGGCAACTCCAGCTTGACCGCCGGCGTATAGTGATGCGTCGCCCAATTCAAGGAGGAAACATGCTGCGTAACTCTTCGCTCTCACTCTGCCTTGCACTCGCCGCCTTCACGGTCGGCTGCGCCAACGCTCCCGCGCCGCCCCCGCCCGACACCCGCGCTGCCGACATCCAGGCAATTAAAGACATCGAGGCCGCCTGGATGAAAGACGCGGCCACCAAAGATCCCGATAAGTGGGCCGCTTACTTTGCCGAGGATGGCTCCGGCCTTTACCCCGGTATGCCGACGCTCAACGGCAAAGCCGCGATCAAAGCCGCTATGGCGCCCTTCTTTTCCGACCCGAATTTCGCATTGGCTTTCCAGTCCACACGCGCTGTCGCGTCCAAAGGTGGAGACATGGTCTATTCCCAGGGCACCTACTCCATGACCATGACTGATCCGAAAACGAAGAAGCCCGTGACGGACAAAGGAAAATATCTGACCATCTACGCGAAGCAGGCCGATGGAAGTTGGAAAGCCATCGCCGATACTTTCAACTCCGACTCGCAGATGTAAGGTGTTGCCAAGGACCCAATGACGATTGCCCATCTTTGCGTGTTGGTTGCGCAAAGGTGGGATTCCAATCGTGGAAGGCGTTGCGCCGCCTTACAATACCGGCATGACCCCCATCCCCGATGCCATTCACGGCCAGCGTTATATCAGCCTGGCGACTTTCCGGAAAAGTGGAATCCCGGTCTACACGCCTATCTGGTTTGCCGAAAACGCCGGCAAGCTCTACTTCATGACCAACAGCAAACTGGGAAAGTGCAAGCGCATCCGCAACAACCCACAGGTCAAGATCGCTCCCTGCACGATCCGCGGAAAAATCACCGGCCCCGAATTCCCGGCAACCGCCCGCTTCCTGCCGCCGGAAGATTCCGCCCAGGTTCGCCAGTTGATCCGGCAAAAATACTGGCTCGCCCGCATGCCGTTTCTATGGCGCAACAGCAACACTTTCATCGAAATCACACCCGCATAGAATATTGCAGGCATCCTCGTGGATGACTATAATGACTATCGTGACCACATCACGGTGGAGGATAGGGTAATGGGCTCGCAATCCACCAATTCGCCAATCTGGACC
>DATEBK010000127.1:0-4557 GCA_035287825.1 Terriglobales bacterium
TGGCGGGAGCGGCGGTGGAGCGGGGATTGGCAAAGGCAATGGGCCGGGCAGCGGATTGCAAGGCGAGGGCTCGGGCGCAGGGCGAGAAGGTGCGGGACGAGGTTCCGATCCGAATGCACATAGCGGAATCTCGCCGTATCCGGGAATGGGCGGCGCGGGACGCGGAAGCGGCACACCTGCGATGCCCGGAGTTTCGGTTGAGGGAGGGGCGACCACGATCACGTTGCCGAGCTTCGGGCCGCCGGGGGGCGACGCGCCCGCGGCGGGCCCAGGACATTCTTCGGTCAACGCCCGCGGCGGCCCGAGTTATACCGTCAAGGCAACTTCCAATTCCGGTGGCGTTTTTAATCGATATGGACAGTTGAAGGGAGATAACTACTCCATCTATATCGACACGTCGTTGGGGACGGCGGTAATGCAATATGCGGATGCCTCGTCGGGGGCGCATGCTGACTCTGGCGACCTTACGAAACCCGAGGTTCTGCGCGACGACTTGCCGGCGGGATTGCGGTCAACTTATGTGGTTTTTGCCTGTATTCTGGATCGCAATGGAGATCTCAAAGACATAAGAGTTCTCGAGCCGGGTGCGGCGGAAACTACGTCAAAGCTGTTGGTTGCGCTGCATAGTTGGAAATTTCGTCCCGCGCTGCGGGGAAATGAGCCGGTGGAAGTGAACGCGTTTTTAGGATTTGGGATCGATACGCGGTGAGCGAATTGTTGAGCCGAAACTAGTAGCCCCTTCGTTTGTCAACGATCGCCAGCAGCGGGGAACCACTGAGATAACGTTTCAAGTTCTCCGAAAACAATGAGTAATGGCGCTCCCATAATTTTTCGGTCAGCGCGGCGGTGTGAGGAGTAATCAGCAAGTCAGGAACGTCCCACAGTGGCGAATCGGCGGGAAGGGGTTCTTTAGGAAATACGTCCAGCGCCGCGCCGCCAATTCTCTTTTCACGTAAAGCGGAGGCCAGCGAAGGCTCGTCGACTAATGCGCCGCGGCCGACGTTGATCAGGCAGGCGCCGGACTTCATCAACGCGAGCCGTTTGGCATTGGCAATTGCTTTCGTGGTATCGGTGACGGGCGCTGCCAGCACAATGTAATCCGCCTGCCGAAAGACTTCGTCGATTTGTGCCGGCCCGAACACGGCATCCGCGGACTCGCTTCCTTTTTCCGGATGCTCGCGCACGGCGATTACTCTCATGCCCAAAGCCTTGGCGCTCTTTGCAACGGCGCGGCCGATGCTGCCGAGACCGACGATGCCAACGGTTGCGCCGGCAACTTCGCGGATGCGAGGCAGTTCGTCCCACAGAATTTGTTGCCCCCAGACATGGTGCAGTTGCAGTCGCACGGAATCAGGAATTTTCTTGGCGAGGGCAAAGATGAGCGCGATCACGTGCTCGGCAACCACGGGCCCGTGCACTTCACGCGCGTTGGTGAGAAGGATGTCGCTATTGACCAACTCCGGGAACATCAACTGATGGACTGCCGCGGCGGGAGAATGGATCCATTGCAGTTTCTTTGCAGCTACGATCTGGTCGGGACGGATCGACCAGGCGATGACGATCCCGGCATCGCCGATTTCTTCGTCCACGCGCGAGTAATCGGGAAGGGTTACCACGCTGACTTGGGGAAACTCGTGCTGCAGGCGCTGCGGAAACCAATCAGGCGCGTTCCATTGATCGAACGGGTGATGAACAAAAATCAAGAGCTTCATGGGTTGCTGAGTGTCGACCGGAGAGCACAGAGAAGTACCGACGAAAGCGAGGCGTATTTTCGGGGTCAGTCTGTGCCTCTGGTTAACTTTTTCTTATCCGAAGATCGCTGCCGGTCATTTCTTTCGGCTCCGCGATGCCGAGCATTCCAAGCATGGTCGGCGAGATATCCCGCAACGATCCGTTTGGCTTCAAAGTGTATTGCCTCGCATCTTCGCACAACACGATAAACGGCACAGGATTCGTGGTGTGCGCTGTGTGCGGACCTCCTGTTACGGGATCGATCAGCATCTCTGCGTTGCCGTGGTCGGCGGTGATGAGCATCGCTCCGCCTTTGGCGCGCACGGCTTTTTCGATTTCGCTGAGGCAAGCATCGACGGTCTCGACGGCCTTGATGGTGGGCTCGATTTTGCCGGAATGTCCGACCATGTCGGCGTTGGCGAAATTGACGATGATGACATCAAAGGAGCTGTCACTTGTGGCTTTCACGACTGCTTCCGCGATTCCGGCGGCGCTCATTTCCGGTTTTAGATCGTAAGTTGCGACCTTCGGCGACGGCACCATGACACGGTCCTCTCCGGGGAATGGCTGCTCGACTCCGCCGTTGAAAAAGTAAGTGACGTGAGCGTACTTCTCGGTCTCGGCCACGCGCAAGTTGCGCAGGTTGAGCCCGCCCATAACATTTGCCAGAATATTGGTCATCGACTCGGGCGGAATCACTACCGGCAGATTGAAATTCTTGTCGTACTGCGTCATGCAGACGTATTTCAAATTCTTAGGCACGCGGCTGCGAGGAATTGTTTCATCCAGTTCGGCAGCGCCAGGCAGATCACTGCCGCCTTTATCGTTGAGGCCGCTGTTGCGGCAAAGAGCGCGCGTAATCTCGCGGACGCGGTCGGCGCGAAAGTTGAAGCAGATGCAGGAATCGTTATCGGAGATGGTCGCGATGGGCGCATGCCGGTCATTGTCCGTGCAGACGAACGGCACGACGAATTCGTCGGTGATGCTTTTGTTGTAGGACTCTTTCATGCCGCGCACGGCATCGGCGTGGAATCCGCCTTCGGCTTTTCCCTCGACCATGGCGGAGTAAGCTTTCGCGATGCGCTCCCAGCGTCGATCACGATCCATGGCGTAGTAGCGGCCGCTGACGGTCGCTATTTTGCCAGAGTTGTACTCGCGCATTTTCTGCTGCAGTTGTTCGAGATAACCCGCGCCGTTGGTTGGCAAGGTGTCACGGCCATCCATGAAGGCGTGAACAAAAACGCGATCAACGCCTTGCTGCCTGGCCATTTTCAGCAGCGCGTAGAGATGTTCCTGGCGCGAGTGCACGCCCCCGTCGGAGACCAGGCCAAAGAGATGCAGCTTGCGTCCGTTAGAGCGGGCGTTCTTCATCGCGTCGACGAGAACCGGATGGGAAAAGAATTCGCCGTTATGGATCATCAGGTCGATGCGGGTGATATCCATGTGGACGATGCGACCGGCACCCATGTTCAGGTGGCCGACTTCGCTGTTTCCCATCTGGCCTTCGGGCAGTCCAACGAAGGGACCGCTGGTGTGGATCAGCGTGTTCGGATACTCGCGGAGCAGGCGGTCGTAGGTTGGCTTGTGCGCGAGAGCGATGGCGTTGGCTTTGGTTTCGGCGCGGTATCCCCAGCCATCGAGGATGATGAGGACGAGAGGTTTAGGACGAGGCATGGGTGCGTTTTTCACTCCTGCACGTCATATACTATCGCGGAGGACAAATATGGCCATCAATGAACTACTTCTAGTGGAATTCGATGAAGAAATGAAAAAGACTCGTGCGACGCTGGAACGCGTTCCGGAAGACAAGAAAACTTTTGCGCCACATGCCAAATCCATGCCGTTGAATAAGCTTGCTCCTCATGTCGCGCAGTTAGCAGGATTTGGAGTCTCAGTGCTTACAACTCCTGAGCTTGATTTTTCGAAGGGCAGCTACAAGCCTGTACCTTTCGAGTCGGTCGCGCAACTGGTCGGTGTGCTTGATGAGGGCGCCGCCAAGGTGCGCGCTGCGCTAAAGAACACTCCCGATGAAGCCTGGGGACAGCCTTGGAAACTGAGCTTCGGCGGTAAACCAATCTTCAGCGGGTCACGCTTTCTGGCCTATCGGCAGATGTTTCTCAATCATCTGGTGCATCACCGTGCTCAACTTGGCGTGTATCTGCGATTGAATGAAAAACCGGTGCCGTCAATCTATGGGCCTTCGGCGGATGACACACTAGGGTTTTAGCCGGAGCTGTCCAACTACCAGATCACATCCACGGGATAGCGCGAGAACCACGGATCGCCAGTAATGATTGGCCATCCCTCCGCGATACTCTGGGCAATCAGCATCCGGTCAAACGGATCGCGATGATGCATGGGTAAGGATTCCATTCCAAGCACGTGATCCAACGTGATCGGTAGAAGTTCGATTTGGTTTTGTACCAACTTCTTGACCAGATACGGTCCTGCGGGCTCGGGTAAAGGGAGTTTGCCAGCTTGCACTTTGATGAGAATCTCCCACATGCTGGCAACACTCAGCCAGAGATCCGACGAACCGGTATAGATTTGTCGAGCCCGTCGGGAGAGCTTCCCTTCCTCTGCGATTGCCCACAAAAACGTGTGGGTGTCGAGAATTGCCTTCATTCGTAAAAGAGATCTTCGATCTCTTTGGGCAGCGGATCGTTGAAATCATCGGGCACGATGAACTCACCCTTCGCCGTCCCGAGCACGCGCTTCTTCTTCCGGCCCGCAACGGGCACCAGTTTGGCTACCGGAGTTCCGGCCTTGGCGATAACAACCTCTTCGCCCATGGCAACGCGCTCTAATAGGCGGGAGAGATGGGTT
>DATEBK010000128.1:0-7999 GCA_035287825.1 Terriglobales bacterium
GATAACTCCGCGGTCGAGGAGCATTTTCATAGGCATCTGGTCGAGGTAAATCAGTGGATCGCGACCCAGGCGAACATTCAGATACGGCGGGTACATTATCATCGCGTTCTGCGCGAGCCGAAAGCAGTGGCCGAAGAAGTAACCGCCTTCCTGCAAGCGCCGCTTGATGTTGACGCCATGGTTGGGCAAGTCGACGGAAGCCTCTATCGCAATCGGATGAAGTAAGCGCTCTCGCGAATTACGCCGAGTCTGATCGGCCAGAAAGACGTTGGATTTTTGGCCAATCGACGTTCTGGGAATCTGGGCGCGGCTTTTCTGACGTCTGGACGGTATGTTTCGATGTCCCACCGCGTGACCGAAATGCACTAGTGACACATTGCCGCCGCCGCGAAACCGAAGTAGAGTGCCATTCAGGTTTTCGTCTACGTTCTACGCGGACAATCTCCATTCCTTGGGGACGCTCAGACCCTAAGTAGACCTACTCGCATGGGCGAGACGGCAATTCTGCCCGATTGCCCGAAAGTATCGACCAAGCACGACGCCATCTTCTCTTAGCCCACACGGCATTAGCCGTAATGTGTCTGGCCATCGAAGGAGTGTCGATGAAGAGATGGAATGCACGCAGCATCGTGTTGCTCGTAACCATTTGCATGAGTTACCGCGTCGTCCGGGCGCAGCAAGACCCAGGTCCGCGGCCTGGTCCGGCTGGAGCCGGTGGGCCGTTCCCAACGCTCACGGCCGCCCAGCAACTGTTCTTCACGCAAGCGACGGCTCGGTTTCAGGAGGTTGATTCCGTCTCTGGAACGATTGAAGCCGGCTCGGGATTAGGGCCAACGTTTAACGGAAACAGTTGCGCCATGTGCCACGCCCAGCCGGCCGTAGGCGGAAGCAGCCCAGGATTGAGCAGTCCGCAGAACCCGGTTCCTAACCCGCAGGTTGCGCTGGCCACTCTGGATGGCGCTGCTAACACCGTGCCATCGTTTATTACGAGCAACGGATCGGTGCGGGAGGCGCGCTTCATTCTGAACGCTGACGGTTCGCTCGACGGTGGTGTGCACGGCTTGTACACGATCGCCGGCCGAACCGATGCGCCGGGATGCGATCTGGCGCAACCGCCATTCGCGCAGCAGCTGGCAGCGAACAATGTAATCTTTCGCATCCCCACCCCGATCTTTGGATTGGGCCTGGTGGAAAATACACCCGACCTGACTCTTCAGGCGAACCTTGCCTCCACGCAAGGGGCAAGATCGCAGCTTGGAATTGGCGGCACGTTCAACACCAGCGGCAATGATGGCACGATTACTCGTTTCGGATGGAAGGCGCAGAACAAGTCGCTGCTGATGTTTGCGGGAGAAGCCTACAACGTCGAAATTGGAACATCGAATGAATTGTTTTCCAATGAGCGCAGCGCGGTTTCCGGCTGTGTGTTCAACGCAACACCGGAAGATTCCACAAACATCCTGAACCAAAACCCCAACAGTCCTAACTACAACACGACGATCGGAACGGCATCGGAGATGTCGTCTGACATTGTGAATTTCGCCGCGTTCTCGCGTCTCGGAGCACCGCCTACTCCGGCGGCTGCGACGCAATCGACACAAAACGGACAGCATCTGTTTGAGAGCATCGGTTGTGCCCTGTGCCATTCGGAATCTCTGACCTCAGCCGCTTCCATCTATGGGGGAATGGGGGACGTAACCTATCATCCGTTGTCGGATTTTGCCATTCACCACATGGGAAATGGCTTGGCGGATGGGATCGCGCAGGGAGTTGCAGGCCCAGACGAGTTCCGTACAGCTCCGTTGTGGGGCGTTGGCCAGCGCCTGTTCTTTCTTCATGACGGTCGCACATCGGACATTCTCCAGGCGATTCTGGCACATGCCAGCTCGGGAGGAGGGGATTGCCGGGGCCAGCATTATCGGGGCGGCGGACAGCCGCGTTGTTCATCGGAAGCGAACGGCGTGATCCGGAATTTCCAGAGGCTCAGTCCTTCGGAGATTCAGGACATCCTGAACTTTCTGCGCTCGCTCTAGCAGAATTCGGTGGGGAGCCAAGGCTCTAGCGCGCATCTGATTGCCGAGATTGCATTGGCCGCCGCCTGATCTCTGAGATAAGGGTTGGGTGTTCTTGGGGGATTGAATCGCAAGCGACTCCTAATTGATTTACTCCAAAGACGGGAAAGTTGTGAGGCAACTCCCGGCGAGCCCGTCTGAATTTTGTGTGACAAGCTGTGACAAGATTAGCTAGCGGAGTGTTTGCAACTGATTGAAAATATGGTGGAGCTAGTCGGGATCGAACCGACGACCTCATCGTTGCGAACGATGCGCTCTCCCAGCTGAGCTATAGCCCCTTGCGGAGGGTCTGTTTACTTTGGATGATTTTACCAGCCATCGTTCGATTTCGCATAAACACGTGACTCTATCCTCACACTGTCGTCGCGTATTTTGCGCACGGACGAGTCGATCCGCGCGTTCCGTCATCCATATATCAGCGCTCCAAAGCGGCGAAGCCCGGAAACCAGAGGCTATAATTTATCGTGAGCTCTTCAAAAGTAAAACACGTTGCGTCGGCCGACTTCCCTACTCGTTGGGGCCATTTTCTGATCCATGGATTTGCCACCCGGGCGTCGGCGTCGGGCAACGGCGCCAAGACCGAGGAAGCCGTGGCGCTGGTCATGGGCGAGGTCCACTCCGGGTCGCCGCTGGTGCGCATTCACTCGCAGTGTCTGACTGGCGACGTGTTCGGCTCGCTACGCTGCGATTGCCGTCAGCAATTGGAGATGGCGCTCTCCATGATCGCCAAAATGGGCGCAGGCGTCCTGATCTATGAACAGCAGGAGGGGCGCGGTATTGGGCTGATGGCGAAGTTGCAGGCCTATGCTCTGCAAGACAGCGGCCTCGACACCGTGGAAGCAAACGAACGCCTTGGCTTCAAGGCCGATCAACGGGAATTCCTGATGCCGGTTGAGATCCTGAAAGCACTGGATATCAAGCAGGTTCGGCTGCTCTCGAACAACCCAGACAAAGTCTCCGCGCTTGAACGAGCCGGTATCAAGGTGACCGAGCGTGTGCCTTGTGAAGTTGCGCCCACCGAACATACGGAAGAATATTTGAAGACGAAGCAGGAAAAGCTGGGCCATCTGTTCACGCGTCGCGCGAATCGGCACTAGATCAGACCAGTCTCAACCGGCGCGCAGCGCTCGCGTCAGTCCTTCTCTGTTCTTCACCGGCAAGCCACGCATCGCCGCTCGCGCCAACGCGACATAGAGTTCACGCGCCCGGGGATATTTCTTCAGCGTCTTCAGGTGTTGCGCAATCGTTTCCGCATCTCCCCGAACCAACGGCCCGCTAAAAGACCGGGCGGGACCCAGGCGCTCGTAGTTGGCCAGCGTCTGGCGCAAGATCGGCAGACTTTTTCGGCGTGCATCCTGAGGCGTGAATCCAGCGGCACGAGCGGCATCTTCGAGGGTAATCAGGAACGCCAGCAGCAAGGGCGACGTCAGCGTGCTCCAGGCATGGTAGGCTGCTTTCCGCGATGGCGGGAGCGAGAAGCTGTTGCCTCCAAGTACGCGAACCATCTGGCGCGCCACGCGTCTCGCTATGGCATCGCCTTCTATTGCAAATGGCACAGCCTTTAAAGAAGGGCGCGCGCCGGCGACGAACGTCATCATAGGATGCACCGATGCCGCGGCGAGTCCAGCAATGCGCAAAGGGGCGAGTTCGCGACTGGAAAGCGCTCCACTGGAATGGAGGGCGAAACGGACTCCGCTTTTTTTCTGGCGAGCCAAACGGAGCGTGACCAAGCGACTCGCCAGAATGGCAGCTGCCCGGCCAATCTCGCGATCGGGAACGCAGAACCACAACAGCGACGCGTCGAGAGCGGCGGACTTTGCGGTAACGGCCCGCGCTCCCACCTTGCTAGCGAGCGCGAGCGCACGCCGGCGCGACCGAGGCAAATCGCGCGACACGATCTCGGTGATGGTGAAACCGGCGTCGTGCAGCGCCGCGGCCAGAAATGCTGCCAAGCGTCCGGCACCAACCAGCGCGATGGAAGGCTTTCCTTGCGCTGCGCTGCTCGGCTTTGTCGCAGTAATCGATTTTCGGCTCACCGGCGCAGCATACCTTATATTGTTGTCATGGCGAAATCGGCAGACCATAAATCGGCTGGCAGTAAATCGGAGCGAGCTCGCGTGCTTTCTTCCCGCGTCAGTTACCGCGGACCGGTATTCAGCGTCACCACGGATGAAGTAGAGGAGCCCGGAGGCGTGCGCGCACGACGTGACGTCATCCGGCACTCGGGATCCATCGTTGTTCTGGCGGTAGACGATGGCGCGAAAACGGCCCGTAAAGGCGAATCGCGAGTGCTGCTCGAACGCCAGTATCGCCACGCCGCGCAATCGATGATGTGGGAGCTGCCCGCAGGACGCATCGACGATGGTGAAACCGCTCTTACCGCAGCCAAGCGCGAGTTACTCGAAGAGACCGGCTACACGGCCCGCCAGTGGAGGAGGATCCTGCATTTTTACGTGAGTCCCGGCTTTCTCGACGAAACTATGACCATCTATCTGGCCCGAGGTCTCAAAGCCGGCGAGGCACAACCCGAGCCGGATGAGAGGATTGCCGTGAGATTCTTCACTTTATCTGAGGCGAAATCGATGGCGCTTCACGGCCGCATTCGCGATGCCAAGACTATCTCCGGGATCCTCTGGCTGGCCGAAATGACGCGATCCGCGCGCTGATGCGGCCACTCATTACTTTTTAATAACCCCCTCGATAGCTGCCCCTTCCGCCAGGCGCTTACGTGAGCCTTGACAGCCCCCCCGGTCGGCAGCACAATGCCTACACATTTTTTTGCGGGACCTGGAATCGCGCCTTTTCAGGACAATCCGCAATAAAAAGGGGGGCATGTGGAACGGCTGAAAGGCACGGTCAAGTGGTTCAATAATGCAAAGGGATACGGCTTCCTCGGCCGTGAAGATGGACCCGATGTTTTTATTCACTACAGCTCGATCACCACTGAAGGTTACAAGAGCCTGCAGGAGGGCGATCAAGTGGAGTTTGAGATTGTCCAGGGACAGAAAGGCCCGCAGGCGGCCAATGTAACCAAGATTACCTAATAAGATCTCCTGAGCGGATAGTCTTTCACGCGACTCTTTTTGCGGACCAAGCTCCGCGCACGACCTCTGCGGTATTTGTGTCCCTCTGTACAGGACTTCCCTGCTGCTTGCGCACTTCTCGCATTACAATCTGGGGTTACAATCTTCTCTCAGGTTCCGCTCTGGATGGACAATAAAAGTATCGCAACTCTGCTATTCGAGACCGCCGATCTGCTCGAGATCGACGGGCAGGACTCGTTTCGTGTGCGCTCCTATCGGAATGCGGCGGAGGCCATTGAAGCGCTGCCCCAGCAGGTGGCTGATCTGATCGATGAACCGAAAAAGGTGCTGGCCATCCAGGGCATTGGCAAAGGGATGCTGGCAAACCTGCAGATGCTTTTCAAAGATGGCCACATTGAAGCGCACGCGGAGCTGTTGAAGAAGTATCGGCCGTCAATGCTCGAATTGCTCAAGATTCAGGGTCTCGGCCCAAAGACAATCGCCCTGATCTGGAGCGCATATCAGGTCAGCGATCTGGAGGGCGTGGAGAAACTGGCTAGGGAGGGCAAGATCCGGGAACTGCCGCGCATGGGCGAAAAGCACGAATTGAAACTGCTCAAGGCGATCGAAGATTATCGGCGCATCGCCGGACGATTTCTGATCGACAAGGCGGAAGAACTGGCGGAAAAACTGACGGAGTATCTACTATCCGTGCCGGGCATTGAGAAAGTAACGCCGGCAGGATCGTTACGCCGGGGACGAGAAACGGTCGGCGACCTCGATATCCTCGTTACAGGCAAAGGCTGCATCGCGGACGAGTCGCGTCAGAAGCTCATTGAACATTTATTGCGCTTCCCCGGGCTGATGGACGTGATCGCGCAAGGCGAGAACAAGGTCAGCTTCCGGCATCGCAGCGGCATGCAGGTAGATGTACGGTTGCTTCCGCCGGAATCGTTTGGCGCGGCAATGCAATATTTCACCGGCTCGAAGGCGCACAACGTGGCCCTGCGGCAGCGCGCGTTGAAGATGGGTTTCACGCTGAACGAATATAGTCTTGCAACAGTTGAAGATGAGAAACCGGTGGCACGCAAAACCGAAGAAGAGATTTACGCCAAGCTTAATCTCGACTTCATCCCACCTGAGTTGCGCGAGAATCAAGGAGAAATCGAAGCCGCAACAGCTCACACGCTGCCGCTGCTGATCGAACTGAGCGACATTCGCGGCGATGTGCACATGCACACGGTTGAAACCGACGGCCGCAACACCATTGAAGAAATGGCAGAAGCCGCCCGGGAACGCGGCTATGAGTACATGGCCATCACCGACCACTCCAAGAATCTGGCGTTCGCTAACGGGCTCACTGACGAGCGCGCGCTGGCGCACATTGAAAGGATTCGCGCGGTCGGGAAACAGATGAAGGACATCCGCATTCTTGCCGGGATTGAAGTCGATATCCTCGGCGACGGATCGCTCGACCTTTCAGACGCAGTGCTCGAGAAGATGGACATCGTGATTGCCAGCGTGCATTCGCAATTCAACCAGGACCGCGCCACGATGACCGACCGGCTGCTGAAGGCGATTGCCAACCCGAATACCTCGGTGATCGGGCATCCCACGGGACGACAACTGCTGCGGCGTGACGCCTATCAGTTCGATTTCGATAAGGTGCTCAAGGCAGCGGCCAAACATAAGGTGGCAATGGAGCTGAACTCCTATCCGGAGCGGCTCGACCTCAACGATGTCCACCTGCGCCTGGCGAAACAGCACGGTGTGAAGATCGTGATCAACACCGATTCTCATCACACTTCGCACCTGGAGAAAATACGCTATGGCATCACGCAGGCGCGACGGGCGTGGCTAACGAAAGAAGATGTGCTGAATACGCTGCCGGCGGCAAAGTTTGCCAAAGCGATGAAGCATGAGTGGTAAGCAGGTATTGTCATTCGCTCAGCGTGACAAACCAGAATAAGCGACTGCTACCAGCAAATTCCTTCGTAGGTCTTCGCGCCTTCCGGCCGCTTCGTTCGATCCAGGTGGATGAGATCAATTACGATCTGCTCCGGACGCAGGTATTTGGCAAGCTGATCTTTGCTCGCGGATTTGTTGCCGAGGATGACGACTTCGGCGGAGCGCATTACGTCTTCGAGGTCGGCGGAAAGCACGGACCCGATGTGCGGGATGACTTCTTCGATGTATTGGCGGTTGGAACCGGCGAGACGGCCTAGAGAAACATCCTCATCCCATACTTTAACTTCAAACCCTTCGCCCATGAGTCTCTTGATCAGCTGCACCTGCGGACTCTCGCGCAGATCGTCAGTGCCAGCCTTGAAACTCAGGCCCAGTTGGGCGATTTTCTTTTTGCCGGTACTCAGCACCATCTCCACCGCGCGATCGACATGCTCGGCGTTACTCGGCATCAGCGATTCGAGCATCGGAAGCTTGAGGTCGAGTTCTTTAGCTTTATAGGTGATGGCGCGCAGATCTTTCGGCAGGCAGGAACCGCCGAAGGCGAAGCCGGGCGAAAGATATGCGGGAGAAATGTTCAGCTTCGTGTCAGAAGTAAAGATCTTCGTCACCGCGTGCGCATCGACACCAAGATGTTTGCACATGGTTCCCATCTCATTGGCAAAGCCAACTTTTACAGCGTGATAGCAGTTGGAAAAATACTTGACCATTTCGGCAACAGGAATCGTGGTTTCGTAGAGTGTGCCGGGCGTGTCTTTGTAAAGTTCGCGCAGCGGAGCCAGATGATGGGTGTCGCTGGCTCCAAGAATGGTGTAGGGAGGATTCAGGAAATCGGCAACCGCGCTGCCTTCACGCATGAACTCGGGGTTATAGCAAACGGTGAAATCCTGGCCGCATTTTTTCCCGCTCTCTTTTTCGAGCACTGGAAGCACCACAGTT
>DATEBK010000129.1:0-1702 GCA_035287825.1 Terriglobales bacterium
CATAACGTTCGTCCGCCGACAATCCGCATGCGCTGCCAGCTGAATGGCTTGTCCGCCGGAGTGCTGTATGGGTTCTCCAGGTCGTCGACAAACCAGTCGTAGTTGTATTCGGTGCAGGCATAGCACTGCGTCTGCACCGGCCGCGTCTTGCGCCAGTCTCCCGCGCCGGCGATGTTCCGATGCTTCAGCTGAAAGACTGGCTTGTGCTCGGTAAATTCCCGCGGCGAAACATTGCGTCCCGCCTCCAGCAGGGCCACTTCTAGACCGGCCTCGGCCAGCCGCTTCGCAGCCCATCCTCCGGTTGCTCCTGAGCCCACTACGATGGCGTCATAGGTACGAGTCAGCGGGTCTTCGAATGGGAAAGAGAAAAACATCACTCTGCACGATCTCCGGTTTTATCTTCGGCCTTGTGTTCGTCAGGCTGATGCTCGCAGCCGGTGAAGGTACCACGCGCCGCCCAGCCGTCCCAGCCTTGTTCCTTCAGACCCACCGGCGAACTGTAAAAGGCGCTCACAATCCACCGTTTCATCACCGTAAAGTGGTCGTGACCTGCAAAACCTTTCTCTGTCACGCGCCAGCGGGGGTGCGTATGCGGCCAGGCCACCAGGTTCAGAAAGTCCTGTTTTTCTTCGCCGGTCAGGTTCACAAAGGTTGTCTTGTAGCGCTCCTGCGCGCCCGTGTCGAACCACCCAAGCGAGTCGAGGAAGTCCTTCTGCACGGTGGCAGGCTCGGCGGCGATTACGAGATCAAGAAAGCGGTTCACCAATGCCGCTTTTGCGCCTGGTGTGTCTGTGGCGGGAATGATCACGTCGCTTAGCGCTGTCAGAGTCTCATTCTGCTGCGCGTTGAGGAAGCCCGGCGTCCAGTCCGCCCGCTCCAGTTCGACGAAAGCGTCTTCACCGGCAGCGAAGATGCGCGCTCCCGCGCGCGGGTTTACGGCCAGGACTCCCATGGCCAGTAATGAATTGCGAAGCAGTTCGCGTCGGTTCATGCGTCGTTAGCTATAGTAGGCGTCTAAGCAGCTGGAATTCTGGGGTGCACATCTTTCGCCCCGCACAGATCTTTGTGCCCTGCACGTGTTTCGTTGCACATCTTTACCTTGCACATCTAGGGCTTGTCGATGTGAATCATCTCCAGCGATTGGGGATCACTCGGCAATTCCACTTTTCCTGCCGGAAATTTGTTCGCGCTCAGCATATACGCGATAACCTCGGCCGTCTCTTTTGGTGTGAGAGTTCCGGGATTCGTTGCCGGCATCATGACAATGGTCTTCATGAACAAATCGGCCATCGTCTGCCCGGTCCAGTTATTCAGAAACGCACTGCCCTTCAACGGAGAATTCTGCCCTAGTCCATCGAGCGAATTGCCGTGGCACATGCCACAACGGTTCTGATAAACGGCCTTGCCCTGTTGGGCCTGCTCTGCGGTATACGCGCCACTCCGGATGGAAACCTCGTGACCAGCCAGCTGCGCAAAAAGCACTGGCTGAAATAGTCCCAAGGCAATCAGCAACTTCAGCAGTAGTCTGCTCATGTCAGCCGGGCTCATAGATACTTTGTACACCAATCGCAGGCCAATGTGTTGGCCGTTGCCGTCAGACAAAACCATCCAAAATCTTGCCGCTGACCGCTACCGAATTGCCGCCCTTCCCTGCCCTGGCATTCGCCTCGAGGGAGATGTCCGACAAGTGGACACGCAAGAC
>DATEBK010000130.1:0-7845 GCA_035287825.1 Terriglobales bacterium
CCCCAATTTGCGCTAAAGTATTCACAAATAAGGACTTAGCTTCAAAGTATTCAGGAATAAGGAGTTAGCTTGGGAGCGGTTCAGGCTCGGTCCCAAGTCGGGAGGAATGGTTGGCTTCGTAGGTGTCGTTTTGAATTGTCAAAGAGTGCTGGATGGTGAGTCCATCTCTGGAGACGGACAAGTCTCCAGTATCTTGTGAAGCTGATGCAATGTCTGTGATGGCTATCACGTGTGGATGTGATGAATTGGTACTCGTCAGGTTCGTTGACACGTCCAAGTTGCCCTCTACACTGGCGCTTATGGAAGCTCATCTGACGCCTGAGCAGCAGCGCCAACTCGGCGAGTTTGCGAGCCATCGAGGCCGCGACGCGGGTGCGCTTGCAGGAAGCTATCAGCCGCTATCTCGCCGAGGAAGCTCGCTTTATCGAAGCCGTCAAGCTTGGCGAAGCAGCCCTGGATCGCGTCGAATATCTCACGCACGAGCAGGTGGGGAAGCGGATCGACCGGCTTTCCCGGCCCAGATGCGGATCGAAGTCCATTGGTCAACTCCCGCCGCGGAAGACCTGGAACGAATATTCAGCAGATTGAGAAAGATAATCCTGCCGCCGCTCGGGAAACAATAAAAGCCACGCAGGACTGGCTTTAGATGAATGTAGTAATAGCGGCAATTCTGCTAAGCTCGCTCGCTGGATTTCCCGGAGGATCTGAAAAATGCGCCCTTCTTTTCTCATTGCGTTGGCACTTGCACTCGCGGTTGGTTTTTCATCTTTTGTTGGTGCGCAGACGGCTCCTTCGCAAACTGCGCGGCAGGCGCTGATTGAAATGCTTTTTGGTGAAGCACCGGGGCATGCCGAAAAGCATCTTCCAGATGTAACGAACAAAACTATCGACGAACTCAAACGGGCGAATGGGAGTCAGGGTAATCAGGGTATTCCTGGGATGCTCTCTTTGCTGGCGGCGCAATCCAAGGCCGGAGGAGCGAAATTCGAGACCTTCGACAGCGGCTCGACATTTTTCAGCATCAAGGAACCAGCCGGCATAACTTACGAAAAAATATATGCCACGGTTGAGCGGGACGAAATGGCCGGCGGCGAGGACCAGATCGAACTCGCGCTGCACATGATCAGCGACGGAAAAGAGGAAGCTCTTCTTCCCATCATTTTTCGCCTCGCATTTGTGATGAAGATGGAATCCGGGGTGTGGCGTTTGAATGAGGTTCGCGGGACGGCGCGGTTTCCGCTGGCCGATCCGGTTTTCTTGAAGGCGTTGGTGGAACATCAGTTCCGTCAGAACGAAGAGATCGCAGTGATGTCGGTACGCCAGGTTATCAACGCTGAGAAGTCATACCAATCGGCACAAGGCGGCTTTGCCTGCGCGCTTTCTGATCTGGGGAGCACGGGCAAAGGAGCGGGCGCTACAAATCATGTCTGGCGCCTTTTTGACTCGCAATTGGTCGGCGGCAAGAAAAACGGCTACACCTTCGTTATTTCAGGATGCGATGCGTCTCACTACCGGGTGGTGGCGGAACCTGAGGTGGGAGATGCCGGTCTGCGCGCGTACTGTTCGGATGAAAGCGGCACGGTGCGCGCCTCCGCTGATGGAAAGGGAGCTACTTGCGTGGCGAACGGCGAGGTGGTTAAGGAGAAGTTTCCCTTTGTGACGGCGGGTGGAGTCGGCGCGCGCTCTGGGACTCCGGCTCGGACCCAAGCTCCAGCGCAGACACCTACTCCGACTGAGAGTAACGCTGCTTCGGGAACGCCAGAGGCTGCGCGGATGCGCGTTTCTCAGGCGGTTGGTGTGGGTCTCCTGGTCAGCAAGGTGCAGCCGATTTATCCGCCAACGGCGCGACAGGCGAGAATCCAGGGGACGGTGGTGATGAAAGCGGTGATCAATCAGGCGGGCGACGTCGAGAGCGTCGAGCTTGTGTCGGGTCATCCGCTGCTGGTGCCGGCTGCGTTGGACGCGGTGAAGCAATGGAAATACCGTCCGTACCTTTTGAACGGAAAGCCGGTGTCGGTGGAGACGCAGGTGGTGGTGAACTTCACGTTGAGTGAACAGTGAGAGCGACTGCGCTTCTTCCTCTCATAACATCAAATTCCTAACTTCAAACACCAGTTCCACAAAAAGAAGCGCGGGAGGGATTGCTCCCTTCCGCGTCGTTTGTCTTGGTGGGTCAAATGCAGATCCCTCGCTTCGCTCGGGATGACAATTGCTAGTGGGGACGATCCCAAGTGAAGAGAGACGATCTGCTTACACCAGGCCTTGATCGAGCATAGAGTTGGCTACTTTCAGGAAGCCCGCGATGTTGGCGCCGTTTACCAGATTGCCGGGAGTGCCGTATTTTTCGGCGGTGTCGTAGCAATTCTGGTGGATGGCAATCATGATCTGGTGCAGACGATCGTCGACTTCTTTGCGGGTCCAGGAGATGCGCATGCTGTTTTGCGACATTTCCAATCCCGAGGTGGCGACACCGCCGGCATTGGCGGCTTTGGCTGGTCCGTAGAGGATTTTGGCATCGAGGAACAGTTTGGTCGCTTCGAGGGTGCTGGGCATGTTGGCGCCTTCGCTGACTACTTTGACTCCATTCTTGATGAGGTTCGAGGCGTCTTTGGCATTGATTTCGTTTTGCGTAGCGCTGGGGAAAGCGCAATCGGCTTTGTTGTTCCAGAGCCAGTTGTGATCGAGTTTACGGTCGGTGGGGCTGTAGACGGCCTTCTTGAATTTATCGGCATAGTCTTTGATGCGGCCGCGGCGATTGTTCTTCAGTTCCATGACGAAGGCGAGTTTTTCGCGATCGATGCCGTCAGCGTCATAGATGGCTCCGTCAGAATCGGAGAGGGAGACGGGCTTTGCGCCGAGATCGAGCAGTTTCTCGACGGTGTATTGCGAGACGTTGCCGCTGCCGGAAACGAGACAGACTTTGCCATCGAGTGAGTCTTTGCGCGACTTCAGCATTTCGTCGGCGAAGTAGACGCAACCGTAGCCGGTGGCTTCGGGACGAATGAGGGAGCCTCCCCAGGCGAGGCCTTTGCCGGTGAGGACGCCGGTGAATTCGTTGCGCAGGCGCTTGTATTGGCCGAACATGAAGCCGATTTCGCGTCCGCCGACGCCGATATCGCCGGCGGGAACATCGGTGTTGGGGCCGATGTGGCGGCTGAGTTCGGTCATGAAGCTTTGGCAGAAGCGCATGACTTCGTCGTCACTCTTGCCTTTGGGATCGAAATCGCTGCCGCCTTTGCCTCCGCCCATAGGGAGGGTGGTGAGGGAGTTTTTGAAAACCTGTTCGAAGGCGAGGAATTTGAGGATGCCGAGATTGACGGAGGGATGGAAGCGGAGTCCTCCTTTATAAGGACCGATGGCGCTGTTCATTTCGATGCGGAATCCGCGATTGACCTGGACTTTGCCGCGGTCGTCGAACCAGGGCACGCGAAACATGAGGACGCGTTCGGGTTCGGTGATGCGCTCGAGGATTTTGGCTTCCTGATATTCGGGATGACGTTCGAGAACGGGCCGTAAGGACTCAAAGACTTCGAGAACGGCCTGGTGGAATTCGGGTTCGGCTGGGTTCTTGGATTTGACGAGGTTGAGATTTTGATCGATGTAGTCCGCGGCTGCGTTGCGCTTGGGCGGTTCCATGACGTTGCTCATAGGCTTGCCTCCGAAATCGTTTGTAAAAACGGGTTGTAAAACTACGAGATCATGCAGGAGGACGATGGCAAAGATAGACGAGTGAAGGAGCAGCTCTGCCGTGATTGGCATCGCCGGATTTGGAGATGACGAGGCGCGGGAATCTTCGATCTGATCTTTTCTTAGAACGCCGATGCGTAAAGCACCTTGAGACGCGCGTCTTGGCGCAGTCTTTTTCTCGTATAAACCAACTGGCACAACACCAGACTCGTACAACGTGCAGGGTGAGGTTACTTCTTGACGGGAAGTTTTACAACCGTGACCTTGTCCGTTACCTTCTGACCTTTTTCCATGCCGCCAACGATAATCAGGCCGGAGGGAGTGACGAGCAGGCCGCGATGATCCATTGTGGGAGTAGATGTTGGAACGTTGCTGGCCGGTCCGGGGGTTGCGTCAGGATTTGCTTCGATTGTTTCCCACTCTTCGGTCGCGGCGTTGAAGGCGAAGGTTACTGGCGATGGCTCAGCGGGACGACCGTTGTAGCCAATGCCGTTGTAGTTGTAGGGAGTGTCGGTGCCTCCCGTGAAATAGACGTGGCTGTCTTTTTTCTCGGAGAGTCCAGCGCCGGCGGCGATGCGGTAGCGGGCTGCGCCGGGATGCACGGGAAGGTTGAACCAATCGATTTTGGTGATGTCAGCTTTTCGCGAAGTTGGAATCTTGCCCATCCAGCATTCGCGGGAAGAAACGAATTTGGGACTGCCACCGTAGGGATTCTTGTAGGCTCCATCAACGTAGACGATGGTGTCGCCGACAATAGCACCGGCGTGGCCGAAGACGGGAGTGCCGGGGATGGGAGTGGCCTGTAGCCAGGTATCGGTGTCGGTGTCATAGATCTGGACGTTGCGGACGGGGCCACCGGTGGGGCCTTCGGCGGAGGACCAGCCGCCGATCACGAAGATATAACGATCGCGATAGAGTCCGACGACGGCGTCATCGACGGGCACGGGCATGTCTTTGCCGCGATAGTAGCGGTTTTCCGCGGGGACGAAAACGTTGAGGTCGGGAACGGTGTGTTCTCCGCCCTGGGAGTCGACGATGTAGCCTCCGAAGATGAAGACCTGGTCGTGGAGGGCGACGGCGGATGCGGCGAGGCGTCCGGCGACGCCGGGGACGGGATGTTCTTCGGTCCATTTGCCGGTGGCGAGATCCAATTCGTAGGTCGCGGTGGTGATGGCGTCCCAGGTTTTCTTGGGGCCGATGCCCATGAAAGAGAAGATCTTGGGACTGCCCTGATCGTGCGAAATAGCGACTGCATTGTTGGACACGGGCGCGGGCAACGGGGCCGGGGTGGGTTCGTCGACGGCGCGAAGTTGAACGTTGAACAGGACAGCGAGCAGAAGGGCGAATAAGGCGGGGAGAAGTTTTTGCGGGGCTGACTGCGCTGCAGATTTCATTGGTGATGATGATAGCAGCGGGGGAAAGAGCAGGTCTTAGGTCTCAGGTGTTAGGTCTCAGATCTGACTGGGTTGTTCTTCCCAAGACCTAAGAATTAAAGACCTCAGACCTGACACCCCTGCCTCAGAACCAGGTGCGCTTGCGGTATTCGCGATACTCGTCGCCGAACTTGGCTTCGAGGACGGCGGCTTCGCGGCGGGCGCGGAAGATCTGGAGGGGGATGATGATCACGAGAAGGAGCAGCCCTTCAGGACGCCGGAGCATGAGGACCGCGCCTGCGATGAAGAAGGTTCCGGAAACGTAAATCGGGTTGCGAATCTTTGAGTAGATGCCAGTGGTGACCAGCGCGGTCGCTTTGGGAACGATGGAGAAAGACCGGCCGAGCGTGTAGCGAGAGAGAATTACGCCGGCGATGCCGATCAGGGCGAGCACCAGTCCGAGCCAGCGCATCCAGTCGTGTGGCCCGGGAGCATCTTTGAAGATGTAGCCGGTCGCCACCACGGCGATGATAAGCGGCAGCCAGACGCGTCTGATGGTTGCAAAATCCATGTTAACTCTCTACGCCTTTAATTCTGATTCTTTTGACGTACCCGTCCAAAACGCTATTGACGAATAGCAACGAAGATCTGAACTAGCGAGACAGTCACGATCAAAGCCCACATGCGCTTCTGGTTGTCTCGTGGCGTGGCAGATTTTGCCGTCAGGAGAAACACAGCAGAAAGGGTCCCGCCCACGATATTTTCTGCTGTGATGATTTTGCGCGTCAACGACATCGGACCTGACCACAGAAACCAGTCGAGTGCCAAACCGCCTAGAAAAGACGCGAAAAAGATGCTGAAACCCACAATCGTCATTCGGTGACTCCATGGTGCTGGTCGAGTAGGAATTTCGTCGAACATAACTGACCTATTTAGCTTTCTTTTAGATTGAGCGTCCATTCACTATTCATAATTCTCGATTCCGAGGAAACCCTGACGCACGGCGTGGATGAAATCGGTGTGTGCGGGTTCGGTGCCGGCGGCGCGCATCTGCAAGGCGATCTGTCCACGATGATACGCCGAATGAAAGAGCACGTGGGTCAGGATATCTTCGACACGGCTGGACCAGGGCTCGCCTTTGCTGTTGCGGTATTCGATGGTGTCGTCGAGCGAGCCGGGAGTGAAGCGATTGGCGAGGCGCTTGAGATAATTCTGCCACGATGAAGCGTTCTCATCGGCAAGAGTGGTGCAGTCGTCAAGAGTTGCAGTGGGCCAGACGGGCAGAGTCTGGGGTTGCTGAAGGATCCGTTCGAGCCAAAGCTTTTGGGCTGAGAGGACATGGGCCATGCGGCCGAGTGCTTCAGGCGGAACGGCGGCGGCGCGCATTGCGGCCAGGCACTGGCGATTCGCCCAGGAATCGTAGACATACATTCGGAGAAAATCTTTGGCGTCCACAGTTGCTCCCTTCGACGAAAGATTCGTGGCCGTGGCGGCGCGTTGCGACCGGCTCCGTAAAGAAGATACGATGACAGTCGACACGATGTTAAATGATGGGATGACGCGTTCGCGGGCGAAGTATTTTCCCTCGCATAGGTTGACCGCAGCGGCTAAAGCCGGTCTTCAGACTCAGCGCGTAACCGCAGCGCTGAAGCGCTACGCGACTCAAAATCTCCGGTCCGCCGCGCTGAAGCGCTATGTCACCCGAAGTCTCCCGTCCTTCTTGATTGTGGCCATCTCACTTTTTTTGACTATGACTGCGCCAGCGGGGGCGCAAAATCAGAATCCGGCGCAGGTGCGGCAGGAATTGTTACAGGATTTGGAGTCGGGACAATTGCGGGATGCGGTTCTGCTGGGACAGCAGGCGGTTTCGCGCTGGCCGCGGGATGCGCAGTTTCGTCACTATCTCGGGGTTGCGTATTTCAAGACTGGTGACGCCAGGCAGGCGCAAGATCAGCTCGAACGGGCTCGAGAGTTAAATCCCAAAGATTCGGCAACCCATTTTGATCTGGCGCTAGTTTTTCTGAGTCAACAGGATTTCACGCATGCGGCGGATGAGCTTCAGGCGGCGGTGAAACTCGACTCCGGAAATGCACTGGCGCATGTGCTGCTGGGGCGCGCTTATTTGAATTCGAATCGCAGCCTGCAGGCGGTCGACGAATTCAAGACGGCTTTGAAGCTTGATCCTTCGATCAAGTTGGGACACTACCATTTGGGATTTGCCTACTTCAGCCTGGGGCGCAACGACGAAGCGATTGCCGAATACAAGGAAGAGTTGCGGCGATCGGGCGAAAGCGCGGCGGTGGTGGGGGCACTCGGACACTCGCTGCTGGCGAGCGGGAAATACGCGGCAGCGGAAACGTATCTGGAGCGCGGGACCCAGATTGATGCGGCGAATCCGGATGTCTGGTACGACCTGGGGAAGGCGCAAGCGCTGGCGGGGGAGTGGACGAAGGCGGAATTGACGTTGCGCAAGGCGGCGGAACTGAATCCGAAGGACCCGAGCCCGCACTATCAGCTGGCGCATGTGCTGGAAAAACTGGGCAAGGCGGACGACGCAAAAAACGAAAGAGAACGCTTTGCGGAGTTGAAGAAGGCGCAACCGGCTACGGCGGGCATGGCAACGGGGCGGGACCATTAGTTCAGCCCTCAGCTGTTAGCCATCAGCAAACGATTTCAACCATCAATGTTACGGTACCGATTCAGCCCATGAAAAAAGCTTTCTTTGCGGTCGCGGCAACTGCCCTGCTGATGACATTCAGTGGCGAGTGGATTTTGCTAGACGCGG
>DATEBK010000131.1:0-3019 GCA_035287825.1 Terriglobales bacterium
GTTCCCTTCGACCAAATGGCCCAGCCAAGCCAGCGCGAAGGCCGTCGGGATGAGCAGCAGCCCAATGATCCAGTGCCACCACACCACAATCACCGACGAGAAGCCAACGGGGATTGCGATCATGTGGAATGCGCGGTTGACGGGATGGTTATGCGCGCAATCGTAGTGCGAATAGAGTCCCATTTATACCCACCTCCAGGGGTCGAAAATGCAGGCGCCCGCATTATAGGCCTCGGGTTCGGGCTGGTGAAACGGTCCAGTGCCAAGAAGCACTATGTATGGGGGGTTCCTTGCTTTCCTCAGACCCATTTCCGGGGTATACTCACTTGATTATCGGAGTGCTGGGTTCTCGAATTCCCCTCGACAACCCGAGGCAAACATTGCCTTTGTTGAGGGATCGAGGTGCGCTCCCTCGCTGGCTCTCCGAATCCGGTCAATCCTAATGGATGAGCGCGACCACAGGGGTAAAGATTCCGATAGCCCTACGATGCCGGGCACCCGTCTGCCCGATGATTCGGTTGGCGCTGCCGCTCTAACACCTCCGCCCCTTTCCAATGCTCCAGTCTCGGACGCACCAACCTTGCCGCATGGCACCCCGATTCCGGGGGCAACGCAGGCAATGCCGTATATCCGTCAGGCTTCGCCCTCGACGCCACATTCGATCAGCAATATCTCGGCTTTTCAAGGCTTGCAACCGGGGGTGTTATTTGGTGGACGCTACGAAATCCAGGGTGTCCTCGGACAAGGCGGCATGGGCGCCGTCTACAAAGCTCGCGACCGCGAACTCGATCGCCTGATTGCATTGAAGGTCATCCGCCCTGAACTGGCGAACGATCCCGCAATTCTGTTGCGCTTTAAGCAAGAACTCATTCTCTCCCGCAACATCACGCACAAGAACGTAGTCCGCATTTATGACCTGGGCGAAGCCGAGGGCATTCGCTTCATCAGTATGGAATACGTTGACGGCGAGGACCTGCGCACCATATTGCGCCGCCAGGGAAAGTTCTCATCCAAAGACGCGATTTCGGTGGTGGAGCAGGTCTGCCGTGCGCTCGATTCCGCCCACTCCGAAGGCGTAATTCATCGCGATCTGAAACCGCAGAACATCATGCGCGACAAGCACGGCCGTATCGTGGTGATGGACTTCGGACTGGCGCGCTCACTTGGCGATTCCGGCATGACCCAGACCGGCGCCATCGTCGGCACGCTCGAATACATGTCGCCCGAGCAAGCTCTCGGCAGCACGCTCGACCAGCGGTCCGATATTTTCAGCGTGGGCTTGATTTTCTACGAACTGCTCACCGGAAAAGCTCCGTACGAAGCTGACACCGCCATCGCCAGCCTGATGAAGCGCACTCGCGAAGAGGCTCGATCCGCTTCCGAGGTAGATTCTTCCGTTCCTAAATCCCTGAGCGCGATCGTCAGCCGCTGCCTGGAGCGAGAGCCCGCCAACCGCTACCACTCCGCTGTCGAACTATTGCAGCAATTGACGACATGGGAAGCGAATCCGAACATCAGTGCCGAATCGCTATCGAAAATGATCGCGCACCCGATTGTGCGCAAATCGACTTTCAGTCTCAATCTCCCCGGCAAGAGCTGGATGTGGATTGCAGGCGCCGTGCTCGTCATCGTGCTCGCGACCTTTGCCGGGCGCACGTTGCTGAATCACGCCTCTACGTCATCTGGTGAGGCTGTGCAGGGTATTCCGCCATTGAAGCAGGGCAAGTATGTGGCGCTGCTACCGCTAAAGTTGGTCGGCGACCAGAAAAGTCTTGGTTATTTGGCCGATGGAATTCAGGAAGCTCTTGCTGCCAAGCTGTTTCAATTGCAGGAAGTTCACCTGGCATCCTCCGACGCGGTTGAGAAAGTGGCCGCCAAAGATCTGCCTTTATCCAAGCTGGCTCACGAATTGGGAGTCAACCTGGTGCTGCAAGGCAGCGTGCAGGGTAACAGCGACAAGTTCCGTGTAACGCTCGGTCTCGACGATGCCACCACCGGCAAGCGTGTTTGGAGCAATGAATTTTCGGGAGCCTCCGGCGATGTGCTTGCCCTTGAAGACCAAATCTATGGGACCGTCGCCACCGCCCTAGCCCTCAAGCCAACAGATGAAGAGCAAGCTCGCCTTGGCGCTCAGCCCACCACCAACGTCAAGGCCTATGACCTCTACCTGCAAGGTCGAAACATACTACGCAACGGTCACAGCCAGGATGACTATCGCAAGTCTGTAGGCCTGTTCGAACAGGCCATCGAAAAAGATCCAAACTTCGCGCTGGCCTATACGGGACTCGCCGATTCCAGCCTCCGCATGTACGGGGAGAGCAAGGATGGTATTTGGGCGCAAAAGGCTACCCTGGCGGCGCAACATGGTGAGCAGCTCTCCAATAACCTTCCCGAAGTTCATCTCTCGCTGGGCAGCGTTTATACGACCACGGGAAAGAACACGCAGGCGGTTACTGAACTGAAACGGGCGCTGGAATTGGCCCCGAACTCGGACGAAGCCTACCGCAATCTGGGCGAAGCCTATAGCCTCAGCGGTCAAAGCGACGATGCTATCGCTGCCTATCAGAAGGCAGTCGCGGCCAACTCTTACTATTGGCTAAATCACCGCTCCCTTGGCAACGCGTATTTTGGGCAGGGCGATAATGCAAAGGCGCTCCAGGAATTTCAGAAGGTCATTGAAATCGCACCTGACAGTCCCATGGGCTATGAAGGCATCGGGATGGTCTATCTGCGAGACGGTAAGTGGGGTGAGGCCATTCCGCAGCTTCAAAAGGCGCTTGCGCTGGCTCCAGATTCACCGACCTACTCCAACCTGGGCACGGCTTACTTCTTCATGAAGAATTACGACGAATCCACGAAGATGTATGAGAAGGCCGTGGAGATGACTCCGAATGACGAAATACTTCTGGGCAATCTCGGCGACTCATATCGTTGGTCGGGACATTCCGACCAGGCTGCTTCGGCTTATAGCAAAGCGATCTCGCTGGCATTCCAGCAGCTTCAGGTGAATCCTCGATCT
>DATEBK010000132.1:0-11627 GCA_035287825.1 Terriglobales bacterium
CATGGTTGAAGATCTGAAACAAACCGCTGAAGAATTCTTCCGCACCGAGCAAATCGCGGTCACGATTCTCGGCAACCTGACCGGCCTGAAACTCACTCGCGATCAGCTCATCTGTTAAGCGACTTTCGTTTCGTAATGCGCCGGGCGTCCCTGCCGCGGCCATACGAGATAACCTCGTTTGTTCACCAACGCAGCCCGACTGTAACCGGCATTCCGATGGTCTTGCTGTCAGCCTGATAGGCGCGATGGTAGCGCCATTCCACGAAGATTTTGGCACGGCCGAGAGGGCTCAACCAACCAGGCTTGTAAGTAAGTCCTGCGCCATAGTTGAAGCCGCCAGCAATTTTCGACTCCGACGACATATATTCCCCGAGTGCCGGAAGCGCGTTGATTGCATACCCGGAGATGGCCGGATTATAGAAGCAGCTCATGTCAAACCATGTCCATGCCGGATAGCAAGGTGAGCCATTGGGCAGATACTGAGCGTGAGCTAAGCCGACGTGACGGTCATAGAAACCCACGCCGAAGATTCCATAGGCCCCCAGGCTGCGGATATGCTTGGGTACGTTCACGATGCCGTCGAGGCTGAACGACTGCATGTGTCCACTCTGGTCGGGCAAACCTTGCTCCCGCTGCACGCTCCCCTTGAAGTTGAGGTTGTAATACATATATTCGGCGTCAACGGCGAACATTTTCGTGAGGTTCCGGCCAACCCCGACAAAAACCACGGGAGAGTTGCCAACAAAGGAAGCCACGTCATCGCGGCCGATGGCAATCCCGCCACCGAAACTGAAGTTGTAACGAGGGAAATTTGGTTTCGGCTCAATGGTTGAATCGGAACTGGATTGCGCCACCGCCGATGGAGCGGCCGGCGGAGCCGATGCACTCGCACCGGATTGTGCCACCGCCGATGTAATGAGTCCGAAAAAAAACAGCAACACTAGTATCCGATTACGCAATATCAATCTCCTATTTTCCTGGAACCTCAGCCGTGACGCGAGGTCAACGATAATTTGCCACGACCGCTATTGCCTTCTTAGATGCAGACGCGGAAAGCCTACGCTGCCTTTCTCCCAAACTATCAGTTATGCGCCGGCTTCGGCGGATGGCTTATCTTCTTCAGCAAAATCGGCCAATATTCGCGGAACATGTTCCCACTGGCGCGGCTGGCTAAGTCCACGCCATAACGAAGAAAAGTGTCTCCCACCGTGCGATTGCGATCCGGATAGTAAACGGTAGCCAAGCCCTCCGCCAGCAGCGGCCCGCCCAGCTTCGACCACGACATGATGTCGCGCCCGTCGTCGCTGCGGGAAATAAAGACGCGCTGCAGCGAGTATTTTATGGCGTGGAAAACACGCGGATTACTTTCCGCATAAAAACGCGGGTCCTCATGCATCGCCGAGGCAAGCACGAATGTTCCAAAGAATTGGGTCGACGTTCCTCGCGCCATCGACGCTCCAAAGCGCTTACCGTAAGCACCCCACCCCTGTTCGAAACCGCTGGGCGAGTTAGCCGCCTGCCCGACGGCCGAACCGAGCAGCGACCACGTCCACTCGTTCACCGAAACGCTGTTGTCGACGAACAACTTGAATTTCTGTCCCGTCGAGAGGCGCTCGGTGCTGTAAGCGATGTCGGGAAATACGATCGACTTCTTCTGCAGCAGATTAAAAATGGCAACCGGCTTAGGCGGCACCGGAGCATTCGTCTGATCGGCAGACGCCTGACCGGGAGGGGGTTGCGCGGCCGGCGATGGACTCGGATAAGTTTGCGGCGTTGGGGCGGCCTGCGCGGACGCCAAGACCGACATGACAAGCAATATGACGCCGGCGACTAAAATGCGCCGCAGCGGTAAAAATCGACATCGCCTAAGTATAGAGACGGTCGCGCCATCGGGGACGGTGGTTTTCCGGCAAAACAGCATCGCTAGAGATTACCGAATCCCACGTCACGCGGCAAACTCACCTGCTCATTAACTCGAGAATCGCGGCCATCTCTACTTCAATCCCAGTCTTGAGGCTGGGTTCGCGATCGGGGGCAAAATAAGGAGAGTGAGGCCCGGGAATCGGCTCTCCAGTTTTCTTTGCCTCCGCATATTTCGCCGGATTCACGGCGCCCAGCGCGAGCATGACGCTCGGCATACCGCCGGAGCGATATTCGGCAAAGTCATCGCTCGCCATAAATGGAGGTTCGAGAACCAGGTTCGAATCTCCCAACACCTGCTTCAGCCGCTCGACCAGACGGTTGGTGGTAGCAGGATCGTTATATACAGAAGGAGCACCCTCCGTGATTTCAACCCGAGGCTTCTTCGGAGCACCGGCGGCCGCCGCTTCCCCGTCTGCGACCCGCTCAATCGATGCCAGCAGATGCTTGCGTACTTCATCCTTGTAGGACCGCACGGTCAACTGCATCAGCACTTCATCCGGAATAATGTTGTTCTTGGTGCCGCCATGGATCGAGCCGACGGTAATCACTGCCGGGTCTTGTGGATCAATCTCGCGCGACACAATCGTTTGCCAACTTAGGATGGTCCGCGCGGCAATCACGATGGGATCGATCGTCTCCTGCGGCTCGGCACCGTGTCCTCCAACGCCGTAGACGGTAACGTTCACCGAATCGGAGTTCGAGGCAACGAAGCCGGACGTGTATCCGACTTTGCCCGCGGGGAGCGAGTTGCTGTCGTGCACGGCAAAAACAAAATCGGGCTTGGGGAAACGTGTAAACAGACCATCTTTAATCATGGTCTTCGCGCCTACGATGCGCTCCTCTGCGGGCTGGCCCACATAAATAAAAGTTCCGTGCCAACGGTCTTTGTTCTGGACGAGCAAGGCCGCCGTTCCGATGCCGATTGCCATGTGCAGATCATGGCCGCAGGCGTGCATCACCGGCACCTCAACGCCGCGGTCGTCGTGGGTCGTGACATGGCTGGCGTAGGGCAGACCCGTTTTCTCCGGAACCGGAAGAGCGTCCAGTTCAGCGCGCAACATCACCACTGGACCCGGTCCGTTCTTGAACACTCCAACTACTCCTGTACCGCCGACGTTGGTCGTGACGTCGTATCCGAGCTTGCGTAAGCGGTCGGCGATCTTGGCCGCAGTTTTCTCCTCGTGCAGAGAAAGTTCAGGATTGCTGTGCAGATCAAGATAGAGCGATTCCACCTGCGGATAGACGGCATCGATCTGCGCGGAAGGCGTGACCCAAATTTCCGCAGCCAAGGAGATCCGACAGAACGGGGCAAGGAAAAGTAAGAAGAGAAAAAGCTTCAGGTTTTTCATGTAAACGGAATTAAACCACAAGAATGCGGGGGTTCGCGCGGTCCGGGACTTGGGGGTGATGAGGCTCCGGCCTGGCCGAACGGAGCGAAGCCCGCTCCAGAACTGGTTATCGCGCTTTATCGTCGCTTTATTGGGTTGCGGCGACCGCGCAATGCTGATCGAACGCGGCCCTCAGATCGGCCGCAATCGCCGGAGCTTCGCGTCTTTCGATCTCATGCCGCTGCATCATGTAAACCAGCTTGCCATCGCGCAGAATCGCAATCGACGGCGACGATGGAGGATAGCCGGTGAAGAAAGACCGCGCGCGTTCGGTCGCCTGCATGTCCTGTCCCGCAAATACGCTGACAATGTTGGCCGGAATCGTCGTATGCTGCAGCGCCAGCCGAACCGCTGGGCGCATACGGCCCGCGGCGCATCCGCAAATGGAATTGACGATCACCATGGTCGTGCCGGGATAGCTCTGCAGGGCGCGGTCCACATCGGCAGCGGTGCGCAGTTCTTCAACTCCCAGCCGCGTCAGTTCTTCGCGCATTGGAACCACCATAATTTCGGGATACATAGATTCTCCTGTGATGACGGTATTTTGCCTTGTCAATCCGAGCGTAACCCGCTTCTCAATATGCCTTCGCGGGGCTGACGTGAGATGCTCAATTCAATATAGAACGATTTGCAAGAGATGACGATTCAGGAAAATGTTCCCCTATCGCCGTTAACCACTTTGCAAGTAGGTGGAACGGCGCGTTATTTCGCTGAACTCAAACTGGAAGACGACGTGCGCCGAGCGGTTGAGTTCGCAAAATCCCGCGACCTGCCGTTGTTCGTCCTGGGCGGAGGCAGCAATCTGGTAATCGCCGACGCGGGCTGGCCCGGTCTGGTGCTGAGAATCGCCCGCGGTGGAATCAAGACTCAAAACGCAGCTGACGGCAAAGGAAACTCCGTGCTCTTCATGGTGGGTGCGGGCGTCAACTGGGATGAGTTTGTCGCGCAGACGATCGTGCAGAATTGTGCCGGGGTCGAGTGCCTGAGCGGCATTCCCGGCAGCGTCGGAGGCACACCGGTGCAAAACGTAGGCGCCTACGGGCAGGAAGTTGGCGCCACGGTTGAATCCGTACGCGCGCTCGACTTGCGGGACGATCGCATCGTCGTTCTCCCCAACCCTGCCTGCGGATTCCGCTATCGCTCGAGCATCTTCAACACCACCGAACGTGGGCGCTACGTCATTCTGCAAGTCAATTACCGGTTGAAGCGAGGCGGCGCTCCAAGCTTGAAGTACGCCGACCTGCAAAAATACTTTAACGACCGCGCTAAAGGGAACTCCGCAGGAAGCGCCATCGAAAAACCGTCGCTTGCCGACGTCCGCGCTGCCGTCCGAGAAATTCGGCGTAACAAAGGCATGCTGCTTGTTCCCGGCGACGAAGATTGCCGCAGCGTTGGATCATTCTTCAAGAATCCGGTGCTCAGTGAGACGCAGTTCGACGACTTGGCCAAGCGCGCCGCAGCGAAAGCACTGGAGATTCCGAGCTACCCGGCCCGCGCTGAGCCAAACATTAAGACGCAACATGTTAAAGCACAACATAAGGTTTCCGCCGCATGGCTGGTAGAACACTCCGGCTTCTGCAAAGGATATGAACAGGGCCGTGCCGGAATCTCGCACAAACACGCTCTGGCGCTGGTGAATCGCGGCGGCGCGAAAGCGAGTGACATCATCGCGCTGCAACGGGAAATTCAGCGCGGGGTGAATGACGCGTGGGGCATTCAGCTGGAGCCCGAACCGGTGTTTGTTGGTTTTTAGTCCAAGTTTTGCCCCAAGACTTTTGAGCCGCGGCTATTGACCCAGATATTTTTGCCGCAGGATTTTGAGCGGTGATTTGGGGGCAGTTACGACGGGGACGTCAACAAATTCCCATGGGGACGCAGCTTGTCTCGACTGCGGTCTCGCTTCGAGCCGCACAAGCCCCATCTCAACGGAAAAGGGCGGCGCATCCCGCGGCAACCGAATCCCCCATGCCGGCCCAGAGGTGTTGGCTTACCACGGAATCCGCCCAATTGATTTATCGGCAGCAGAGTAACCTGCTTTAGCGAATTTATTGCGAACGAACGCGAGCGGTGACCGTTCTTCATAGACAGGAGAGCGCGGACAGGAGAGCGCGTGATTGCAGAATCCGCAATGGCGGCCGAGGCCATCTCTTTGACGGAGCGAGATTTGCCGCGGCAACAAGAGGCGAGCGAGACTCAGGAAGGTGACTGGCTGGAGACGGCCGTCCGCGAGCACTCGCGTCTTGTCTATCGCATCGCTTACTCCGTGTTACGCAGTCCCGCCGATGCGGAGGATGCCACGCAGGAGATTTTCCTGCGTATCCTCCGTTATGGAAAGAAGATGACCGGCATCCACGACCAAAAAGCCTGGCTGGCGAGAATTGCGTGGCGGGTGGCGGTCGAACGCCGAAAAGCTATGGCCAAGTCAGGGGAGAACACAACTGCCGGCGCCGAAGAAGCTGCGGCAACACTGGCAACGTCCAGCCAAGGGGCGGACCGAGCTCTGCTGGACGAGGAACGCAGTGCGATGCTGGGGCGCCTGATTGCGGCGTTGCCGGTTTCGCTGCGCGACGCTCTGGTGCTCTCTACGCTGGAGGAAATCGCGCCGCGCGAAGTCGCAACCATGCTGGGGATCAGCGAAGCTGCCGTGCGTTCTCGGACATTTCGGGCGCGGGAGATTTTGCGGGACAAGCTCCTGGCTTCGGCTGGGCATGGGAAATGATCAGAACTGGTTTCACAAAAAGGGAAACGAACATGAACACCGATCCAACCAATCCGAGGCATTCGCGTGACAACGGGCCTGAGGTTGACCAGTGGCTGGAGTCGGCACTCCACCAATACGGCCAAGCTGAGCCACGACCCGGCCTGGAGAATCGGGTGCTGGGCCGCCTGCGGATTGAGCGGGAGCAAGCGGAAAAAACGCGGGTCGCATGGCATCGCCGCTGGTTCTGGCCTCTGGGGGCGGCAACAGCAGCCGTAGTGGCGGTGATTGCGTTGTGGGCTTGGCAAAGTGGTCGCGAAGCAAGACCGCGAACGATCGCGAAAACTTCGGCCGTGACCCAGCGGCAGGCAGCTCAACAAGGACCCATCGAGCCGACCCGAGTCAGGCCAGCCGCAGTCGAGCCAGCCCCGGTTCGAACCTTGGGCATTCGAACCTTGGCCGAGAGTGCAGAAAGTCATCCGGCAGTGGGAGGGAAGAAGCACCGTGAGATCCCTCCGGCCAGCGATCAGATGCTAGCAGCGACGCCAAAGCTAGACCAGTTCCCTTCGCCGCAGCCGTTGAGTGAGCAGGAACAAATTTTGATGAGCTATGTGGCGAAGTATCCAGAAACCGCGGCGCTGGTGGCGCAAGCCCAGGCGGAGGCGCTGGAGCGGGATCGCGAGGAAGTAGCCGGGGCGGCCAAAGATACAGCGGAATGAGGATTCGGGCGCGATTCAGATCCGAGGATTTCAGATTTCATGTAGCGGGCGGCACAAATTAAAGGAGACTCACCATGATGACGAAGAGGAAAATGGTTGCGGCGGGAGGTCTGACGGTCGCGCTCGTGTTTGCGAGCTGGAGCGGCAGAGCATGGGCGCAGGAATCGGGCAGTTCGGCGTCGGCCAGCTCAGCATCGGCCAGCTCAACAAAGGTAGCCGAAAAAGAAGCACCCAAGCCGGTGGAAGCCTTCCGACTCGATTTTTCCATCAACGAACTGGAGGACGGGAAGAAGATCAACAGCCGGCAGTATTCTATGAACCTGACCGCCAACCAACCCCAGGACATCAAGATTGGTACGCGCGTACCGGTCGAAGTCAAGGCGGGTGAGGTGCAATACATGGACGTCGGCACAAACATTTCGGGCCGATTGCAGTCCCGCAACGGCCAGTTGGAGTTGTTTGTCAACACCGATATGAGCAACTTCGCCATTCCGGAACAGGCGACAGGACACGAGTCCCACCCCATGATACGGCAGCTGAAGATCGGCGGCAGCACTCTGGTAGTACTGGGAACGCCAATGGTGATTGGCAGCGCGGACGACCCGAACTCGAAGCGACAGTTTCAAGTTGAGGTAACCATGACCAAGTTGAGGTAGATGTTGCGGCTCGTCGCAGCGCGGTATTACCCGCCGCCGGCCAGCCGCCTCGCCCTCTGAAAGATCTTGGTGAACATCGCTTTCGTCAGCTTGCCTGTCTGCGTGTTCTGGTTTGAGGGATGGTACGACGCCAGGAGCACGCGTCCATCGGGCATGACATATTCGGCGCCGTGTCCGAATTGATAGTGCTTCTTCGCGGCAATCACTTTTTTTCTCAGCAGATAGTTGAGATAGGCTTCGAATCCAATTCTGCCTAATGCGACGATGACGCGCAGATTTTTCAATCCCTCGAGTTCGCGCTCCAGAAAATGCGCGCAGTTGGCGAGCTCCTGCGGCAAAGGCTTGTTATCGGGAGGAGCACATCGTGCCGCTGCGGTGATGTAGAGATCGTGCAGCACCAGCCCGTCGTTTCGGTCCGTCGCCGTCGGCTGGCTGGCGAAGCCCGTTTCGTACAACACCGGATACATGAATTTGCCCGATGCATCTCCGGTAAACGGACGCCCCGTGCGATTCGATCCATGAGCGCCGGGCGCGAGGCCCAGCACCAGCACGCGCGCCTGCGCATCGCCGAAACCAGGAACCGGCTTGCCCCAGTAACCTTGGTCGAGGTAGGCGCGCCGCTTCTCCCGGGCGATTCGCTCGCGATATTCAACCAGCCGCGGACAGCGTGTGCACGCGATCACTTCAGCGTCCAAGACTTTCAGCCAGTTGGGAGCGGCCATGCTTGCGATTGTACTGGCTGCGAAATCTCCGCCTATAATGAGAGTTTCTTCGAGAGCAGATTCAGAGCCAATTATTTTGGACCGTCGACGCTTTCTCAAACAGGCTTTCATCGGAGCGGTCGGTGTCGGCGCTGCCGTTTCCGTCGACGGTTTACTGCTTGAGCCGCACTCTCTGGTTGCCGAACGCGTCACCATCCCCCTGCGAAATCTGCCCGAAGCCTTTCACGGATTTCGTATCGCCGTCCTCGGCGATCTGCATTTTGGCCCGTATGTGGGCAAGACCCAAGTAGAGCGTGGCGTGCGTCTCGCGCTTTCGTTGAAGCCGGATCTCACCATCCTCACGGGAGATTTTGTTTCGCACCCGCTGTTCGTGCCGAACGGACCCGCCGGTGCGCGCCATGCCGAACCTTGTGCGGAAGTGTTGCAGCAGTTAAACCGGTCGTCGTTGTTCGCCGTCCTCGGCAACCACGACCACTGGAACGATCCCGACATCGTTGCCGACGCGCTGCATGGACATGGTCTGCAGGTCTTGCGCAACCAGTCCGTACCGTTGGAGCGAGACGGCCAGCGCATCTGGATCGTCGGCGTCGACGACGTCTATGCAGGGGCCAATGACATCGACAAAGCTCTTCGGGGAGTTCCCTCCGCCGAAACCAAAATCGTCGCTGTGCACGAACCCGATTTCGCCGACCGAGTGGCAAAGTATCCCGTTGACCTGCAAATCTCTGGACACTCCCACGGCGGCCAGGTCCGTATTCCCGGCTACGGGGCTCCGGTGCTGCCGCATCTCGGCAGAAAATATTCGATAGGCCTTAATCAAGTCGGCGGCCTGCAGGTTTATACGAACCGCGGAATCGGAGTAGTCACTCCTCCCGTGCGTCTCAACTGTCCACCCGAGGTCACGCTCATTACTTTAGTGGGTCGCGCAACACCCTCCGCCGTTTGACGTTGCTCTTCGAGAGTCTTTACACTCAAGGTTGCGGCACGATGTCTGGCTGTGGAATTCCCTTAACGACTCTGCTGCCGCTGTCGCGCTGGAAAGGTAACTGTGAGCCCTGCTGAGGTAAAAGAAAGTACGACGAACGAAAGCCCGGACAAGGAAGCCAGGACCAAGGATGGTTCGGCGGGCAGCCCTACAAAAGACAGCGCCACCCGGCGCGAGATCTCGGTCGAGATTCCAGTAGCCGATGTCAACCGCCAGACCGATGCGTTGATCCAGAAATATCAGAAAGTAGCCCGCATTCCGGGCTTTCGCCGCGGCCACGTCCCGGCATCGATTATCCGCCAGCGCTTTTCAGAAGAAATCAAGACCGACATGGTCGAGGCGCTCATTCCGCGCTTCTTCCGGCAGGAGGCCGAGCGGCTCAGCCTGCATCCGGTATCTCAGCCGCGCGTCACCGACCTTCACCTGCACGATGGCGAGCCGCTGCGCTTCAAAGCCGCCTTCGAAGTGCTGCCCGAAATCAAGCTCGAAGGCTACAAGGAATTGCGCGCCGAGAGGCCCGAGATCACGGTTTCGGACGCCGACGTCGATCAGGCTCTCGCCGATCTTCGCGAGCGTCACGCCAGTTTCAATCCCATCGAAGGCCGCGCTCTCGCCGATGGGGATTTCGCTCAGGTCTCGCTCGACGGCCATCCCAAGGCGGGAACAAAGTCAGAAGAGACGAAGGCCGGCGAAGGCCAGCCCGTCCACATGGATGAAGTGCTGGTGGAAATCGCGGGCCAGAACACCATGCCCGAGTTCACCGAACACCTGCGCGGCGCGAACGCCGGAGATGAACGCACCTTCGATGTGAATTATCCCGAAGACACGCAGGATAAGCGCCTTGCCGGCAAGGTCTTCACCTATACCGTAAAGATACAGGCGATCAAACAGAAGAGTCTGCCCGAATTGAGTGACGAGTTCGCGAAGACCTTGGGTGAATTCCAGACGATGGACGACGTGCGCAAAGCGATTCGCGAGCAGATGGAGTCCGAAAAGCGCCACGAAAGCGAGCACGCGGCCAAAGACAAACTGGTTGGGCAACTGATCGAACGTAACGACTTTGAAGTGCCCGATTCACTGGTTGAACAGCAGATCGATATCCGGCTGGAGCGTGGTCTACGTGCTTTAGCGGCGCAGGGCCTGACCGCCGAACAGATGAAGAAAATGGATTTGAACCGTCTGCGCGCAGGACAGCGCGAGCAGGCAATTCACGATGTAAAGGCAGCGCTGCTGCTCGAGAGAGTGGCGGAAGAAGAAAATATCCAGGTCAGCGAAGAGGAATTCAATCACGAAATAGAAGCGCTGGCCCGGCAGTCAAAGCAGACATCGGAAGCAGTGCGCGCTCGTTTGACACCGGAAGGGGGCCTCGATAGGATACGAACAAGAATCCGCAACGAAAAGACCCTCGAATTTCTGTATCAACAGTCCGCGTGATTAATGCATGAATACAAAAGCGGACATTTCGATCCTCCTCTGAAAACAACCGGTTTCAGGGCAGGAGTGTGGAAAGGTTGAACGTGCAATCCAATTCCAATTCTAATAAAGACGCACAGATGATGCTCGTACCCATGGTGATCGAGCAGACTGGTCGCGGGGAACGCGCCTACGACATTTATTCCCGGCTGCTGCGGGACAATATCATTTTTATCGGCACGCCGATTGACGACAACATCGCCAACCTGGTGATCGCGCAGATGCTGTTCCTGGCGCAGGAAGATCCGGAGAAAGACATCCAGCTCTACATCAACTCGCCCGGAGGTTCGATCACGGCGGGGATGGCCATCTACGACACCATGCAATACGTGAAGAACGATGTCACGACGATCTGCATCGGTCAGGCCGCTTCGATGGCGGCGCTGCTGCTTTCCGCCGGTCAGGCGAAAAAGCGCCTGGCGTTGCCCAACTCGCGCATCCTGATACACCAGCCCTCGATGGGCGGGCTCTCGGGCCAGGCGACCGACATCGACATTCACGCCCGCGAGATTCTGCGCATGAGGGAGATTACTAATCAGTTACTGGCTAAGCACAGCGGCCAGAAGCTCGATAAAGTGGAAAAGGACGTGGAACGCGACTTCATCATGAACTCGCAGCAGGCCAAGGAGTACGGAATCATCGACGATATCATTTATAAGACCCGATAAAGGATATGATCGGCAATTCGAGACGTGAATTCGTGACGATCGTCGGGAAGAAGGTCGCACGAAAAAGTAAGCGTGGGTAGGTAGAAAAGGAGTACGACCGAGTGAAAACCAGATCGGGTTCAGAGGAGATGCTGCGCTGTTCGTTCTGCCACAAGTCGCAGGATGCAGTCGCAAAACTCATCTCGTCGCCGAGCGATTATCCCCGGGCATACATCTGTGACGAGTGCGTTGCCGTCTGCAACTCCATTCTCGAAGACGACCGCACCGCCACGCCTGCCGCTGCCGTTCCCAATCAACTGCCGAAGCCGCAGGAAGTGAAAACCTTCCTCGACGAATACGTGATCGGGCAGGAACAAACTAAAAAGAAGCTCGCCGTTGCTGTCTACAACCATTAC
>DATEBK010000133.1:0-7911 GCA_035287825.1 Terriglobales bacterium
TTCGAGCGTTGGCCAGCTCTACGAGCCCGTCGATATGGATACTCTCCTCTATTACAAAGAAGCAAAAAACGGCCAGATTCTCGAAGAGGGCATCACCGAAGCCGGATCGATGTGCTCCTTCATCGCCGCCGGCACCGCCTATGCCAATCACGGCATCAACACGATTCCCTTCTTTATTTATTACTCCATGTTCGGACTGCAGCGCATCGGCGACCTCATCTGGGCCGCGGCCGACATGCGCTGTCGCGGTTTTCTCCTCGGTGGCACGGCGGGAAGAACCACACTCGCGGGTGAAGGCCTTCAGCATCAGGACGGACACAGCCACGTTCTTGCTCTCTCGGTGCCGAACCTGCTCGCCTACGATCCCGCATTCGCCTACGAGATCGCCATCATCATTCAAGACGGCATCAAGCGCATGTACATCGATGGAGAATCCATCTTCTATTACTTGACCGTTACCAACGAACCTCTGCCCATGCCCGAAATGCCCAGCCAGCCCGGCATTCGCCAGGGCATTCTCAAAGGCCTTTACCGTTACAAGACGTCCGAAAAGAAAGACGCAAAGCTGCGCGCGCAGTTGCTCGGCAGCGGCACCATCATGTTTGAAGTTCTCAAAGCGCAGGCTATCCTCGAAAAGGACTACGGCGTCGCCGTCGATGTCTGGAGCGTCACCAGTTACAAGGAGCTCTATCGCGAGGCCAACGACTGTGCTCGTTGGAACATGCTGCACCCAACCCAGAAACCCAAGGTGCCGTATGTCACTCAAACTTTGCAGGGCGCATCCGGCCCCTTCATCGCCGCATCCGATTATATGAAGGTGTTGCCCGAGAGCATCTCGCAATGGGTTCCCGGCAAGCTCGTCTCGCTCGGCACCGACGGTTTCGGACGCAGTGAGAATCGCGCGTCGTTGCGAGATTTTTTCGAAGTCGATGCCAAGCACATCGTGCTCGCCACACTGCATGCTCTGGCAGAAGAAAGATCGAGCGAAAAATCCGGTGACAAGACTTCAGGCGCGCAGGCCATTAGTCCGAAACTTCTGGAGAAGGCCATCCGCGATCTGGGCATCGATCCGGAAAAACGCAATCCGGCCACCAGTTAGCGGAGCGACGGGCGGCGTCTCCGTCCAGTAATTGGCCGACAAGAAGACCAAAGGGAAAACGAAAGAATGTCCACGGAATTTAAGCTGCCCGAGCTGGGCGAGAAAATCGAGAGCGGAGATCTCGTCCGCTTGATGATCAAGCCCGGAGCCAGCATCACCGAAGGCGAGCCCGTAATGGAGCTCGAAACTGACAAAGCAGTCGTCGAAGTCCCGTCATCGGTCACTGGCACCATCGGCGAAGTCCGCGTAAAAGAAGGTGACAAGCTGCGCGTCGGCCAGGTTATTTTCACCGTCGAAAACGGCAGCGGGGCTGGAACTGCCAAACCAGTGTCGAAAACCGTCGCAGCCACGCCGCCGAGCGTTGCTCCAGTATCGCCAACCTCACCACAGCCCGCCTCCACGCCCGCACCTCGCGCCGATCGCCGCGCCAAGCCCGCAGCCGCCGCGGCCACCGAGTTCAAGCTCCCAGAGCTTGGCGAGAACATCGACTCCGGAGATCTGGTGCGCTTGCTGATCGCGCCCGGCACTGCCGTTTCTGAGGGTCAGCCCGTCATGGAACTCGAAACCGACAAAGCCGTCATCGAAGTTCCTTCGACCGTGAGCGGCGTCGTCCGCGAGCTCAAAGTCAAAGAAGGCCAGAAGGTAAAGGTCGGCGCAGTAATTTTTACTCTCGAAGGCGGCGCCGTTGCGCAAGCGGAAGCGCCACGCAAGCACGAACCGGTCGAACATGTCTCCGAGCAGCACGGAGCTCGGCTCTCCTTCCACATGGCCTTGCGCGCTGAGGGTAAGACCGAAGAACAGGCGCTGCCGCCCGATCAACCCCAATCCCAGCCCCCATCCTTCACCATGCCGCAGCAACTCGGCAAAGTCGCCGGCACTGAACATCGCGATCCCGTGCCCGCCGCGCCGCATGTGCGTCGTCTGGCACGCGAAATCGGAGTCGACATTCACAGCGTCGCAGGTAGCGGCCCCGGTGGCCGCATCAGCGAAGATGATGTGAAGCTCTGCGCCAAGAACGCGCTACTCACGGCCGCCGCAGCGGCCCAGGCCCCGCACCCCGGCTTCGCCGATCCCCAACTTCCCGACTTTGCCAAGTGGGGAAAGACCGAGCGCGTTTCCATCCGCGGAGTGCGCCGCAAAACCGCCGAACACCTGCTCCAGGCCTGGAACACGATTCCACACGTCACCCAGCAGGATCGCGCCGACATCACCGAACTCGAGCAACTGCGCGCCAAGTTCGCTCCCCGCGCCGAAGAAGCCGGCGGCAAGATGACCGTCACCGCCATTGCGCTCAAAGTCTGTGCCTCGGCCCTGAAAGTTTTTCCCCAATTCAACGCCTCGATTGATATGGGGAAAGAGGAAATCATTTATAAGCAGTACATCAACATCGGAGTCGCAGTCGATACCGATCGTGGACTGCTCGTGCCGGTCATTCGCGATGTCGACAAGAAAAACATCGTCGAGTTGGCGGCGGAGATGACGCAGTTGTCAAAAAAAGCGCGCGATCGCAAGCTCACTCCCGACGAGATGGAAGGCGGCACCTTCACCATCACCAATCTCGGAGGAATCGGCGGCACCGGTTTCTCGCCCATCGTCAATCATCCCGAAGTCGCAATCCTCGGCCTCTCGCGTTCGCGCATGGAGCCGGAATGGGTGAACAATAAATTCGAGCCGCGCTTGATTCTTCCGCTCTCCCTCTCGTACGATCACCGGTTGATCGACGGAGCCGATGCCGCCCGTTTCCTGCGCTGGATCGCGGAAGCCTTCGAGCAGCCGTTCCTATTGTCGGTTCAGGGGTAACGGTCTGTGGCAGTCGGCGCGGAGTGATCCATCAACCGCACCTTTAAGACGTTGTCATCCCGAACGAAGTGAGGGATATGCAGTTTGCGCCGAGATGGAAAACCTCTCGCTTCGCTCAAGATGCTAAAGAGAGAAATTAAGGATAACGAAAATGGCAAACACTCCAAATCTTAGCGTTGCAGTAATCGGGGGCGGTCCCGGCGGATACGCCGCCGCATTCCTCGCCGCCGACCTGGGCATGAAAGTTACGCTGATCGATCCGGAAGTCAATCCCGGCGGCGTCTGCCTCTATCGCGGCTGCATCCCCTCCAAGGCCCTGCTCCACGTGGCCAAGCTTCTCGAAGAAGCCGAGCAGGCGAAAAACTGGGGCATTGAATTCGCCGAGCCCAAAATCGATCTCAACAAGCTCCGCGACTGGAAATCGGGCGTCGTCAACAAACTCACCGGCGGCCTCGGCCAACTCTCAAAACAACGCAAGGTCCAGTTCATCCAGGGCAAAGCCGCATTCGTCAACTCGACCACACTTGAAGTAACAAAAACAGGTGGCACGAAAGAGACTCTCACCTTCGACCGCATCATCATCGCCACCGGATCCCGTCCCACCGTCGTCCCCAGCCTCAAACTCGACAGCCCGCGCCTCATGGATTCAACAGGCGCTCTCGATCTGCCCGACGTTCCAAAAACGCTGCTCGTTATCGGCGGCGGCTACATCGGACTCGAACTCGGCTCCGTCTACGCCACGCTCGGCACCAAAGTGACTTGCGTCGAAATGCTCTCCGGCCTGCTCCCCGGAGCCGACCGGGACCTCGTCCTGCCGCTGCACAAGCGTCTCGAAAAACTTTTTGCCGCCATCCTCCTCAACACCACCGTCAAATCGCTCAAAGACGAAAAGACCGGCATCCGCGTCACTCTCGACGGCCCCAACGTAAAAGAAAAAGAGCAGGTCTTCGACCGCGTATTGATGTCCGTCGGACGCCGGCCCAATTCCGAGATCCCCGGCCTTGACAAAACCAAAGTCAAAGTCAATCAGAAAGGATTCATCGAAATCAACGGCCAGCGCCAGACCGCCGATCCCACCATCTACGCCATCGGCGACGTCGCCGGAGAACCCATGCTCGCCCACAAAGCCATGCACGAAGGCCGCACCGCCGTCGAAGCCATCGCCGGACACAAAGTCGCCTTTGAGCCCAATGCCATCCCCGCCGTCGTGTTCACCGATCCTGAAATCGCCTGGGCTGGCCTCACCGAAACGCAAGCCAAAGAACAAGGACGCGAGATTGCCGTCGCCAAATTTCCCTGGGCCGCTTCCGGCCGCGCTGTCACCATCGACCGCCCCGAGGGTCTCACCAAACTGCTCATCGATCCTAAGACAGAGCGCGTGCTCGGAGTCGGCATCGTAGGAGCAGGCGCAGGAGAACTCATCGCCGAAGGCGTTCTCGCCATCGAAATGTGCGCCCTCGCAGCCGATGTCGGCATGACCATCCACCCGCACCCAACCCTGTCAGAAACAATGATGGAGTCGGCGGAAGTTTTCTACGGGCAAGCGACTGACATTTATCGTCCCAAGAGATAATGGCAAGAGATGGAAAGATCGGTCGTTCTCGCCGTTCTAGCTTGAAACCCGTCGGGCGGCAACGCCCGGCCCTCCACTGCCAGACCCGATGAAGAAACTGCCGTTACTCATTCTCGTCGCTTCCCTGCTGGCCCACGGCCTGATGCCGCAATCTGTACTCGCTCAGGTCACCAACCTGCTCAAACCGGCTGCTCCGGCGCCCGTTCCCACTTCCGCGGATACCCTCGGACGTGACACCCCCTCAGGCACCGTCCTTGGGTTTCTCCAAGCGGCGCAAGACGGAGACGAACGCGCCGCCGCCGATTATCTGCAAATGAGCGCCCTGCGGCGCCAATCGCAGGGGCCTGACATGGCCGGCAAACTGAAAGCTGTCATGGATAGCGCCTTCGTCGGCAGCATCCGTCGCATCAGCACCCGTCCCGAAGGCAATCTCGAAAATGGCACCGCCGACCAGCAAACCATCGGATTATTCTCCAACGGCGATCAGGATGTTCCCGTCGTCCTCGTCCGCGTCTCCGATCCCGTCGCCGGCAAGATCTGGCTCTTTTCCGCCGAGACACTCGCCAAGGTTCCCGAGCTCTACGACAACGTCGAAGCCCACCAGGTAGAAAACAAACTTCCCCCAAGCCTGCACAAACCAATCCTCGGAATGCCACTCTGGCAATGGTTGGCGCTCATCGCCGCGATTCCCGTGGCGCTTGCCATCGGCTGGGCATTGGTTCTGCTGTTAGCGATTCCCCGCCGGCTCTGGCTCAAACTCAAGAATCGCCCCAACCTGCACGGTTACAGCCGTGTGTCCAGGCCTCTCCTCATCACCTTCAGCGGTTTGGCCGATCGCGTCATGGCCGCTTACCTCGGCTTGCCGCTTCTGCCCCGTCTTTATTATTACCGGACTCTCGCCGTCATCATCAGCATCGGCTTCTTCTGGTTTCTCCAGAGCATTGCCAGCCTCACCATGCAGCGCCTCCGCATCCACGCCATCAGCGCAGGCCGCGTTGGCACCGGAACCCTCATGGTCCTGGCTGACCGCCTGCTCAGGGCGCTCGTCATCGTCACTGCCCTCCTGGCCATTCTCGCCATCATGGGCTTCAACCTGACGACGGTCCTCGCCGGACTCGGCATTGGCGGCATCGCTATCGCCTTCGCCGCGCAGAAGACGCTCGAAAATCTTTTTGGCGGAATCTCCGTGCTCGCCGATGATGTCATTCGCGTCGGCGACTATTGCCGCTTCGCCGATCGCACCGGAACCGTCGAAGACATCGGCCTGCGCTCCACTCAGGTTCGCACTGACGCGCGCACCCAGCTCTCCATTCCCAACGGCAGCCTTGCCACCATGAGCATCGAAAATTTCACCCGCCGCGACAAAATTCAATTCGCCCCCGTCCTCGCCATCCGCTGCGAAACCACTGCCGACCAACTGCGTTTTCTTCTGGCTGAGATTCGCCGCATGTTCTACGAACATCCCAAGGTGGAAAATAGTTCAACCACCATCCGCTTCGCCAATTTCGACAGCTCCGCCTTGCGCATCGAGATCTCCAGCAACGTGCTCACCCGCGACTCGAACGAGTTCATCGCCATCCGCGAAGACCTCCTGTTCCGCATTATGGATATCGTCGAAGAATCCGGCACCGCCCTCGCCTTCCCCTCGCAAACTCTCTATTTCTCCCGTGATTCCACTCTCGACAAAGAGAAAGCGGCCGCAGCTGAACAACAAGTCCAGCAATGGCGGGACCAGAAAAACCTTCCCTTCCCCGATTTCTCGCCCGAAGAAAAATCAACCTTCCGTCCCATTGTTTATCCGCCGCCAGACTCCGCCGTTGCCAAGCCCGAAAACCCCACCGTCCACCCCTCCGACAGTATCCCCGACTAGCTGCAGCGTGACCGGGATACCCGCGGAAGACTCCATCCAAGGCCTTCTCTGGGTTTGCGCTTCGGCCCTTGCACTGCTCACCCCGCTTACTCCCGTAACTTGCGGCTTTTACCGCCGGTTCCTAGCATGAAAGAGCCATGCCGCATGCGCTGCTTTTGTCACCCGACGATCAGGCCGTTACTGCCATTACTGGCGTTTTGGAAGAGATGTCAGTCACCTGCGAACGCCCTCTCGACGGCGTTTCCGCCGCCCAGAAACTGACTTCGCAAACTTTCGACCTCGTACTCGTCGACTGTGAGAATCTTCCCGCCGCTAAGCTCATTTTCGATGTTTGCCGCCGCGGAAAAAACGGCAATAATCCCGTACCGATCGCGATTGTCGATGGCCGCGCCGGCCTGCCCACCGCCTTCCGCCTTGGAGCCGAACTGATTCTCACCAAGCCCGTCGCAAAAGATCAGGCCCGCGCTACCATCCGCACCGCAGTCGGCCGTCTGCGAAAAACTGCTCCAACATCCGAAATTGCGCCGGCGCCCGATGTCGCCGTAGCCACTGCGCCCGCCCCTGCAGTCGTTCCTGTAGTCGTTCCTGCAGAGGAATACGCCATGGCAGCCGCGGCCAGTGCAGACTCTTCGCACGCTGGTTTTTCGCACGAAGGCTCTTCGCAACTGACCAGCCACGACGATCCAGCCTCCAGCTCCGTCCGAGAATCGATCGCAGCCACCAGTTCAGCCGCTGCACCAGCCCTGGATACCACGCTCTCATCCGCTGTAATGGGTTCCACCGTGATGGATTCCGCGACAATGGCTTCCGCAGTAGAAGAAATCGACGCAGCTCCGCCCGCAATTCCAGGCACGAGAAGTCCGGCAAGCTTTTCAGCGCACCCGCTCACCCCCTCCGACGATCCGGTACTCGCCGAACTCGAACGAACGGAGCAGGAAGAATCGGAAAAGGCGCACGCTTCGCTGGAATCAGTCACGCCCGAGGCGGCCGACTCGCAGAAACAAGCTTCAGACCCAGCTTCAGAAGCAACGAAAGCAGCGTCCGAATCTCGCCCCGCCAAACTCGCCACGTCTTCGTCCCGTCGTCAGGGCTCGCTGAAGACACGCGGTTCGCTTGTCGCCTTGCTCATGCTCGCTATCGCCGCTGGCGGTTTTTATTTTGCCTGGATGTACCAGCCTGGGTTCCAAACTATCGTCAGGCCTCAGATCGATCGTATTCTTGCTTTGGTTGGGACTGCTCTCCCTCAGCAGCCAACTGCGGCCAAGCCTTCCGCGCCATCGGCCCCTGCCCAACCAACACCGCCCGCGCCCGCTGCGACGACCGCTCCAGATAGCGCACTAACAACGCCAGCGTCCGCCACCAATTCAGCTGCAAATTCACCGGTAACCGCCACCGCAACTTCGGCACCCACCGCGCAGCCATCTCCTGCTTCGGGCACAACGGTTGCTCCAGCAGTTGCTGGATCTGCGACCACTCCTGCCTCCGCGACACCGGTTTCCGCCAAGCCTGAGGTCGTTAAGCCCGAGATCGTTAAGCCTGAAATCGCCAAAGCGGGCCCTGACAAAACCG
>DATEBK010000134.1:0-17542 GCA_035287825.1 Terriglobales bacterium
AAGCCGGTCGGAAGGCCGGTGGCGGTAAATGTGTAGGGAGGGCCTGCGCCGCCGCTCGCGGTCAGAGTCACCGGCGTGATCGGCACGCCTTGCTCCGCAACGATGACGGCGCAATTTGCTGTAATCGGACTGCAGGTCAGAGGAGCCTGGATTACGCCATTAATCAGAATTGCGATCTGCTTGTCTTTGCCGACTTCAAGCGCGGCCGTTCCTGTCACCACGCAACTGCCAGTCAACCCGCCGCCGGGGAAACTTCCCGAAACCGTCACGGTTTGCGTCTTGGCTGTCGCGGTAAAAGTGATGGTGCCCGGCACGTTGACTGGCGAGCCGCCGCTGCATGTGATCGTAAAGTTATAGTCAATCGAATAGACCTTGCCGGGTTGGAGGTCGCCGGCAACCGCCGTCAGAGTGTAGCCTTGGCAGTTTGCCGTGGCGGTGGCGCTATCCAATTTATTAGCGAGCGCGGGGCGCGCCGAGATGGCCAGAATACCGAGTACGATCCAAAGAAGGGCAGAATGCTTCTTGAACATGATTATCCTCTTAAATTTTTTGGACTACGAAGCGACGGATGTGACAGGTTCACCCTGGGGGGAGCTTAACCGACGCGCAAGTTTGCCGCATGTAACGCACTCGTGTCAACATGAAATATGTTGGAGTGAGTGTGCAAAGGATTACAGTATCTGCACTTTGGGGAGCCAACCTTCACGGAGAACTTGTTCTATTGCTTGCAGGGTCGCGCAGGATAAGCGCACACTCCATATTGCAAGCAGTCTCTTGGCCACTTGCGAAAGAAAGCAACCCGTTTGCACGCTTGCTCGATCGCGAGCTTGAAACCAGTTCCCATTTATAATCTTTCCTTCGGCTCATAACGCAACATTCGGCTCACACCGAATCTTCAACTAGCTTCGGTTCGGAAAAATAAGCTTTCGTACAACGAATTTCCGCACAACAAGGCAGAAAAGTGCTTGATTTTCTCGGCAATCTCAAACGAACTCACATGTGCGGAGAGCTCCGACTCTCTGACGCTGGCAGGAAAGTTGTACTCATGGGATGGGTCAACCGCCGTCGCGACCTGGGCCAGATCATCTTCGTCGACCTGCGCGACCGCACCGGGATCATGCAGGTCGTTTTCAACCACGAATTGAATGCCTCCGTTCATCAGAAAGCAGAAGCGCTGCGGAATGAATTCGTGATCGCCGCCATCGGCACCGTCAGGCGCCGCGATGCCGACACTATCAATCCCAACATTCCCACCGGAGAAATCGAACTCGTCGTCGAAGAGTTGCGCATTTTGAACGTCTCGAAGCCGCTGCCGTTCTTGCCGTCGGACACGGTGCTGGCCAACGAAGAGATGCGGCTGAAGTATCGTTACATCGATCTGCGCCGCGACGCCATGCAGTTCAACATCGAACTGCGCCACAAGGTTGCGCTGGCCATCCGGGAGAACCTGGCTTCGCAGGGATTCTTCGAGATCGAAACTCCGTTCATGACGCGCTCTACGCCGGAAGGCGCCCGCGATTATCTGGTCCCCAGCCGCGTCTCGCCAGGTTCGTTCTACGCTCTGCCGCAATCGCCGCAACTGTTCAAGCAGATCCTGATGATCTCTGGCTTCGACAAATATTTTCAGATCGTGCGCTGCTTCCGCGATGAAGACCTGCGCGCCGACCGCCAGCCCGAGTTCACCCAAATCGATCTGGAAATGAGTTATCCGCAGCCCGAACGCGTCTGGGAAGTGGTGGAGAATTTCTTGACGGCGGCTTTCGGTGCCGCGGGTCACGAAATCAAAACCCCCTTTCCCCGCATGGATTTCGACGATGCCATCCGCCAGTACGGCATCGACAAACCAGATCTGCGCTTACCGGCGTTTACAGAAGTTGGCGATTGTTTTGCAGCGGCCGACCTGGAAACGCTGGCCATTAATCAAGCGCTGCCCGTCATAGCCATCCGCATTCCGGGCGTTGGCGAGTTGTCGCGCAAAGAGCGCGACGATATCAAGCCGCTGTTCGTCTCCAAGGGCGGAGCGCGAGTGTTTGAGGACTTCAAGCGCATCGAGACGAAGTTTCCCGATTCCGGGGCGAAAATTCGCGCGAAAGCTGGAGCAGCAGCGGACGACCTCATCGTGCTCGTTGTCGGTTCGGCGCAGTCAGCTTCCAGCGCTCATCCCGCCAGTAAGCGCAAAGTCACTCCCGCCGAGATGGCGATCTACGCCTCGGCAGGGTTGCTGCGCGTGGCGCTGGGGCAGAAATATTCCGACCGCCACAAGCTTTTTCAGAAAGGCGATTACCGTTTCTTGTGGGTCACGAACTTTCCCATGTTTGAGTACGACGAAGGCGAAAAACGCTGGATGGCGGCGCATCATCCCTTCACTTCTCCGCATGATGAAGATATGGACAAACTTGAAACTGACCCGGCCATGGTGCGCGCTCTCGCCTACGACATCGTGCTGAACGGCACCGAACTGGGCTCGGGATCGATTCGTATTCACCGCCAGGACGTTCAAAGCAGAATCTTCCGTGCGCTCGGCATGACGGAAGACGAAGCACGCTCGCGCTTCGGATTCTTTCTGGAAGCGCTCGAGTATGGCACGCCACCGCACGGCGGCATCGCGCTGGGCCTCGATCGCATCGTGATGATTCTGGCGGGAGCCGATAGCTTGCGCGAAGTGATTCCCTTCCCCAAAACCGCCGCAGCCAAGGATCTGATGATGGAAGCGCCGACGCCGGTGGCGGAGAGCCAACTGCGCGAACTGGGCATTGGCGTGATCAAGAAATAGGTGGTGCTAGTCCGGTGATCTCTTGAGTGTACAAACCTGCCGACGGGTTTATACTTCTCGTCGCCCACGTTTCCCCAAATTGCTCAAGGAGAAATCACTATGAAAAGACTATTGGCATTCTGTTTTGCTCTGGCACTTCTGACAGCCCTCGTCGCGCCGGGAGTTTCCATGGCCCAGGACACGATGAAGAATGACAGCATGCAAGCCCCCGCTAAGCCGGCGATTGACATCACCGGCAAAATCAGCGGCGACGGCAAGACGTTTGTCAGCGACAAAGACGGCAAGAGCTGGACCATTGTCAATCCTGAGGACGTCAAAGGCCATGAAGGTCATCACGTCATCCTCAACGCCCACGTTTATCCCGACAAGATGCAAGTGCACGTCATGTCGCTGAAGATGGCGAAGTAAGACCACGGCTGCCCGCGATGGGACGGTTTTCTACCGTTCCACCGCGGCCAGCACATAATCCGTCAGAATCTTCTCTGTCTGTTCGTGCAGGCGACTCAAATAAATCTGCAACAAACATTGCGAAACGGCAGGTGAGAGTCCTAGGAACTCCATCATAGGAACTGCAGGCATTCGACGCGGAGCGTCGCATAGCGTGAGCAGGAGAAACTGGACCTCAGGAAGTGCCGGTGCCGGGCAATTTAACCCCTGGCCATTAATCGCTGGTCATTATTCGCTGGCCATTAATCGCTCATCATTAACCGCTGGCCGCTAAACGCTGATTCACCAACTCCGCGATCCGGTTGAGCACGTCGTCTTCGCTCATATGGGTCGAGTCGAGGACGACTGCGTCCGAAGCTGCCACCAGCGGAGAGGTCGCGCGTGTGCGGTCGCGATGATCGCGCTCGCGAAGTTCGGCCGCCATCGCCTCGGCTGGCGCGCCCTTTACCTTTTGCTGATCGAGACGCCGCTGCTCGCGAATCACCGGATCAGCATCGAGAAAGATCTTCAGGTCAGCATCGGGGAAAACTTTTGTCCCAATGTCGCGGCCTTCCATCACGACGCCGCCGCCAATGCCCATTTCGCGCTGGCGGGCCACCATCCACTTGCGTACCTCGGGATGCACCGAAATCTTCGACGCCGCCTCGGTCACATCGCGCTCGCGAATGCGGGCAGAAACATCCTTGCCGTTGATCAGCACGCGACTGCTGCCGCCGATGCTTCGATCAAGTGTAATGTGCGAATTTTCCGCCAGCTTCAACAGCGCAGCTTCGTCATCAAATGACGCGTCCCACTCGATGGCCCTGAGCGCCAACGCCCGGTACATGGCACCACTCTCCAGGTTCACGTAGCCGAGTTTGCGCGCCAGGCGGGCGGCAATCGTGCTCTTGCCCGCTCCGGCGGGACCGTCAATGGCGATGATCAGCTTGCGTGGGGAGGCATCGGTCATCGTCTGGTTCAAGCGTTCTGAAATCTTTTGAAGGAGGAATTGTACACGGAGCGCGGGAGAGCTTCAGCAACGGGGTGGGAGTTCAACGCAGCGACCGGGAACCTGTCAGCTCACGCGCACAGGCCTCGGCTTGGGAACGTATGCCTGCTTAGGCGGCGTTACTTGCAACAGCGACTTGCTGCCCACATGCACAAAACTTAGCTCGCGCGCGGAGAGCAGGGCGTGGATGGCCTCTTTCACCCGCGTCCGCGGAACGAAACTGGAGAGAAACTTTTCCACATCTCCTTCGTCCACTGCTACGGCGCAGTCGAGATACTTCGAGACCAGCGCGGAGAGCGCTTCGGGTACCGAAATCCCAACCCCCTCGCGCACTACTTCAGGCGCCCAGCGCGAAAGTTCGTCCCATACCGAGCCGGCTTCGACCGTGTAATCGACGCGCGTAATGCGCAGTTTAGCCCAGAGTTCGCCGAGCGCGCGATCGAGTCCGGCATTTGAGACCGAGCCACCCAGCATCTCGCCAAGCTTCGATTTCGAAATGGGACCGCGCCGGCGAATGAGTTCGAATGCATCGCAGGCGAGGGGGGAATAAGGAGACCGCGGCCCCAACACGGGCGGCTGTTTTGGATTCCGCTCGCCAACCAGCGAATAAAAATAAGGAAAGACCGAAGCCGAAACCAGAAATGGGTTGTCCTCGTCACTCAACGGAGCTTCGTAAGCCGCCTGGTCGCGCAGCATACGCACCATCAGTTCGGTCGCCTCTTTGGCGCGCGGGTCACTAAATGCGTGCTGGCGCGTGGGAAGTTTGTCGTCCGCCCCCACCCACGCCCCAACGAAAGTTGGCAATAGAACCGCGGGACGCGTCGGATACATTAGACAAAAACCGACCGACTCGAGGAAGGTGCGCGCATCGTCAAGCGTGCGCACGGACTGCCCGTCGAGACGCCACTTTTGCGAGCGAGTTTGCAGAAGCTCCGCGTCGGTCATGAGTTTGATTAGAACACAGCTGTTGGCTGCGAGCGCACCAGCTAGATTCTCTTGAACGCCTTCTGAATATCCTGCATGGAGTAGCGGAGCACTACCGGCCTTCCGTGGGGACAAGACATCGGATGGTCAGTCTTCGCCAGTTCCGCGAGCAGCCATTCCATTTTCTTCTGGTCCAGCGGCATGTTGACTTTGATGGCGGCATGGCACGCGATTGAAGCCGCGATGCGCGTCCGCACAGCTTCCAGATTGATCGCCTGGTCTTCGCGAGAAAGCTGGTCGAAGATTTCGTTGAGCATGTGTTCTACCTGAGCGGCATCGACTCCCGCTGGCGCAACTTTTACGGCCACGCTGCGCGCACCAAAAGGCTCGGCTTCAAAGCCGTTGTGCGCGAGTTCCTCGGCAATGTCGCCGAAGATCGCCTGTTGGGCGGGAGTCAGTTCGATGAGCAAGGGCATAAGCAAACGCTGGCTCTCGACCTGCTTCGCCGAGCGCTGCCGCAGCACGCGCTCGAACAACACGCGCTCGTGGGCCACATGCTGGTCGATGATCCAGAGTCCGTCTTCGTTGACGGCAAGAATAAAGGAATTACGAATCTGTCCCAGTGGGCGCAAAGTACGTAGAGACTCGAGCGTCGGGGCGGCTTGGGGTTCCTGGGGAATCGGCGGCGCGCACCCATGATCGGGAACTGGCCGAGCATCCGCCTGTGGAACCGTTGCAACTTCTGGCAGGCGAGCAAGCGATAACGCGGCGTTGGCTTCAACCGCAATGGCTCCGTCGAACTCAAGGCGCCGCGTAATTGCGGGAACGGCGGGCGCGTGTAGCGCGAACCCGCCTGCTGTCGCTGGCTCGTACAGATCGCTCCGCGGAGGGAACTGCGATTGATTGCCGCTGAGCGACCCGTCAGTGAAGTTGGAATTACCGGCCCCTGGGCTGGTGAGTCCGGCACCTGCCGAGGGCTGTGCCCGCATCTCGGTCAGAAACTGCGGCACGGGGCGCGCTTTCATCAAGGCTGCCCGCACCGATTCGCGCACAAAATCGTGAATCACCGTCTGCTGCCGAAGCCGCACCTCAGTCTTCGATGGATGCACATTTACATCCACTTCAGCCGTGGGCATATCCATAAAGAGGAGAACCACGGGAAAGACTGTAGGCGGCAAAATATTGCGATACGCCTCAATGATCGCGTGTTGAATGAGACGGTCACGAATGAGGCGTCCATTGACGAAGATGTAAATCGAATTGCGGTTGAGCTTCTGAATTTCTGGTTTGGAGACAAAGCCGTGCAGCCTCACCTCGCCGAAATCACGCGGCGTGACCGCCTCCGCCGGCAAGTTTTCGCCTCCGATTTCGGGGTCTACTCGCTCAACCGCTTCAGCGGCGCGCCGCCAAGGCGGAGGCTGCGGCAGCCCGACGCGCTCCAATGGTTGCACCGCGGCCAGCGGAATAAGTTGGTCGAGCGTCTCACGTCCGAACACCTGATAAACGCGCTCGCGATGACCCGCTACAGGTGGCGCTACCAGGAGCGCGTTGGTTGCCGAATGCAACTCGAAATGCTTGTCGGGATGCGCCAGGGCGTAGTGCGTAACCAATGATGCGATGTGCGAAAGCTCGGTCGATTCCGATCGTAGAAACTTCTTGCGTGCGGGCGTATTAAAGAAGAGGTCGCGAATAGTGATCGAAGTTCCAAGAGGAAGGCCGGCTTCTTCGACGCGAATCAACTTGCCGCCGTTAATTTCCAGCATCGTGCCCGCCGCCTCTTCCGCGGCGCGAGTCTCCAGATGCAAGCGGGCAACGGAAGCGATCGACGGCAAAGCTTCCCCGCGAAATCCGAGGGTTGAAATGGTCAGCAGGTCGTCGGTGTTGTTGATTTTCGAGGTAGCGTGGCGCTCGAAAGCGAGCATGGCGTCGTCGCGCACCATGCCGCAGCCATTATCGGTGATCTGGATCAGCTTCTTGCCACCAGCCTCAACGTGAATGCGAATGCGGGTGGAACCAGCGTCCAAAGAGTTCTCCAGCAGCTCCTTCACCACCGACGCGGGACGCTCGACGACCTCGCCGGCAGCGATCTGGTTGGCGACTCTCTCGGGGAGAACGTGAATTTTACCCATGAATCGGTGGTCAGTGGATCAGTCAGCGGATCGTGGCCAATGGTCAGTCTGACAGATTATCGGGCTGAGCGTAAAGGCGGGTCGAAGCTCGACGCCACTGCATCCAAAGTTGGCAAGCAGTATAGTTTTCCAGAACAATGGTTTCGCCGGAGAATCGCATGAAACACGCAATCCTGGGTGCGGGAGCAATCGGAGGCCTGATCGGCACTGCGCTGTCTTCGCTGGGCGAGGACGTAACCGTGGTCGTTCGAGCGGAAAGACTGGCGAGCTATCCCGCGGATTTGGTACTGGAACGTCCGTCGGGATCGATCGCGGCACCGGCAAAAGCGGTCACCATCTTGACTGCGCCGGTTGACGTGCTGTGGATCTCAACCAAGACTTATCAGTTGCAGACGGCGTTGGAATCTGTGCAGGCATCGTCGCGCTGCGTAGTTCCGCTGCTCAACGGCGTGGATCACGTTGCGGTTTTGCGTGAGCGCTTCGGAAATGAAGGCGTGGTTCCGGGAACGATCGCGGTGGAAGCTGAGAGAACTGCTCCCGGACGATTCATTCAGCGTTCGCCGTTCGTGCTTCTTAACCTCGCTTCCAGTGGAGAGCCTCTGCTCGGCAGCATCATTGCGCAGTTAGGCGATCTGGGATTTAAGTGCCAGTTCATTCCAAATGAACAGACTCTGCTCTGGGGCAAACTCAGCTTCCTGGCGCCGTTTGCGCTGACGACCTCGGCATCGGGAATGAATCTTGGCGAGATTCTGGCAAATGCCGACTGGAAACAGAAATTGTTTTCCGCGGTCACAGAGACATGTGACATCGGAAATGCGAGTGGCGCGCAGCTCGATGCCCAGAAAGTGCAGGCGGGCTTTGAGAGTGCGCCGCCAACCATGCGGAGTTCCATGCAGAAAGACGTCGTTGCTGGGCGGCCGCTTGAACTGGATTCGATAGGCGGCCCCATTGTCCGCGGCGGCGAGCGCTATAGGATTGATGTTCCCACCACATTGCAATTAATGGCGACGATTCGCTCAAAGGCGCTGGCCGCGTAGCTTGGCCGACGAGTCGTCCGGCAGTTGGCCCTTGATCGCGGCGACGACTGGGGCTGGCAGGCGCGAAGCGGCGAGAATTTCACGAAGCAGAGCGGTGGGGATCTCGCGGCTGAATTCGAGCGCGCACGCTAGAGATAGATATTCGGTGCGCAGCAGCGCAAAACGGACTTCCTTGCGCCGGGACCACTTCGGGTGCCGTGCAACTAGATTTAAGAGCGTCGCGCCAGCGGAGGGATTAAGAATGGCACCGATGAGAAGATTTTCGGTGAGTCGCGGGTTGTCGAGCACAGACTGCAGGAGACGAGTCTGGCGGGCTGTGGCTTTCGCGTCGATTTTGCCATCAGCAATTTTGGCGTCGGCATCTTCCACATCCACAAGGAGCGCGGCGGCTATCCGGCCCGAGGCGCGGCGGGCGAGAGTCAACCGTTCGCCCAGGGTCACGCTCTTGAGACGCGAGATAAGAACACCTTCGACAGCGACCTTGACATCCGCCGGAACCGTAGGGGAAAGAGCCAGAGTCATCAGATCGAAAGTGTAGAACTGACGCGCCAGAGGCACAGAAACGTGACGTGGCGTTCGCGGATGGCTGGCTAGCGCAATCCTAACCTTTCGGCTCTTCAGCGCGGCGGCATTCTTGCTCAGTTGCTCGATAACTTCCGTGGGTAGATCTGGGCGCTTGAAAAGGGCAAGCCCCAAGTCTTCGGTCAGCGCGGGATCGGCCGCGATGGGCAGGAGATCCGCGATAGTTGAACCCGCTGCGGTTGCAGATGGCGTGACATCGTCAGTAACTCCGGCGCGGCGAGTTTTTTCTTCGTCCCCTCGCCCTTCGTGCACTCGCTCTTTGCCCATTTGCTCATCGAGCACTTTGCGTTTGGTCATCGTGATAGGCCCTAGCCAGACGGGAAGAGTCCCGTCTCTCTACATTCGTCTCGCTCTGGCTAACGCGCCGTCAACCGGATCGGCCAGGTTCTGATGCACTTCGATGCCGGGAAATATCTCCCGCAGTTCACGGTGGAAAACCTCTCGCACACTCGCCGACTGACGAAAGACGCTACCTGTCATCGCGACGGAAAGCTTTTCTGCGGCAGTCTCGTCTAGGGGGCGTTTTCCTGCAGCACTGTTTGGAGAAGCGTGCGTTGCTAGCCTGCGGACCACCGTGGCGGCTAGCCCGGCCAGTTTGCTTCCGGCGTCATCCAGAATCTCGCGTGCAATCGGGTCTCCCTCGTCGGCGGCGCGAAGGACGATGGGAAAAAGTCGCGCGAACTCAGGCGGTGGGGTTGCGTTGGCTGGGGCCACAAGTTCGTCGATACTGCGGAGCTTCGATGCTCGAAGAACCAGCGCTGTGAGCGACGTCTCGCGGTCCTGATCCTGTTTCGTTGAATCTCCTTGATCGTATGCGCGCAATATGGCCGAGATAGCGCAGCGGCCGATCCAGTAGCCTGAACCCTCGTCCGAGATGGCGAACCCCCAGCCTCCGGCGCGGGCAGTGTGGCCGGCCAGGTCGCGGCCGTAGGCGATCGACCCGGTGCCAGCAATCACGATTACTCCCGGACCGGCGCCGAACGCGGCTTCGAGCGCAATGACAGTGTCGGCAACGACCTCGATCTTTGGGGCCGAGTTTGCGCCGGCGGTTGCCGGGATCATCTCGCGCACAATCTTGCGAATCGTTTCTGCAATCTCCGGACGAGCCACACCGGTAGCACCGATACAAACAGCCGCAATCCGTTCAGGGGGAATTTTCGCCGTGGTGCAAACCTGGCGGATCGCGCCGTGCAGCGATTCCCTTGCCTGCTTCTCGCCGAGGCGAATCACGCTGCAGCCTCCGGTCATGACCTGGGCCAGCACTGCCGTTTCGTCGGCAAGAACGCAGCGGGTTTTAGTGCCGCCACCGTCGATTCCGAGATAGTAGGCCATCGCGCTAGTTCTAACATAAGTGAACGACGCACTTGGGGCGTGGAACATGCCTGTACAATGCTGCGAACCGTCACTTATTGCACGAGTCGCGACCACCCCCGCCTCGGCTAAAGGAATCGCTTGGGATTAAATCGCATCGATCTGCTGATTATCGCGGTTTATCTGGTGGGAATTACTTTGTTCGGGCTGCGTTTTCGCAAGCGGCAACGGACAATGCGCGACTATTTTCTCGCCGACCGCAATATTCCGTGGTGGGCGATTTCGCTGTCCATTGTTGCTGCCGAAACCAGCACCCTGACGATCATCAGCATCCCCGGCCTTGCCTACGATTCAAACCTTACTTTTCTGCAATGGGTGATGGGATACGTGTTGGGTCGGGTCATCATCAGCTTTGTGCTGCTGCCGCAATATTTTCGCGGAGAGCTATATACCGCCTATCAGCTGATCGAGCGGCGGTTCGGCCCGGAACTGCGGACAGTGACGGCGGGCGTGTTTCTATTGACCCGCGCGGTGGCTGAGGGAGTACGCGTTTACGCGGTGTCGATTGTTGTTTCGATTGCGCTAGGCACGGGCGAGGTCGCTTCGATCGCGATCATCACCATCCTGACTTTGATCTACACCTTCGAAGGCGGCCTGGCAGCGGTCATCTGGACCGACGTGATCCAGACCTTTATTTATGTCGGCGGAACACTAGTCGGTCTGGTAACGATTCTGCATCTGGTGCCTGGAGGATGGAGTTCGGTCGCGGCGATCGCCGTCGGACTGCACAAGTTTCAGGTGTTCGATACTCCAGTCTTGACCCACTTCCCCTATCTCGATTTAGCCAAGCCTTACACGCTGTGGGCTGGACTCATCGGCGGCGCGGTTTTCACGACGGCCAGCCATGGCACCGATCAGCTGATTGTCCAACGATTGCTGGCGGCGCGAAATCAGCGGCAATCCGCACTGGCTCTGTTGTCGAGCGGCGTAACTATCTTTTTTCAGTTTGCGTTGTTTCTTTTTGTAGGCGTGATGTTGTTTGCTTACTATCGAGTGCCTTCGATGACATTCGGACGGGCGGACCGGATTTATCCGACCTTCATTGTCAGCCGAATGCCGCACGGGATGGCGGGACTTCTGATCGCGGCAATTCTGGCGGCGGCCATGTCGAATTTGAGCGCCGCGCTCAATTCGCTCTCGTCGAGTTCGATCATGGATTTTTATTTGCGCTTCCGTTCACCCTCTCGCCCGGAAGTAAGCGATCCGCGGCGCTTGCGCGTGGCGCGGCTAATGACTGTCGCGTGGGCATTCGTATTGTTCGGCTTGGCGGTTCTGGCGTTGCATCGTGTAGCCCGGGTGGTGGAAGTGGGATTGCAAATCGCTTCAGTGGCTTACGGAGCCCTGCTCGGCGTCTTTCTGCTCGGCGTGCTGACCAAGCGAGCGAATCAAACAGGCGCCATGGTTGGCATGGCCTGCGGATTGGCTGTCGAACTCTACCTGTGGCAGTGGTCGCACGTCGCGTTCACCTGGTGGGTCACGATCGGGACTTGCGTGACGTTTATCGTGGGATACGCATTAAGTCTGCTCGTATCATCTGCTCGCATCAGCCGAGGGTTTTCTTAGCGATCCTTGCGAGTCTTCTGCATAGTTTGCGGTTAGAATCTGTCATTCTATTCGCGAAATCCTATGACTCAGCCGAGACCGGAACTGGCGCGCGATCTGAACCTCTCGCATGCGGGTGCGGTTGTGGTCGGCACCATTATCGGGAGTGGAATATTCCTGGTGCCATCCGAAATGATGCAGGCGGTGGGATCGGCGCGGCTGGTCTATCTCGCCTGGATGGTCGGCGGCCTGCTCTCTTTTTTCGGAGCGCTTACATATGCCGAATTGGGAGCGATGAAGCCGCAGGCTGGCGGCGAGTATGTTTACGTCCGCGACGCTTACGGACCGCTGGCGGGATTTCTGTATTCGTGGACGTGGTTTCTAATCGCGAAGCCGGGTTCGATTGCGACCATCACCACTGGACTGGTGCGGATTCTCGGAACCTTCCCGGCGTTTTCTTTTTTCTCGCATCCCTTTGTATCGCATCCCTTGACCGTTAACTATGGCCAACTTGCGGCCATTGCCGCCACGGTGTTGATTTCCTGGCTGAATTACATTGGCGTCCGCCGTGCCGGAGAATTCCAACTCCTGTTCACCCTTCTGAAAGTTGCCATCATCCTTGGAATTGTGGCCGTGGGCTTTTCTTATGCCGGGGGGACGTGGGCGAATTTCGCGACCGAGTTCACCGGCGCGAAAGGCGGCGTAGCAGGATTTTTCGCGGCGCTGGTGGCCGCCCTTTGGGCCTACGACGGCTGGAATGATCTGAACATGGTCGCGGGCGAGATCCGCAATCCCCAGCGCAACATTCCGTTGTCGCTGATCTGGGGTGTAGCGACGGTGGGCGCGCTCTACATCCTGGTAAACGCGGCGGTCCAGTACGTGTTGCCTGCGGCGGCGGTCGCGGGTTCGGAGCGTCCTGCTTCGGACGCGGTGGCACTGGTGCTGGGACACCTCGGTGCCAGCCTGGTCTCGGCCGGCATGGCGGTTTCGATGCTTGTTACCTTGAATGGCACCATCATGAGCGGAGCGCGGGTACCGTTTGCGATGGCGCGCGACGGCTATTTTTTCCACGCCATGGCACAGGTCCATCCGCGCTTTCGCACGCCTTCGGTCGCGATTATTGTGCAATGCGGGCTGGCGATTGTATTGCTGCTTTTGGGAGGCAGTTTCAGGCAATTTTTTTCGCTGACAATTTTCGCGGAGTGGCTGTTTTACATGATCGCGGCTAGCACGGTGTTCGTTTTCCGGAGTCGTGAGCCGCATGCTGATCGACCCTACCGCGTTTGGGGATATCCCATTGTGCCAGCGCTATTTGTCCTGGTTGCTGCGGCCCTGCTTTACTACACTTTCACCGATAATCTGAAGAGTTCGGTGGGCGGATGCGTGGCCATTCTGGCCGGGGTTCCAGTCTTCTACTTCTTTGCACGCCGCCGCGCAATGGCCCCAAAGTAGGCTTCCGACAGGCCGTATACCAAAGATTGTTACCAAAGGACAGGCGCAGGGGGCACGTTTACCCCCTGCCCATTCTCCCATAAGGTGAAGACTCCAACACCCAAGCGCTCTCCCCGGCCCTGGGCCCCCTTTTGGAGTCATGAATGCCTACTGCTAATGGCGGATTTCAACTCGGCCTTTTGCCTGAAAAGAAGTGGAACTGGCGGACCTTTGCCACGAGCTACGGAATACTCGCGGGCCTCATTCTGCTGCTGGCAATCGTCGGCGTCATGACGTCCGATTCGTTGCTGACAGGTATCGACTATCACGTTACCGAGTTAATACCACGACCCTCTTTGCGGCCCGAGCGGATGCCCAAGCCTCATCCGGTGCACGCCAAGTTGTTACCGCCCGAACCGGTATTTCAAGCACCGAAATTAGTCGTGCCCCACGAGATCCGGGCGCCCAAGCCGCAGCCGCAGGAAGTTGAGCCGCCGAAGGTGACGATGAACAACTTCGCACCGGCGGTGTTGACGCAGACCAGTGCAGCGCGGCCGGTGTTGGTTCATACCGGCGAGTTTGCGGGAAGTTCGGTGACGCCGACGGTGAACGCTCCGATTTCGAAAGTGCAGACGGGCGGCTTCGGAGATCCGAACGGATTGAAGCCGAGTGATAACAGCAAGCCTAATGGCAAGCTCATCGCATCCGCTGCAGGTTCATTCGATATGCCGATCGGGGCCGGACAAGGCAACGGATCGGGCGGCGCGAAAGGGATCAAAGGAACAGTCGCAAGCGCGGATTTTGGCAGCGGCGTCGCGACGGGTGGACACGGAGATGGACGCGCCGGTGGTCGCGGCGTGCAGACCTCTGGTTTTGGTTCGCAGGAAGTTGCGCAGAACACTCCACATGTTCAGCGCATGGATAGCGGCCCGGCATCCACACCGGTCGAGATCACTTCCAAGCCAAATCCGATTTACACCGAAGAAGCGAGAAATCTGAAGCTGGAAGGTGAAGTCCTGCTTGAAGTGGAGTTCGCGGCGAACGGGCAACTGCACGTGAACCGCGTGGTGCGCGGACTCGGACATGGTCTCGACGAAGCAGCGGTAGCCGCCGCCAACAAGATGCGTTTCAAACCGGCCCAGCGCAGCGGGCAGGCAATCGATTCGACAGCAATTGTGCACGTGGTATTTCAACTGGCGTACTGAATCCGATGTACCGAAAATTGGAGACGAGCTTTATGCGGAAAGTTATCGGCAACATGAGTTGGATGGTTTTGGCTCTGTTCGTGGCAACCGTAACGACAGCGGCCCAACAACCGGCGTCCGCGCCGCAGAACCCACAACCGGCAGCGGCGACGCAGCCGGCTCAGCAGCCGAGCCAGGCGCAAGCCAATCTGGCTCCGCCGACCACGATGGATCAGGTTGTGGATCGCGTGATCCTGCGTGAGAAAGAGCTGATCAAGTTCCTGGCTCCGCGCACGCCGATCGTGGAGACCTATCTGCAGAACCTGGCGCAGGATCCGCAGCTTGGCCCGATTCCGCAGGAAGACCACTACTTTCTGGGACGCATGGACCTGAGCGAGTCGATTGATCGCAGCGATTATCTCGACGGCAAAGGCGCCAAGGACAAAGACAAAGGCGAGGGGATGGAGAAGCATCTTCTCGGCGAGTTTACGAAGAAGTTCAAGTTCCAGTATCAGCCACTCGGCTTTTCGTGGATGATCTTCGCCGACCGGAACGACTTTGACCGTCAGCACTACGATTTCCACTACGCCCGGCGCGAGTTCCTGGGCGACGTGCGCTGCCTGGTGTTCGATCTGACGCCGAAAAAAGATGCGGGCAAAGGGCGCTTTCTCGGCCGCATCTGGGTTGAAGACCAGGACTTCAACATCGTTCGTCTGAACGGAACTTATGCGCGGCCCACGCGCAACAACTATTACTTTCACATGGACAGCTGGCGCTTGAATTTAATTCCCGGCTACTGGGTACCAGCCTACATCTACAGCGAGGAAGGTGACTTCACCGCCGGAGCTACCAACAAGATCGCGTTCAAGGCCCAGACCCGCATGTGGGGATACAACCTCAAGACGGGCTCGGCCAACGACGAACTGACGAACATCCGGGTCGACAGTGTGAAAGACGACACACCGACCGCGCAGGATGCGACTCCTCTGGCCGCCGAACGTGAATGGCAGCAACAGGCCGAAGACAACGTCGTCGAGCGTCTGGAACGCGCCGGGCTGCTGGCGCCGGAAGGCGATGTCGACAAGATTCTACAGACCGTCGTCAATAACCTGGAAATCACAAATAACATCGAACTGCCCCGTCCAGTCCGGACGCGGGTGCTGACGACTTCTCCGCTGGAAACTTTCAGTGTCGGCAATACGATCGTCGTGAGCCGCGGGCTGATCGACGTGCTTCCTGACGAAGGCAGCCTGGCCATGGTGCTCTCGCACGAATTGGCTCACATCGTTCTGGGACATAACCTCGGGAGCCAGTACGCTTTCAACGACCGCATGCTGTTTTCCGACGAAGGCACTTACCAGAACCTTGGATTCAAGCACATTCCGGAAGAGGAAACGGCCGCTGACAAGAAAGCGGTGGAGATGCTGAAGAATTCACCGTATGCGCAGAAGCTGGATTCTGCCGGTCTTTTCCTGAAAGCCCTGCAACAACGGGCTCCGCAGTTGAGCGCTCTGCTGCAAGCTCACCTGGGCAACAATATCGTGGAGAACGGGACAGTGAGCCGCATGGCTGCGCTCGAAACCGCAGCTCCCGCGCTCGACTGGAACAAACTCGATCAGATCGCCGCTCTGCCGTTGGGTGGACGCGTCAAACTGAACGCGTGGGATGACAAAGTGGAAATCGTGAAGGCGCAACCGGTCGCGATCACATCCGCGCGCGACAAGATGCCCTTTGAAGTCACTCCGTTCTATCCGAGGCTTTCGCGTTATAGCGCCACTGCCGCGCCAACGGGCAATGCCACCGCTGCGACGACGTCCGCAACCCCTGCAACTACCGCCGACGCGACAACAAGCCACTGAGTCGGCATTCGAGTTGATAGAAGCGCAGGCCGGGACCGGAAGAAATTCCGGGTTCCCGGCTTGTGTCTTTTAGGTCCAACATCAGGCAAGCTGCGATCAGCAGCAAAACTTTGCATACCCGCAAAAGCCGCCACCAGCAGGCGTTTCCTCTCTATCCATTGCCGCGCGCTTTTGCTAAGATGAACCGCCTGCACCTGCCGCCCACGGGGAGGGTTTTAAAATCCAGCAGTTCAGTTCTGGGGAAAGTTCTGTGTGCGTTGCCACTGGCAGCGTCAAGAAAGGTCGTGCATTTTGTCCAAGAAGTTTATTCTCCCAATGGTTTTGGTTTTGCTTGTTATATCCGGCGCCGCGCTGGCGCAGACTCTCACCGCGCTAAAGCACCAGCCGCCCGACGGAATTGTTTACACCTTCCAGATGACTGACGGCACAGTGATAGCGCAAGGCGATAACTGTTCCGATTTTTGGAAGCTTACGCCTGACATCACCGGAAGCTATGTCAACGGGACCTGGACGCAAGTCGCCAGTCTTCCCGCCGGATACGCTCCCGACGCAACGGCCTCCGCGGTCCTGGCAGATGGGCGCCTGCTCCTTGAGGGCGGTGAATACTCCCAATGCGGCGCTGTGTTTTCACTGACCAACCAGGGCGCCATCTACGACCCCTCGGCCAATACGTGGTCCACGGTAGCCCCGCCCAAGGGCTGGAACTATATCGGAGATTCGCCTTCGACAGTCTTGGCAAATGGCGAGTACTTGATCGGAAACAAGCTCACCAAGAAAATGGCGATTCTCGATCCCACCACCATGACTTGGAAATCATCGCCTGACAAAGGTAAGGCCGATTTCAACGCCGAGGAAGGCTGGACCTTGTTGGCAGACGGCTCAGTCCTCACGGCGGATGTGAAGGATGCTCCTAACTCCGAAATCTATAGCGCAGCGGCAAAGAAGAAGGAATGGACGACCGCCGGCAGCACGATTGTGGATTTGCATTCACCATCGCCCTTCGGCTGCATCAATTACGGTCCAAAGAACAAGCTCTGCTATTACCCGCCTGGAGAAATTGGGCCCGCGATTCTTCGCCCAGACGGCACCGTATTCGCCACCGGGTCGTATACAAACAGCGATGGCCCTGGCAACACGGCCATCTATGACTCGCTCACCAACACGTGGACGGTCGGCCCCACGTTCCCCAACGGTGACAACGCAGGCGATTCGTTTGCCGTTCTGCTGACGAACGGTGATGTGCTCGTCGAAGGCGACTCCGGTACTTCTTATTTG
>DATEBK010000135.1:0-36680 GCA_035287825.1 Terriglobales bacterium
GTAGAGAAAACCGCCATTTTCGAAAATAATCGCGTCGGGACCAAGGCTCGGCCACATGACGTCGAACTCGTCGAACTTGGTGAGTTGCTCCACCTGCTTGCTGGTCTGGTCGTAGCTGTAAAGATTCAGCCGGTGTTCGGGTCCGCGATCGGAAGTGAAATAGATTGTGTTCCCGCGCCACATCGGAAATGTGTCGGTGTAATCCGTGTGCGGAATGACCGCATCGACGACATTATTCTTGATGTCGTAAATTGTGATGTCTTGCGCCAGTCCGCCGGTGTAGCGCTTCCACTGGCGGAAGTTGCGGAAGATCCGGTTGTAAGCGACCTTGCTGCCATCGGCGGAAAACGATAACAACCCGCCCTCATCCATGGGCATGGGCTGCGCCATGCCGCCCTCAACGCTCACCGTGTAGGGACGCTTGGTCCATCCGTTCGAAGCATCGCGGCGTGAAAGAAAAACGATGCTCTTGCCATCGGGCGTCCAGCCGACGACTTCGTTGAGAATGCCCATGCGATCGCTGAGCGGCTGCGCCGATCCCTGGAAGAACGTCAACTGCCGGGGCTGACCGCCGTCGGAGGACATGACATAGACATTGAAGTTGCCGTCATATTGGCCGGTGAATGCCAGCCACTTTCCATCGGGAGAAAACTTCGGGAAAAGTTCGCGGCCAGGATGCGTCGTGATGCGCCGCGCCGTGCCGCCCGCGCTCGAAGCGACCCAGAGATCGCCGCCATACATAAATGCAATTTTGTCTTTGTAGATATCCGGGAAACGCAGCAGACGGCCTTCCTGCATTTCCTGTGCGGCCGCGAGGCAAGCACCAACCAGGACAAAACCAACCACAAGGAACGCCAAACACTTTCGGGATGAAATCATGAGAGATCCTTTTGAGAATTTCTTGCGAGAGCAATGAACACAGTTTGCAGAAGCAAAAACCATTTTCGACAAGCGGGATTGTACCAGCAACCGCGCTGTCCACTCGAACACTAATTGCGTTGGATGCCGATTTTTGCTGGCTGAGTTTTACTGGCTTGCAGAAGCAGCAGCGGCTTGCACAGCGTCCTGGCAAGCTCCCGCTGCGGTCAACACTTTGTCAAACGATGTATCTGTTCGGAGCTTCGCGAGCAATGGATCGGAAAGCAGATTCTCATGCGCACAATAGTTTTGCTCGACTGCACTCTGCAGCAGATGCAGAGCAGCTTGCTTCTTGCCGCAGAATGCAAAAATCGCTCCCTGGTAGTACCACGTCTCGACATCGAGTTCGCTGGGCAAGCTGGTTTCCGCTACCTGCGCCATCCGATCCAGTTCCGCGGCGGGCCGTAATTGCAGGCAAGCCTCCAGCAAATCACGGTGATAGCGCGGTGAACTCGGCATGCGCTTCACCGCCTCCCGTGCTTCCTGAATCTTTCCCTCGCGCAAAAGGATAGACGGTGTTACATACGCCGCCCATTCCGATCCCGCATCGAGACGGACGAAGTCAGCGGCGCGGTCCATCTTACCCAGTTCCATAAATGCCCAGGCGCATGAGCGGAAAGCATAGTTTCCAGGATCGAGCGTCAGCGCCGTGTTGCATTCATTCGTCGATTGCTGCAGCATTCCCGCGTAACGATAGACATAAGCGATCGCGAAATGCGCCTCGGCACTCTCCGGACGCCGCCTCACCAGCGCCTGTGCCGCCTGATATGCCTTGCCCAGTTCGCCGCGCTCAACCCGATTTGCAATCAACTGGCGTGCCGCGCTTACCCGATTCGGATCGAGCGCGATGGCCTGTTCACTGGCTTTATTGGAGCGCTGGAACATGGGCTCGCCGCCGTCAGAGTAATCCGCGTCATAGTAGGTTCGCACTCCGAGTTGTTCCCATGCCGGAGCATATGTGGGATCGACTTCAACCACATGCTCCAGGACCGCGATCGCATCTTTGTTGGGTCCGGCATCATGCGGCAACGCCAGGCTATGCAGGTAGAGATCATAGGCCTCCGCGTTCTTGGGTCTGGTGTCGGTGTCAAGAAAACCACCGCCTACACCGAGCGCGGGCAACAGTTCCTGACGGATCTTCGCCGCCATCTGCGACTGCATTCCAATCAGATCCAGCGCGTTCGCGGTAATGTTCGTCTGCCACAGAAGCCGGTCGCCCTCAACCTGGATCGCTTCGATCGTAATCAGCAGCCGGTCGCCCTGCTTCAGGAAGTGTCCGGTAAGTATGTTTGCCACGTGCAATTCGCGGCCGGCTTGCTGCGGGTCGACATCATTGCCGACAAATTTTCGCGTCATCGCCGAGGGACGAACATCGAGCGTCCGCGTATAGGTGAGGGTGTTGGCGATTTCATCGGCCAAAGCAGTGCGAAGAAACTCGACGCTGATGTCGCCGTTCATATTCTGCAGAGGCAGCACCGCAATCGTGTTCTTGGGCGCGCCGGCGCCCGAAATCTGGCGCTGTTTCAACCAGTACGCTCCCAGCGCAACTAAGACCGTGAGCAGCAGCGCGCTGACTGCCAGCAGAAGATAGGTTGAAAACTTGCTCGTCGCTTGAAAGGTGCTGGTCGCGATGCGATAGGGCAAAGCCGGCCGTCGCGCCCCGGTCTTGGTCTGTCCCGATTCTGTTTCTTTGCGCAGAGACTGCAGGTCGCCCTTCATGGCCAGCGCATTCGGGTATCGGTGTCCCCGATCTTTTTCCATTGCCCGGCCGATGATGCCTTCCATGTCCTGCGGTAATGCAGGATTCAGACTCAGCGGAGACACGGGCTTCTGGTTCAGCACGGCATCGAGCGTAGTAATTACGTTGCCCGTAGCGAAGGGCTTTTTGCCGGTGGACATTTCGTAGAGCACCACGCCCAGCGAAAACAGATCGCTCCGCGGATCCAGTTCTTCACCGCGCGCCTGCTCCGGAGACATATAGACCGCTGTTCCCGGAATTACGCCGACTGCGGTCAGTGAATCTTCCAGCGCCGCCTCGCTCGACCCCGGTTCCGGTATCGATTTGGCTAACCCGAAATCGAGGATTTTCGTCTGTCCCGTCTGACTCACAAAAATATTGGCAGGCTTAATATCGCGATGGATGATCCCCTTAGCGTGGGAGGCGGCGAGAGCATCCGCTACCTGAATGCCAATATCGAGGATCTCGTCGATTTCCATCGACTTGCCGCGCATCCGCTCTTTCAGGCTCACCCCTTGCAGCTTCTCCATGACGATGAAGGGGTGTCCGTTGTTGTCGTCGATATCGTGGATGGTGCAGATGCCCGGATGGTTGAGCTGGGAAGCGGCGCGCGCTTCGCGCACGAAACGGTCGAGTGACTTCTGGTCGTGAACCATCTCCACAGGAATGAACTTGAGGGCGACGTGCCGGGCCAGGCGCGTATCCTCCGCCTCATAGACCACGCCCATGCCGCCACCGCCAAGCTTGCCAACAATGCGGTAGTGGGAGACTGTCTGGCCGATCATCCGGGAGGGCCTCAACGCCTTCGGCGGTAATGGTAGGCCGCTGGGGAAGCCTAGGTCAACCCTCGCTTCAGGCCCAAATTACAGACGGCTTTTTCCCAAGCGACAGACTCTCGACGAAGCGCCGGTGCTGGATCATCTCCTGGCGCTGGAAAGGCACTCGAATACCGGTACTGGCTGGCTGAAGCTTTCGACCCTGTTTGCCGACGTTCTACAGGTACCGGCGAAAACAAGGTACCGGCGACAACACTTAACGACTAGATTACGTGCTCGGCTTATGACTGAGTTGGCCGTATGATAGTAGGATTAGGTGTCCAATCGGCTGGCTTCGCGGAGTCTGGCTTCGCGGCGAGGATGGAATGAGCAGCCCTTCGTCTTCTAGCGCGGCATTTGGCGCGACGGAAGTTGACGCAACGAAAAACGCAAGCGTGCGAATCATGCAGGCCCTCGTGGTCGACGATTCGGCCGTTTACCGCAAGCTGATTGGCGACCACTTGCGCAGCTGGGGCTTCGGCGTCACCCTGGCGGTGAGCGGTTCGGAGGCCTGGAAGATCCTCGAACTGCCGGATGCTCCCAAGCTCGTTCTGCTCGACTGGGTGCTCCCTGACATCGACGGAATTGAGCTGTGCCAACGCATCCGCAAGGCCGGTTCCTCCGGTCCGTACGTCTACGTCATCCTGTTGACCAGCAAAGAAGGACGCCAGAACATGCTGGACGCGATGCAAGCGGGCGCGGACGACTATCTGGTCAAGCCCTTTGACGAGCTGGAATTGAAGGCGCGCCTGCTGGTGGGCAAGCGCATCCTCGACTTGCAGGAGGAGCTGGTTTCCGCGCGTGAGTCGATGCGCCATGCGGCAACTCATGATGGCCTCACCGGACTCATGAATCGCTCTGAGATTGTCAGCATGCTCGAACGCGAACTGGAGCGAGGCCGCCGCGAGCGCAAGCCTGTGGGTGTGATTCTCGGTGATGTCGACCACTTTAAGAGCGTCAACGACACGCTTGGCCATCTTTTTGGCGACGAGGCGCTCCGCGAAATTGGCCGGCGCCTGCGGGCGCAACTCCGCGTCTACGACGGTGTAGGACGATACGGCGGAGAAGAATTCCTCATGGTTCTGCCTAACTGCGACCTGCCCGATGCCATACAGCGTGCCAATGAACTGCGCGAATTCATCGCCGTCGCACCGGTTGCTTGCGCTGGCGACGAGAGACTGATCACCATGAGCATGGGAGTCGCGGTTTCCACCCACACGGGAAAAGATGAAGTCGAAGTCCTGTTGAACCAGGCTGACGCCGGCCTCTACGCCGCCAAGGAAAACGGTCGCAACCGGATCGAACACTTCGTCCCTCCGGCCAAGAAAGTCGCTGTCGCTCGCGGACGCAAGAGCTGAAAACTTATTCCAGCAGACACGGATCCTGTCCCCGCAGTTCTTCATCCTTCGCCCGTCGCCCATCAGGAATCCATATAAGCGCATAACGCAGGGTTTTTCTAAAGCTTCTCCGACGACCGCCGATTAGTGATCTAGAAATACTCGTTTCTCCTGCTGCACGACTACTGGAGCAACCGCCTTGCGATTCACTTTTGGCAAAAAGCTGGGCACCAGCTTTGGAGTTATTCTCGCCTTGGCTGTCCTCGGTTCGACCATAAGCTATATAGAATTGGCCGCGGTGACCCGTGATGTGGATGCAACGTTCGAGTTGCGCTTTCCGTCGAGCGAAGCCATCAAGGTCTTGCAGCGCGATATGAATATGACTTCGGTCAAAGCCCGCCAAGCCATCCTGGCGGGATCGCAGCCGGACCGGAGAGATGTTGCGCAGAAAGCGTGGAAAAAAACCTGGGAGACGGTTGCAAAAGACCTCCTTACCTTCGACACGTTAGCTCCTAAGTGGGTGCTTCAGGGAAATCGGGACCGTCTGGCGGAAGCCAAGCAACGGCTAGCCGTCCTTCATGATGCCCAGCAGGAAGCGGTCAGTGATGCAGTAGGCAGCCGCGACGACGTCATCAAAGCGGGCAACGAATACACCGACCGGGGAACATCGGCGGCCGAAGCCGTGAGGGAAACCACCGATGCCATGTCGGATTCATTCCATGCGCTTCTGGAAAAAAACAAAGCCGATGTACATGCGGCAAGTCGCGCGCTCAAGATGACCTTGGGAGCTACGACCCTCGGCGCTCTGGGCTTTGGCATCGTCGCCGCCATTGTTCTCATCCGCCGCACTGGCTCCAGGCTCAGGCGATTGTCCCAGATGATTCAGGATATCGCCGAGGGCGAGGGCGATGTCACCAAACGCCTCGAGGCATCCGTCGGCTTCGGCAATGACGAACTCGGCGAAGTCAGCCGTTTCTTCAATTTGTTCATGGACAAACTCCAGGAAATCCTTCGCGGCGTCTCCTCCCACACCCAGAAGCTCGCCGTCGCCAGTCAGCAGTTGCTGGCGGCGAGTGAGCAGATCACTGGCAATTCCGCGGAAACCGCCCAGCAATCCACCTCGGTCTCCCAGCTCACCCAGCAGGTCTCTCAGAACCTCCAGGGCCTTTCGACCGGCGCCGGTGAGATGACATCGACCATCCAAAGCATCGCCGCGAACGCTCATGAGGCCGCCAAAGTTGCGTCGTCCGCAGTTACCTCTGCCGAGGCCGCCACGGCCACCATCGCTAAGCTGGGTCAGTCCAGCCTGGAGATTGGAGAAGTCATCAAGGCCATCACTACGATCGCGCAGCAGACGAACTTGCTCGCCCTGAACGCCACCATCGAAGCTGCTCGCGCTGGCGAAGCCGGCAAAGGTTTCGCCGTCGTCGCCAACGAAGTCAAAGATCTTGCCAAGCAGACGGCTAAAGCTACCGAAGACATCGGTCTGAAAATCACCACCATTCAGGGTGATACCAAAGATGCGGTCGGGGCAATCGGAACGGTAAGCAGCGTCATCCATCAGATCAACACCATCTCGGCAACCATCGCCGCGGCAGTTGAAGAACAGAGCGCCACCACCAATGAAATGACGCGCAATGCTACCGAAGCTGCCAGCGGAGCCGCCGACATCTCCGTCAGCATCGGCGGCGTGGCTCAAGCAGCCGAGGGTACATCGGCGCGCGCGCAAGAGTCACAAAAAGCCGCGGAGGAACTCGCAGCCATAGCCGCCCAGCTCGCCGATCTTATGCGACAGTTCAAAATCGAGCGCCAGGATGCACGAGTCGAAATCGCCTTGCCCGTCCAACTCAGTGCCACCGACATCCATGGCCGTCCTTTGTCTCAAAACGTAACCACCACTAACGTTAGCCGGTCGGGAGCTCTTCTGACCGGCATCCACGGCGCTCTTCGCTTAAACAGCAATGTCTCTCTCGCCCGCTCCAACCGACAGGAACAGTTTCTGGTTGCATGGGTCGGCGAACAGAATACTTCCCGCTCCGGACAAATCGGCGTCTCCTCAATCGGCCCTGCAAGCTCCTTGTGGAATGATGTGCTCGAAGCGCAGCCCGAGCGGCCAGGGGCGGAAAACAATTATGCAGAGACTCTTCCGGCAAAGCCAAAGACAAAAGCACAGAGAGCCTGAACGGCCTCAGACACAATCCCGCCGTGAACCTGCAGCTCGCAATAATCCCAGGCAATAATCAGTGATAGCCTTCTGTAGTACGCGGGTTATCGTCCCCATGAACTCGCGACCAGCACCCGACCACTTGCCGATCGACCTCTCAACCCGCGTCAGGCAATCCGCTCGCGATGCCGGATTCGAGCTCTGCGGCATCGCTCCCGTCTGCGACTTCGACGAATTGCAAGTCTTTCCTGCCTGGATCGCCGGTGGCAAGCACGGCGAAATGAAATACATGGAATCGCGCGACGATGCCGGAGGCCTCAAACGCGCATCGCTTCGCCGCATTGCTCCCTGGGCGCGCAGCGTGATCGTCTGCGCAATCAATTACAACACTTCGTACCCCTACTCCACTGAAATGCAGGACACGAGCCGCGGCTGGATCTCGCGCTATGCCTGGGCGCGCGAGGATTATCACGACGCCGTGCTACGGCGCTTGCGGAACGTAGAAGATGAGTTACGCCGTTTGCTCGGCTCCAATGAAAGCAGTTCGCTGGCAAATGAGAGCCTGCAACTGCGTTCTTACGTCGACACTGGCCCGCTGGTCGAGCGCGTGTACGCCAAATACGCAGGCATCGGATGGATCGGCAAGAATACTTGCATCATTAACCAGAAGCTCGGGTCGTGGCTTTTTCTGGGCGTGATCCTGACCTCGCTCGACGTCAAGAAGCCCGAGGTCGAAACGAATGACTCTGCACAAAACGAACTGGCCGCCGATCTGCCTGCGCCCGATCGCTGCGGAACTTGCACGCGCTGCATCGCCGCCTGTCCGACACAGGCCATTACCGCCCCCGGCGTGCTTGATGCGCGGCTCTGCATCTCTTATCTGACCATTGAGAAGCGCGGCGAAATCCCCGACAAACTGCGCGCGGAAATGGGACGCCACATCTTCGGCTGCGATATTTGCCAGGATGTTTGTCCCTGGAACCGGAAAGCGCCCAAGACGTCCGCGCCAGAATTTCAGCCGCGCGAAGGATTGGTCAATCCAGCGCTCGACTGGCTGGCGGAAATGCAGCCGGAAGAGTTCCGAGAGGTGTTTCGTGGATCTCCAGTAAAACGCACGAAGCTCTCCGGTCTGCGCAGGAATGCGGTAATCGCGATGGGCAACAGCGGCGATACCAACTTCGCTCCCACCCTCGAGAAGCTTGCTCAGGATGAGGATTCTATCGTCGCCGAGCACGCCAAGTGGGCGTTGGAGCGATTGCCTCGCGATCCCGAGCCCTCGGCAATCTCCTGAAAACGCTTCTCGGCGGGAACCAGTTACAATCCCTTTCTATGTTCCGAAGCGATCTTCTTCTCAACAAACGCATCCTCATCACCGGCGGTGGCACTGGCCTCGGCAAAGCAACCGCCCAGCGCTTTATGGAATTGGGCGCCGAAGTCTACATCTGCGGGCGGCGGCAGGAAGTTCTCACCTCAGCCGAGCGGGAATTGCGCGACAGTACGTTGTCAGGGAAAAACGGAAAGATCCACGCTCATCCCTGCGATGTCCGCGATGCGGCGGCTGTCGAAAAAATGATCGACACCATCTGGAGCGCTGGTCCGCTGGACGCACTGATGAACAATGCCGCCGGAAATTTTCTCGCGCGAACTGAAGAGCTTTCGCTGGGCGCCTTTCAATCCGTGATTGGCATCGTTCTGATGGGCACTCTGCACGCTACGCTTGCCTGCGGACGGCGTTGGCTCGCGGCGCGACACAAAGGCGTGGTGCTCAACGTGACCACGACTTACACAACCACCGGCTCGGCGTATGTGGTCCCATCGGCGGTAGCGAAATCGGGCGTGCAAGCGTTAACCCGGAGTCTCGCCGTCGAGTGGGGAAACCGCGGCATTCGCATGAACGCCATCGCTCCCGGCCCGATTCCAACCGAGGGCGCGTTCTCCCGTCTGCTGCCCCGTCCCGACTTTGAACAAGAGGCGAAGAAGCGAATTCCCCTGGGCCGCTTCGGCACGACCGAAGAATTTGCCAACCTGGCCGCATTTCTGGTGAGCGACGGCTCCGGCTACATCAATGGAGATATCGTGACTATGGACGGAGGCGAGTGGCTGCAGGGTGCGGGCGAATTCACAACCCTGGGCCGGGAGCTGACAGAGAAGGAATGGGAGATGATGAAACCGAAACCGAAACCAAATTCCTAGTCCGATCTCAAGTCGATCTCAAGTCGATCTCAAGACCGGTCTTGCGCCGGCTCCGTTCTGGACTAGCCAGTTTCTCGCGCAAAACGAAAGCGCCCGGACTCGTTAGAGTCATCGGACGCTCGTCGAACAGCCCTCCCCCGAAGTCTGCTCAAGAACGACTTTACGTTCTGATAGCCCGGGCGGGAATGGCCCGAACGGGGGAATGCTATAGCACGATCTGGTAGGCCCGGCAGGAATCGAACCTGCAACCCTCGGTTTAGAAAACCGATGCTCTATCCGCTTGAGCTACGGGCCCGTACTCGTATTTTCATCAGTTTACCAGCCTGCGCCAACCCCGGTCCGCATAAAAGGCGGACAAAGCACAAAAGTCGTGAGTCGATGCAGCCAGCTGCGCAGTAGTCAGCAGCGGCCAGAATAGTCGTTGCAACGATTATATTTCTGGAGCATCTAATCACTTGAACACGAACCAACCGAAGGTCCCGTCTCCTGGAAGCGCGCGCCGCGCGCCCAGAAAACAATGACGAGGAAGGAAGGAATTATGTCACTCCGCCCGGTTCAACAGATTATTCAACCAAAACCGACCATTGAGGGCGCTGGCGTCAAACTGCAGCGTGCTTTCGGTTTCGGCAAAACAAAAGAATTCGATCCTTTCTTGCTGCTGGATGATTTTCGCAACGATAATCCCAACGACTACGTTGCGGGATTTCCCTGGCATCCGCACCGCGGCATCGAAACGATCACCTACGTGCTGGCGGGTTCGGTCGAGCATGGCGACAGCCTGGGCAACAAAGGCAAAATGACCGCTGGCGATGTGCAATGGATGACAGCGGGCAGCGGCATTCTGCACCAGGAGATGCCACGCGGCGATCAACAAGGCCGCATGCACGGTTTTCAGCTGTGGGCCAATCTGCCCGCGTCGCTGAAGATGACTGACCCGCGATATCAGGATATTCCAGCCAGCGCGATTCCCGAAGTCACTGATGATGACGGCACGCGAGTGCGCGTGGTGTGCGGCGAATTTTGGGGAAAGCGTGGTCCGGTTGAAGGCGTGGCTGCCGATCCGACCTATCTGGACATTTCGGTCGCGCCCGGACAGCGAAAACGGCTGAAGGTCGAAACTACGCGCAATGCCTTTGCCTATGTTTTCGCGGGTGCTGGCACATTTCGCGACTCGTCGGATCCTCGGGCCGTGCTCACCGAGTCGGTGGCGAAGCCTGAAGCTCCGCCCGTTTACGATGCTCGCAACCATTCTCTCGTTCTATTCGATCGTGGGGATGAAATCGTGGTGCAGGCGGGCGACGAGGGCATCCGCTTCCTGCTGGTGTCCGGCAAGCCGATCGAAGAGCCCGTGGCATGGTATGGGCCGATCGTGATGAACACGCAGGCGCAGTTGAAGCAGGCGATGGCCGAACTACAGGACGGTAGCTTCATCAAGCATCGCTGAGTCATGTTGTCGTGCGGGCGAAGCGCCTGCTTTCCCATCACGGAAAGCAGGAACTTCGTTTCGCACACAATTTAGAGTCTTTAGAGTAATCGGGCGCAAGCCAGCTCTTACGATCCCGCCCTTTGCTCCATTGCCAGCAACCGCTCTTTTCGCTCGACTCCCCAGCGATAGCCGCCCATCTCCCCATCTTCCCGAACCACGCGATGGCACGGAATCGCAACCGCCACTGGGTTGGCAGCGCAGGCACGAGCGACCGCACGAGCAGCCTTGGGCATCCCGATTTTTTTCGCTACGCCGCTATAGGATCGAGTTTCTCCGCGTGGAATGCGCTGCAGCGCCTCCCATACACGCCGCTGAAAGGCGGTGGCGCATATGTCGAGCGGAAGCGACGACTGCGTCGGCTGCCCTTGCATCACGCGAGAAAGGGTCTTCGACCATTCGGTCATCGCGGTGTCATCGCGCCGTCGAGTTGCGAAAGGAAACTCGCGAATCAGTCCTTGCTGCAGTTGCTGATCGGAATCGGCAAACTGGATGGCGCAGATACCCTTCTCAGTCGCGGCAATCAGCATGCGTCCCAGGGGCGAATCGGAGATGGTGTAGCGTACAACTGCGGCGACCGCGCCGCGCCGGTACTTCTCTGGAGTCATGCCCAGTTGCGTGGCCGTTCGTTCGTAAAGGCGGCTACTGGAGCCGTATCCGGCGGCATAGAGCGCCGTACTCACCGAATGCCCGGCCTGCAAGTTCTGCTTCACCTGGCGCAAGCGCACAGCGTCGATATAAGCCTTGGGAGTAACGCCCAGCACTGACTTGAACGTCCGCTGCAAGTGAAATGGGCTGAGGCGAAATTCCTTGGCAAGCAGACCGAGCGTCAGGCGATCTTCGATGCGCTGCTCGCTATATCGGCATATTGCGCGCACTAGCGCCGCTTGCGGATTTCCATCCACGGCCTTCGGACGGCAGCGCAGGCAGGCTCGATAACCGGCTTGCTCGGCCTCGCCCGGCTGTTCGAAGAATTTTACGTTCGCGCGGCGCGGACGTTTCGCCGGACACGACGGCCGGCAGAAAACCCCGGTGCTCGATACGCCGAAAACAAAGGCCCCGTCGAGTGAGCCATCGCGAGCCATGACGGCTTCCCAGCGCCGGTCGTTAATTTGCTCGGGGATTTGACCGGGAGTTCTGTGCTGGATCAGGTCCGAGACCTGTCCTGGAATTTCCGCCAGGATTTGTTTCCGGACGGGTTGAGAGGTTCTCGTCATCGTTTCGTCTTCTGAAAGTATCGCATTGGTCGCCATGCCGATAACATAGGACAGTCGCTCTGCACGGGCTATCCGAATCTTGCGGTCAAACGAGATTTAGTCGGTCGTGAGCATTGCCCTCGTCGGCATCGCCTGACTCGATTGTCTGCCTGGGAAGACGAGAACCTGCTTTGGCGTGCCAACACAAAACCGGTGGCCGCTCCCCCCAAAAGCCTTGCCCGGCGCGGCTTTGCGGATCGTCCCACCGAAGCCGGCGATGCTGGTTCCGTTACTCATTAAGTGCAGAGGGTTGCACCCAGACGCTCGGCTTGACGGCAACTTCCCCGGATAACTCTATTGGAAAGAGGTACTTACATTCCTTCCACGATATGGTTTCACGGGTGCACTAACACCTTCGTGGCGCCCGGACCCTAAGGGCCACGATGGGGGCAACATTGACTGTTATTTATAGCGCCGAATGCGCAGCTCCTAAAACGTCGTCGCGGCCTGCGGCAGTTATGCCATTGCTGGTCATCCTGTTCGTCGTCTCTTACGTCATTCTGACCATGCTGGTTTTCGAGCAGGGACAAACCATCGAAGCCCAGCGCGGATTGATTCGCGAGATGCTCAAGGACAGCAATCAGCTTTCCGCGTTGCGAGACAAGATGGCTCAGATCCAGGACAAACAGAAATCATCGCTGCCGGCTGACCCGAAAAGCGTCGAACCTAAAACCGCCGACCCGGCGAATTCCGCAGCCGGCGCGAATAGCGGGACCAATAAAGGAGCCGACACAAAAAGCTTGGACAAAGAAGCCAAGCATCCCGGGAAATCGACCCATGCGACCAAAGAAATTCCGGGCAAGCCGGCCGCCGACCTGGACGATGTGCGGCGCGCGGTTCACATCACTTAGCCACCGCAAATGTATGACTCTGCCATAACGCAAGAATTCTTGGATTTTCGGCAGAAACAGATCGACCAGAAAGCAGACTGACCAGCAATAGAAAAGATTTCGACTGTAAAGAAATTCTGGAAGTACCGGTTCTGTGAAAAGCGTTCTGTAAAATGCGGCCTCATGTGGGGGCCGCAACAAGTGACCCTATCATGAAGACCCTGGCCCTAGCGTTAGTGTTGTCGCTTCCCGTCCCCAGGTTGGCGCCCCCAGCCCATCTCGCTCCTACCCCCAGCCAGCAAACGGTCAAGCAAAAGGGTGGGCAATGGTACTTCGCCGCCAACGGACATGCCGTCTATTGCTATGGCCCCGTGATCACCATGCCACAAGCGCAGGGAGTTTTGATGAAAGTGGCGACTTTCTGCCGCGGCGATCGAACCATGGTGCCACTCAAGGACTAGCAGCCGGACGTCCTCTACTCGGCTTGCTTGGTAATATTCAGCAGCACTCCCACGCACATTAGGGTCACAAACAATGACGATCCCCCGTACGAAACAAACGGCAAAGGAATGCCCTTCGTCGGCATCATTCCCAGCACCACACTGATGTTGATAAAGGCCTGCAGCACAATCATGCTGGTGATTCCGACGGCTAGAAAACGCCCAAAGTTGTCTTGCGTGCGCAATGCTGCCCGTGTGCCGCGCCACAGAAAAATCGCGAACAGAATGATGACCGTCATCGCTCCCATCAGCCCCAGCTCTTCGGCCGTAACCGCAAAAATAAAGTCGGTGTGCGGCTCGGGAAGGTAAAACAACTTCTGCTTCCCTTCCATCAATCCGAGGCCCGTCAATCCGCCGGTACCGACCGCGATCAATGACTGAATAATGTGAAAACCAAATCCCTTGGGGTCCGCATACGGATTCATAAACGCCAGGATGCGGTCCCGGCGGTAAGACACGTGAAAGATGAGGAAGTAAAGCGGCAGCAACGCCGCCGCGAACGCATAGCCAAAATATCGCAAACGAATTCCGGCAATGAACAGGACGCAGGCGGTGATGCCGGCGCATGCAATGGCCGTGCCCAGATCAGGCTGAAAAACAATCAGCCCTAGAAAAATTAATGTCGGTCCCACGGCGGGAATCAGCGTATTTCGCCAATCGTCCATGGCGCGCGTCTTGTTCTCCAAAAACCACGCCAAGAATAAAATGAGCGCCGGCTTGGCCAACTCCGAGGGCTGCAACGACAGCGGCCCGAGATGAAACCAGCGATGCGTGCCATGCGCGCGGTCCAGGAAAAAGACGGAAATCAGCAGCAGCGTGGTAAGTCCCAGAAACGAAAAAACTACCGCCGGATGCTGCAGATACTTGTAATCCACCTTCATCGCCAGAACCATCACGGCAAGTCCGGCGACAGCCCAAACCAGCTGCTTGAGCAGGAATTCGTAAGCCGATCCAAAGCGTTCCTTGGCCATCACCGCCGAGGCACTGAAAATCATGACCAGCCCGATAAACACCAGAATCATGGTTACCGTAAACATCCAGCGATCAACACTCACCCGCTTCGCCATAAGAATTCATTTCACCACGGAGCCGCCGAGACTTCGAGAGTTTAGGCTTGGGAATTGAGGCAGGGGATAACTGAGTTGGTTCCAACCGAGCTTATTCCATGGTTTAGTTTCCCTGTGGGTTGATTCCAACGAATAGTTTCCGGAAACGCGAACTGCCATAGACGTTTCGGCACCCACCGGCAACATATACTCTGACTTTATGGGGGAGTTTTGATGAATGCCATTCGCCTTGTTGCAATTGTTCTGCTGGTGTGCGGTCTGCTCGCCTTCGTGGTCCCGGTTCCACACCGCGAGGACCACAGTGTGAAGCTCGGAGGCGCCAAAATTGGAGTCGAGACCGATGATAACCAGAAGCTGCCTCCAGCGGTTGGCGTGGTTCTGCTGGCAGGCGGCGTTCTCGCTCTGGTTCTGGGAGCGCGCAAGACCTAGGCACCCTGTGACAACTCGTTGCAGTGACTAGTTACGATGACGCGTTGCGACCACCGGATTCAGTCGCAGTGCGCGTCCCGCCTACGTCCGGACCACCTGACGCTATCTGCCGGACGCCGGTCTATGGTTGTGCCCTGTGGAAGATGAAGAAAAACACCGTCAATGTAAACGCGCCGAATGCGTAGATGAAGGACGGGAACAGAACGACGACAGCTTCTACGTTGCGCAGGACGTTCAGAAAATGAAAGATAAACGTCCACGTCAAGAACGCCGTGATGAGTAGCGTTCCGATGAATGCCAGAAATGCCGCTCCCTTGGTTGTCATGGCAGGAGTATGAACGTTTAGCGGTCCAATCCGCAACCACACGTTCACCCAATCGCCTTTACCGTCTCCTTAAACACCCGCCCGCGATGCTCGTAACTCTGGAACTGATCGAAACTGGCGCAAGCCGGAGCCAGCAAAACGATGTCTCCCGCCACAGCCGCTGAGCTGGCTGACTTGATGGCATTTTCCAGCGTCTCCGCGTGTTCGATCGTGGACGCTCCTTCAATCTGCGCTTCGATCTTGGCCGCCGCCGCTCCGATTGTGTACACGCGTTTCACCCGCTGCCGCAACAGATCGTTGAGGACGCTGTAATCGCTGCCTTTATCTTTGCCGCCGAGAATCAGGTGAATATTCGCGGGAAACGATTCCAGGGCCTTGATGGTCGCATCCACGTTCGTTGCTTTCGAGTCGTTGTAGTAATCCACTCCCGCAACCGTCGCCACAAACTCCAGCCTGTGTTCAACGGCTTTGAAATTCTTCACTGCTTCGCGCACCTGCTCGGGTTTGCCGCCCGCCAACATGCCAATCGAAACGCCGGCCAGAACATTCTCCAGGTTGTGAGCACCTTTCAGCGGCAACTCCGCGAGCGGCATGATCTCCGATTCGCGCTGGCCGTCGCGAAAGTAAATCTGCTCGCGACGAACGAACGCTCCTTCTTCAATTTCTTTCTTGCGGCTGAACCAGAACAATCGCGCGCGGATACGTTTCGATAGCACAGCGGTTGTTGAATCGTCGGCGTTGAGCACGGCAAAATCATCGGACGTCTGGTTTTCAAAAATGCGCGCCTTGGCGTTGACGTAATTTTCAAACGTCTTGTGGCGGTCGAGATGGTCGGGAGTAATGTTCAGAATCACCGCGATCCGCGGACGAAAATCCACGATCGTCTCCAGTTGAAAGCTCGATACTTCGAGCACTATCCAGGTGGAGGGTCCGGCTTGATCGGCCAGGCTGATGGCCGGCGTCCCGATATTGCCGCCGACGAGCGTCGGCAGTTTTCCCGAGGTGAGAATCGCGCCGGCCAGCGACGTGGTGGTGGTCTTGCCGTTGGCCCCCGTGATAGCCACGATTGGACCGCTCAGAAAGCGCGCCGCGAGCTCGATTTCACCGATGACCGGCTCTCCAAGGTTGCGTGCCTGAACCAGCTGCGGAGCATCAGCCGGGACGCCCGGACTGACCACGATCAGGTCCTGTCCGCGGAACGTGCGGTCCCCGTGCCCTCCGGTTTCGACGGTGATTCCATGTTCCAGCAAGAGCAGGATCTCATTGCGCAACTCTGCTTCGGGCTTCGAATCTGAGACCGTGACCCGCGCGCCGTGCGACTTCAGAAAAAGCGCTGACGCCACCCCGGACTTGCCGAGGCCGACTACGAGTACGCGTTTGTTGTTGAGATCCATTGGGTTGAATTGGTAATCGGGTAATTTGAAGCCCGATCCCGGACGCTAAGATTTCAAATTACAAAACTACCCGATTACCAGATTACAAAATCTCTCACCGCAGTTTCAGTGTCGTCAGCGCAAACAGAGCAAACACCAGCGACGCGATCCAGAAGCGTACGATCACTTTGGACTCCGACCAGCCCAGCAGCTCAAAGTGATGGTGAATCGGCGCCATTTTGAAAATGCGCTTCTTGCGCAATTTATAAGAGCCGACTTGCAGGATCACCGAGAGCGCTTCGATCACGAAGATGCCTCCGATGAACGGCAACAGTAATTCCTGTTTAATCATAACGGCGACCGTGCCGATCGCGCCGCCCAGCGCGAGCGAGCCGACGTCGCCCATAAACACTTCGGCCGGGTGCGCGTTGTACCACAGGAATCCGATCGAGGCGCCGACCATGGCTCCGCAAAAGATAGTGAGCTCGCCAATCTGCGGCATCTTCTGCAATTCAAGATATGCGGCAAAAGTGGCGTGGCCGCTGAGGTAAGTGAGTACGGCGAGCGCGCCCGCTGCAATCACAGTGCAGCCGATGGCGAGGCCGTCCAGGCCGTCAGTAAGATTTACGGCGTTGCTCGAAGCCACAATGACGAACACAACGAACGCCACGAATGGCAAGAACGCCAAGGGCCAGAGCTGCGGATGAACCAGGAACCTCGCCACGACCAGATCGGGGTGGAATTGCTTGAAGAACGGGACGACCAGCCGCGTGGAATACTCGCCACGATGCTGCAAAACAATCAGCGCGATGGCGATGACCACGCTGGCCGCAATCTGGTAGCCGAGTTTGGCGCGCGCCGTGAGGCCAAGGTTACGGCGGTGGACAACCTTGAGATAGTCGTCGGCAAAACCAACCGCACCGAAAGCGATGGTGGAAAGCACAGCAATCCAAACGAAGGGATTGCTCAAGTCGGCCCAGAGCAACGTCGGCACAAGAATGGCAATCGCGATCAACAAGCCGCCCATGGTCGGTGTGCCGGCTTTTTTCTGGTGCGCCTGGGGGCCTTCTTCGCGGATGTACTGCCCGATCTGGAAGTCGCGCAGACGCCGGATCACGATCGGACCGACGATCAGTCCGGTAAAAAGTGCGGTGAGGCTGGCAAAAGCGGTCCGAAACGTCAGATAGCGAAAGATGCGGAATGGCGGAAAGTAGTGGTAAAGCTTCAGGTAGAGCAGCCAGTAGAGCAATCCGCCTCCGACAGCAGCTGTCAGCTCTCAGCTGTCAGCTCGCAGTGATTCGTTCTCAGTTTGCTAGTTCTTAGTTTCCCTGTCGGCAACACCGACGTTTTGTTGCCACCTCTCCAGTGCTTTTTCCAGCTTCACGCCGCGGGAGGCTTTCAACAATACAACGTCTCCATCTTGCGTCTCGCGCGCCAGCCACTCGCCTGCTTCTTCGGGCGTCGCCACAAATTCCGATTGCAATCCAGCTTCGCGGGCCGCTTTGACCATCGGTTCTGCCAAACCCCGCACTCCGAGCAGAACGTCGAGTTTACTTCCCGCCATGTAACGTCCGCACTCGCGATGCAGTTGCTCGCCGGCCAGGCCCAACTCCAGCATTTCTCCGGCGACCGCAATCCGCCTCCGCGCAGGCATGGCGGCCAGCGTATCGACCGCAGCCATTAACGCCTTCGGACTTGAATTGTAGCAATCGTAGAGCACGGAGATGTTACCCAGTTGAACGACCTGTCCGCGTTTGTCGGCAGCCTGAAGCGATGGCAGAGCCTCGGCGATCTCCGACGGCGTGATGCCGTGCTCGAGCGCAATGGCCGCGCCGGCCAGCACATTGTAAACATTGTGTACGCCGAGCAGAGGGCTCTGCACCGGCTGACGCACTTCATCACTCAAGAGGCGGCTGACCAGATCAAACCTTGTCCCCTCGGAGCCAAGGGCCTCGATATTTTCCGCGCGGACGTCTGCGGGCACGACGGCTGTCGCCTTCAATCCAAATGTAATGACTTTTCCCTTCAAGTCGCGGCCGAACTGGCTCACATATTCGTCGTCGGCGTTCAACACCGCGGTGCCGCCGTGCGGAAGAGCTTCGATCAGCTCATATTTCGCCCGCGCGATTCCGGCGATGGAATCGAAATTTTCGAGATGCACGGGGGCGACGTTGGTCACCACGGCCTCGTTGGGCAACGCGATGCGGGCCAGAGCCGCGATCTCTCCTGCGTGCGACATTCCCATCTCAACCACGGCAACGTCGTGCTCGGGCTCCAGCGTCAGCAGGCCGAGAGGGAGGCCAAAATGATTATTGAAATTTCCCTTGGTGCGATGCACCCGGTATTTGGTGGCCAGTAGATGAGCCATCGCTTCTTTGGTGGTGGTCTTGCCCATCGATCCGGTGATGCCGATCGCCGTCTTGCCCCAGATTTTTCGGACGGCCGTCGCCAGCGTCTGCAGCGCGACGAGCGTGTCGTCGACAGTAATCAGGTTTTCTGGATTTGAATACCGCGCCAACTGATCCTTCTTCACCACGGCAGCAACCGCGCCGCGGCCTAGCGCCTGCTCCACGAAATCGTGGCCGTCCAGTCGTTCGCCTTTCACGGCAAAAAAAAGTTCGCCCGGCTGCACGCTGCGGGAATCGATGGAGTATCCCTGGGCTGTGGCTTGGCCATCGTATTGACCGGCTGCGGCAACAAATTCGGCGATGCGCGAGAGAAGAAGCTTCATGCGGTCTTTCCGGCCGAACCAGCTTTAGCGGAGTTTTCGCAATCGTAGCCCAACTCTCGAAGGTGCTCGCGCGCCACTTGTACATCATCGAAGGGTATCGATCCCGTCCGCGTAATCTGCACTCGTTCGTGGCCTTTGCCGGCAAGCAGAACGATGTCGCCGGGCGATGCCTGTCGCAGAGCGAGGCCAATTGCCTTGTTCCGGTCAGGCTCGACAGAATATTTTGCGCCGGATTTTTGCAGGCCGACCAGCGCGTCATTCATGATCGCGAGCGGGTCTTCCGAACGCGGGTTGTCGGAAGTAAGAACCACGAAGTCGCTGCCGCTGCCCGCAGCCTCGCCCATTAGCGGACGTTTGGCGCGATCGCGATCGCCGCCGCAGCCAAACACGGTGATGACTTTGCCCCTCAGCCTGTCGGCGCTGCCGGCCCGCGTAACAAAATCGCGGGCCAACGTAGTCAGATTGCGAAGCGCGTCATCGGTGTGCGCGTAGTCCACGACAACCGTGAACGGCTGGCCGCAATCCACCCGCTCAAAACGGCCAGGAACGCTGGCGAGGTTGAAAATTCCCTTCGCGATCGCCTCAGCCGAACAACCGCGAGCATAACCTGCGGCGGAGGCGGCGAGCACGTTATACACATTCACGTTGCCGATCAGCGGAGACCACATCGCAATCCTGCCGTCGGGCGTCACCATTTGAAACCGGGTTCCGCGGGGCGTGATCTCGACCGACTCGGCGTAAAAGTCACCGGCGCTCAGGCCATACGAGAGCGCGATCGAACTTTTTTTCTTAGAAAGCTTCAGTAGCTGCCGGCCATGTTCATCATCGGTGTTGAGAACGGCAGCTCGCGGCGGTTCGGTGCCGCAGCCTTCGAACAGAATCTGTTTCGACTGAAAATACGCTTCCATCGTGCCATGGTAGTCGAGGTGGTCGCGGGTCAGATTCGTGAAGACCGCGACATCGAAAGGGATTCCGAAGACGCGCTGTTGCTCGAGCGCGTGCGACGAAACTTCCATCACTGCTTCGGTAACTCCCAGGCCGAGCCCTTCTGATAGTAACCTGTTCAATTCCAGCGATTCGGGAGTGGTGTGCGGAGCCGGCAGAATCTTTCCCGCGACGTGATATTCAATGGTTCCAACTAACGCCGTCTTGCGCCCGGCGGCCCGCAATATGGATTCGATCAGAAAAGCAGTTGTGCTTTTCCCGTTTGTGCCGGTGATTCCAGTATTTGAAATTCGTTCGGCTGGACGTTTGCAGAAATTCGCGCTCAGGCGGGCAAGAGCGCGGCGTCCGTGAGCGACTTGGGCCCAGGCGACCGCGGAGCGCGGCGTTTCCTTCGCGGAGTCGGTTACGATGGCAACAGCTCCGGCAGTGATCGCCTGGTCGATGAAGCGATTGCCGTCGCTGGTCTCGCCTTTCATGGCGACAAAGACCGTGCCCGGATGCACATGCCGGGAATCGTATTCCACGCCGGCAACCGCCGGGTTTCCGCTCTGGGAGAGCACTTCGGCGCCATCCAGCAGCTCTTGGAAGTTCATTGCAGTGATTATCTACCGAAACGCACGGTGATGTGCGATCCGGTCGGGACGTGAGCCCCGGGTTGCGGCGATTGTTCGCGCGCTACGCCGCTGCCTACGGCATCCAGTTCAAGTCCCGCATCCTGAGCTGCCTCGATCACACCGCGCAGGTTTTTGCCGAGGAACGATGGCACCGGGATGCCTCCTTCTTCCACGTCAAGAACCACAGTACCGCTGATGGGTAGCTTCTGCGGGACTAAATTCCCGGTCTGTATAGCTGACTGCATGCCGGATTGAGGTGAAGATTGAATTCCAGCGGCCAACGAATCTATGCCGGCTGTCGTCGCCGCCACAACGCGATGATCCTCGTCTCTGGCGGTCGATGCGGCGGAGACGATTTGCACGCTCACTGGGCTCGGCTTGGCTGCTGCGACAGCAGCAGGAGTGACGGTAGAAGAAGGAGTGTCGGCATCGGCAAGATCGAGGGCGGCTCCGAGATGATCGGGTGAGCCCTCTTCGAGGCTGGCATTAGGAACATCGCGCTTCGCGAGCAAGACCTGGCGGTTGGCCGGGAGTTGAACGTCATGCGGGACGTGCAGATATTCAAGCGATTGCTGCATGATCCGCTGGAAAATGGGCGCCGCAACCTGGCCTCCCTGGTGCAGGCCGACGGCGGAGTCAAGGATCACGACGACCGCGATTTGCGGATCGTTGATGGGAGCAAACCCGGCAAATGATGCTACGTACTTTGTTCTCGAATAGGCGTGGGTCGCTGGATCCACCTCCTGGGCTGTTCCGGTCTTACCGGCGGAGCTGTAGCCTTCGAGAATCGCTTTGCGCGCGGTACCGTGCAGTACGACCCCTTGCAGCATCTGGCGCATCTCGGCCGCGGTAAGCGATGAAATCACTCTCGTGCCTTCCCCGGGTTGGAAGACAACAGTTTGCGGGGCGTTCTGCGGGGCAATGGTCCCGGCAATGATGCGCGGCGGCACGTGCACGCCATCATTCGCGATGGTTGAGATGAGAGAGATCAACTGCAGCGCGGAAATGCCGATTTCCTGGCCCATCGAGATGGAAGCCATGGAAACTTTTGACCAGCGGCTGACCGGCTTGGCCATGCCGGGAGTCTCGCCAGGGAGTTCAATGCCTGTACGCTGGCCGAATCCGAAAGCGCGAATGTACTTATAAAAACGATCCTCGCCGAGGCGCAATGCAACCTTGATGGCGCCGACGTCGCTCGACTCCGCGATAATATCGGCGACCGACAGCATGCCGTGCGGCCGGCTGTCGCGAATGCGCATGCCATTGATGACGATAGACCCCATCTGACAGTCGAACATTTCGTCGGGGGTGGTGATTTTTTCTTCCAGCCCGCCCGAGATGGTGACCATTTTGAAAGTCGAGCCCGGCTCGTAGATGTCGCTCACGGCGCGGTCTTTCAACGTCTCATTGTTAATTTCCTTACGATTATTGGGATTGAACGTTGGGCGATTGGTGAGCGCGAGAATCTCGCCGGTGCGCGGATTTTCGACAATCGCCGTTCCGGCAATGGCATGGGTTTCCTGCATGCCGCGTGCGAGTTCCCGTTCGGCAATGTACTGAATGTTCTGATCGAGCGTTAGGACGACGCTGTTACCCGGTTCGGGTTCTTTTTCAACGCTGGCAAACCAGCGTTTGTGCGCGTCGACGGAGATCATCAGCTTGCCGGGCTTGCCCTGCAGTTGACTGTTGAATTGGCGCTCCAAGCCACTCAGTCCCTGATCGTCGGTGCCAACGTAGCCGAGAACTTGCGCCGCCAGCTCGCGCTTGGGATAAAAACGCTTGGCTTCTTTCTGAAAGTGAACTCCTTGCAGATTCAGCGCCCGAATGCGGTCAATCACTTCCGCATCCGCTTTCCGCGCAACCCAGCAAAAAGTCTTGTGAACTTGACAGTCGGCGAGGATGACGCGGGGATCATCATTGGTGATGCGGGAAACCAGGCTGACAGTGTTGGCCAAGTCGGGTGTTTCCGAAGGTACGACGAAGGCCGAATCCACCTGAATGGACATCGCCAACTCGCGGCCGGCGCGATCGTAGATGACTCCGCGTTTCGCCGAGAGATCAAAACTGCGTTGCTGCTGGTGCTGGGCGCGGTGTTCGAAGTCTCCGTAGCAGAAGACCTGGAGATAGACCAGACGCAGACAGATGGCAACGAGCCAGAGGCAAAGCAATCCAGACAGGATATAGAGCCTGAATCTGGCAGCGTTCGATGTGGAGGTTTCCGTCACTGCCGGCCCTCGAGACGATCATCTGAAGTCGTCATCGGACGACCTTCGTCAGACGACCATCAGAAAAGTTCGGCGGCCCGAAGAAAGAAGCCGCCGTGAAACATGATTTTCCGAAACAACAATTTTCACGATTTTAGAAATAACGATTGTCGCGATGCGCTTACTGTGCCGGCACGACCGCGACCGGAGTGGCGCTCGCCATCACTGGCGTCGCCGAGTCGGTCGCCGTATCCATTCGCAACACCTGACCTGGTTGCAGTGGTTGCAGACCCAGCATGCGTGCCTTCACATCGATTCGTTCCGGATCCCGAAGGGACGCTTCTTCAAGGCGCAGGGCCCGATTCATCTCCGTCAGGTTGTCGCGGGTCGATCGGAGCGTCTCGATTTTGTAACCGTACTCGATCGCGCGGAAGTGCTGCAGCGCGTATCCCATGACCAGCAGGAACAGGCAGCATAGTGCCAGGCCGAATTGTTTCATCTCGCGGGCGCGCCGCGGATCCTCGACCTTGACCAGACGCGAGTTGTCGATCGTCTTGCGGAAATAAATTTCCGGCGTCCCCAGCCAGCAGGACTTGCGCCGGCTCGAAAGAAGTGCGGATTGCAATGCCACGGCGCTCATGATTTATGCCACTCCGATAAATTGGGAATCGTAATCTGTGTTTTCAGCGATGGAAACAAACCACGTTTCAAGCGGCGCAATTTCATCGCCCGCGGTCGCGGCGAGCAGCGGTGCCACTTGGAACGCCGCGTCAGCGCCTTCCGCGAATTGCGCTTTAAACTGCACTTCGTGAAATTGCGCTTCGTGCGATTGCGTCTTGCGTTCCGCGCGCTCGACCGTTGTCATCAAGTCTTCGATAAGAGTGCCGGTGAATGTCATTGCGAGTGTTCCATTTTTTCTTCTCCGGACCCGGCCTTGTTTTATTTCGTTTTGGCCGCTCCGGCGAAACTCCACCACAGAGTTTGTGTTGCAAAATCTTTACCCGGCACGCCTTACCATCACCGCACCGGGAGCCCGGCAGTTTCTCCGGGGCAAACCAAATCTGACCAAACTAAATCTGCTGCGCTACAACCGCTCGGCGGCGCGCATTTTTGCGCTGCGCGACCTCGGATTGCGCTCGATCTCATCTTCGCTGGCTGTCGCCGGCTTTTTCGTCAGCAACTGGTACCAACCTTGTTTCGCGCCCTCGCGAAACGCATCTTTGACGATCCTGTCTTCGAGCGAATGAAAGCTGATCACCACCAGCCTCCCGCCCGGCTTCAGCACCCGGGGCGCTGCCTCCAGCAGTGCTTTCAGATCGTCCAGTTCACGGTTTACGAATATTCGGAGAGCCTGAAAAGTTCTCGTCGCTGGATGAATCCGCTCATGTTTCATTGACCGGGCCGCGGCTGATATCACATCGACTAATTGCTTCGTTGTCGATATCGGCCGCGACCGGACAATGGCTCTGGCGATTCTCCGCGACCTCCTTTCCTCACCGAATTCGTAAATCACATCGGCCAGCTCGCGCTCGTCGATGTGGTTTACCACTTGTTCGGCGGTCTCGCCTGACATCGGGTTCATCCGCATGTCCAGCGGTCCTTCCGCCTGAAAACTAAATCCGCGCTCCGGGTTACCGAGTTGCAGGCTGCTTACCCCCAAGTCGGCCAGGACTCCATCCAACGTCGCTGGCCCCTGGTCGTTCACCAGTTCCGCGAACGAACCGTGCAACAGCGTCACCGTCGGCCACTCGACCGCTGAGGCTGTGCTTCCCAACCTCTTCCGCGCAACTTCCAACGCTGCAGGATCTTTATCGAAGCCAATCAAATGTCCCGGTGCGCCGAGGCGTTTTGCGATTTCGCAACTGTGCCCCCCTAAGCCCACCGTGGCATCCAAATAGACCCCGCCACGCTTTACGGCTAGAAAATCGATCGCTTCTTTTAAAAGAACCGGGACATGGCCAACTTCGGCGTTCCCCTGCAAGCCATGCCCACCCCGCTCGGGAGTGTTGGTTGAATCTGAATCCGTTTCCACTGCTAGATGCCCAACTCGTCCAGCGTCTTGGTGTCTTCATCCGTGAATGGCTCTTTGACCTCTTTGTCGAGCGCTTCCAGGTTCCGGACTTCCAAGTAGGTCAGATTGCCGAGCACTGCCACTTCGCCGCGAATCTGCGCCGCCTCACGCAGAATCTGCGGCACCAGCAGGCGCCCCTGCCCGTCCATCTCTACGACCTGTCCGTAATAATTCGTGCGCGTCAAGAACTTCTTTTTCGTCGGGTTGTAGGTCGAGAGCGCGGCGAGCTTCTGCTCGATCCGCTCCCATTCCTCGAAGGGATACACTTGAGCAACAATCCCATCGAGACTTGTGATGTAGAATTTCTGCGCATATTTCTCGTCGATCACGCGCTTGAATTCCGCCGGGACTTTTAACCGTCCTTTTTCGTCGACGCGCGTTGGATGATTTCCGCGAAACATGTGCCCTGCTCGTTCTTGGGGTCCGTTGCTTCATGGCTGCTACCACAGCCACTAACACGAGGGAGGTAGAAGCGGCCATACAAGCCGTGGAGTTGGGTTCGTTGGGCCCGTTTTTTTCGGTGTCAGTCTCAGAAACCACTGGCGCCTCGAAACTTATGGGTTTTACCCACGACCTCTATTAGTTGCTCCACTTTCGACCACTTTTGTCCACATCCTACGCCTAAATCGTTTGTTGTCAATAAGAAAGTTTCAGGTTGAGACCTTCGTAAGAGACTCAAGGCAGGAAGCGCTATATCTAGCGGTTAACCAAAAAGATCACCACAAGCGCTTGGATTTACCCTCTAGATGCATTCGCCATTTATTCGCTGCGATTTTTCTTGCATTCCGCACCCGCAACTGATCTCTCTATGTAAGTGCCGCATTTCCGCCTCTGCATTCATGGCGGATTTACGAAAGGCAGGAGCTTCAGTGGTGCCGCAAACGCCGCAAAGCAGGCCCGGCTGGCGCGCCCTTTTGTTGCGTGTTTCGTGTTGCAAGGATGAGGAGTGATCCGTACGGCTCAGAGCAACCCGGCGCGTCGCCTCACCTCGTCCGAAATATTCGCACCCGTAACCATCAATACCGTGCACCCATGGTCGCGCGGCGGACTGGCGAAGAATGCCGCCCCAGCCGCCGCCCCAGCCGGCTCGGCCAGCACTCCTTCTTCTTTATAGAGACGCGCAATCGCGCCCAGCATCTGGCCTTCGCTGACCAGCACAACATCGTCGACCAACTCCCGGATCGCCCGCACACTCTTTGTTTCCGGCGTTCGCGTCGCCAGTCCGTCGGCGCACGTGTCGCAGGTGTCGGTGGGCACAACTCTTCCCTGTTTCCACGACAGGTAATACGATGGAGCGCGCTCCGCCTGCACTCCGATGACTCTTACCCGTGGAGAAAGTTGCTTGACTGCGGCCGCGACGCCTCGAATTAACGCCGTGTCACCCATGGGAACATAAATCGTGGAAGCCTGCGGCACTTGCTCGATGATCTCCAGGCCGATGGTTGCCGTGCCCACCGGCACATTGAGATCGGTCGCATCGTTTAGGAAGTAAACTCCGGATCGCGCCGAATATGCAGACGCCTCCTGAAACGCGCCAGCGAGATCGGCCGCTCCAGTCTCAACAATGCGCGCGCCGAGATCGCTGATTTTCTGCCGCTTCACCGGATTGGGATTTCGCGGCAAGAAGATGGTCGCTTGTATGCCCAGCGTCTTGGCGGCGAACGCGACGGCGGCTCCGTGATTGCCGGTGCTGGAAGCTGTGACTTCAGAAATCGGGCGCCGTGCGAGATTCGTAGCCAGCGCATAAATCGCGCCTCGCGGCTTGAACGACCCAGTCGGCAACTCCATCTCAAGTTTCAGGTGAACCGCCGCACCCGACCTCGACAACGTTCTAGCGGCGATCATCCTTGTTAAAGACGGAGTTAAAGAGAGGTCCTCCCTAGCGGGCAGGTAGCGGGCAAGAATCTTTCTCGCTTGGCGAATGGTTTGAAGATCGGGAAAAATAGCCATCGTCTCGCCGACGCCTCGAAAAACAGATGGAAACACTCTCTCATATCGGCGCCCGTTCGGTTAAACTGCCTCGCTGCGCTGCTTGCCGTATCTGGATCGGAATTCCCCGGTCTTGCATAGCTGGAGTACACTTGTCGGGCTTGAGCGAATGCAAAGGGGGCTACGATGAAGCTAAACAAGGCTCGCGTATGGCTTGGGGGGATTGCCGGAGGCGTAGTTTGGCTGGCGTGGGGCTTTTTTATCGGTATGCGGCAGGCCCCGCTTTATGAGGCGATGCAGAAACAAGGCTTGTTTCTAAAAGAGCCGCGCTATCCGCTCTTCACGGCGTATTGGATCGCGTTCATCTTCGTGATGTCGATTTTGATCGCGCATCTCTACGCGTGGACGCGCACGACCGCCGGTCCAGGGCTAAGGACCGCGCTGCGAGTTGGAATGATCGTTGGATTCTGCGCCGGCGTTCCCAGCAATTTCGCGCAAGCCACCTGGTCGCCGGTTCCGCTCGCGCTGCCGCTGGGATGGATGCTCGACTTGTGGGGTGGCGCGATTCTAGCCGCTGTAGTCGCCGGCTTCCTCTACAAAGAGTGAGTTACGGCTATTTAGCAGCTTCCACGAACACTGCCGTGCCGTAGGCCAGAACTTCGGTGACGCCCTGCATCACTTCCGTGGCGTCGTAACGCGCGCCAACCACGGCATTACCACCGATCTCAGCCGCGTGCTGCAGCATCAGGTCGAAGGCTTCCGCGCGCGTCTTCTCACACAGATTGGTAAGCAGCGTGATGTTGCCGCCGACCAGCGTTTGCAGCCCGGCTCCAATGGTTCCGAAGATCGAACGCGAACGAACCACGATTCCGCGGACCACGCCCAATGTGCGCACTACCCGAAAACCATCGAGTTCGAACTGCGTGGTGACCATGTTGTGCGCGACCATCCGCCCTCCTGAACCTACGGCATAGTTGCCCATCGCTCCTCCTCTATCGTTCTTCGCAGATACTTCCCGGACTCAGTCTCATCCGGCTTGCTTGTTTACTACCGCTAACCGTGGGCTATAACTATGGCATATCCCTTCTGAATCGCAATACGAAATTATGCGCGACATCGGCGCGACCTCTTTATGGAATCACCTTCTTTATCGCGACCTTCTTTATAATGATGGCTCGCTTCCGGAGGTCTCCATTGTTCTCACGTCGTCGATTCCTTAAGACCGGCCTGAAGACCGGTTCTGTCGCCGTAACTGCCGCAGCAGTTCTGCCTTCGCTTGCCCGGGCGAACGAGCATGATGCAAACGAAGACAACAAACCCCTCCCACCCGCCATCGCCGCTCTTCAAACTCTCCGCGCAGAAGCCAAGCCTATCACCGTGGATGAGCGTGCCTCACGACAGGAAAAAGCCCGTCGCTTAATGGCCGAGAACAATCTGTCCGCGATCTTGCTCGCATCAAGCACGTCGCTTCGATATTTCACCGGCATTCGCTGGGAAGGCGGAGAACGCCTCTTTGCCATGGTCTTGCCCGCTAAGGGCGATGCCTTCTATGTGGCGCCCGCATTTGAAGAAGGCCGCGCCCGCGAGCAGATCGCGCAATCGCCCTCGGGCGGTAGTCCGGACGTTCGCGTCTGGCAGGAAGATGAGAGCCCCTACGCTCGAGTCGCCCAGGGGCTCGCCGATCGCGGCATCGCCAGCGGCACCCTGGGTATCGAGGAGACAATGAAATTTGTCTTCAGCGATAACCTGCGAAAAGCCGCAGCCAGCGCGACTTTCACCAGCGCAACTCCGGTCACGGCTGGATGCCGCAGAATCAAAAGCGCCCACGAAATCGAGCTGATGCGCTTGGCATCGAAAGTGACTCTGACTGCCTATCAGGCTGTCCACGGCGCACTCAAGGTCGGCATGACCCACTATGACGTGGCGAACATGGTCGAAGCAGCGCACCGCCAACTCGGCTTCGAGGGCGAGGCGCTGGTTCTCTTCGACCAGTTCTCGGCGTTCCCGCACGGCTCCGTCACTCCCCAGGTCATTCGCGAGGGAACCATCATTCTCATTGACGGCGGCTGTACTGCGGAGGGATACGCTTCCGATATCACGCGCATGTTCGTGGTCGGGAAACCCACCGACAAAATGAAGCAGGTCTTCGAGATAGTCCATCGCGCGCAAAGTGCGGCACTGGCCGCGGCCAAGCCGGGAGTGGAAGCCGGTTCCGTGGATGCCGCCGCGCGCAAGGTGATTACCGACGCCGGCTATGGTCCCGATTACAAATATTTTACCCACCGCCTGGGACACGGAATCGGCATGGATGGCCACGAGTGGCCGTATCTCGTCCGCGGGAATTCGACGCTCCTGCAGCCTGATATGACCTTCAGCGATGAACCAGGCATTTACATTCGTGGAGAATTCGGTGTCCGCCTGGAGGACGACATGCACATTACCGACAGTGGATCGGAGTTGTTCACACCGCAGAGCCCGTCGTTGGAGGATCCGTTCGGCAAGGCCTAGAACTATTTCGCGCTCCTCATCAGCTCGCCAAGCTCCTGCACATCGGTCGGACTCGCGTCGCCGATGACAACGTAACGCAATCCACCTTCGCTCCATGCTTCGACGTTAAATGCTAATTCGCGCGCTGTCGTGATGCCCGAGAGCGTTTCCTGGCGATTCTGAAAAATCGAGCTATCCTGAAAAATAAAGACCGACAACTGATGACTGCGAATCTGGAAGAGAAGTTGAGCGCCCGGGCTGTGCTCGAAATACGTGACCTTGCCTCCCAGTAGTTTGAATGAGGAATTCTGAAGTTCGGGAAGATTGAAGGTAAATGGCAGTTTACCCTGGAACCATGGCTTCACTGTGTGCCGGTCCGTCGAAATCACATCGACAGGATTTGCACTCGCCAGCGTGGCAACATGCAGATCGACTAACTCTGCAAGAGCTTGCCCGCGCTCCCGGTGCTGAATCCCCAACGTGAGCGCAACAACAAGCAGCACTCCCACAGCGAACGCAGCCGCCGCCATCCCCATCCCCGCAGGTCGCCACGCGAATGTCCAGCCGGGTTTGCGCTTCGCCCGGATACTTTCTTCAATGCGAAGACGGAACTCCGGCGACGGAGAGTAGCGTGCAGCAGCATTCTGCGTCATACGCTTGATCCGTAGACGGGTCAGCGCTTCCGCCGCGCAAGAGGCGCAGGTGCGAAAATGGGCCTCGAGATTCGCGAGATCTTCGTCTGAGCAAACGGAATCCACATAAGCATCCAGCTTGCTTCGCCACTGGTCGCAAGTCATCGCGCGGCCTCCCATGATCTCGCCGCCAGCAATTCCCGCATCGCTTTTCGCGCGCGCGAGAGTCGCGACATTACCGTTCCCATCGGAATCCCCAGCGTTTCGCCAATTTCCTGGTAGCTCATTTCCTCCAGATCGCACAGCAGAATAATCTCTCGAAACCTTACCGGCAGCTCTTCCAAAGCGTTTTCGATCGTCTCCCGTTCCACCCGCGCCAGCAGAACTGTTTCCGGAGTCTCGGCCACCGCCGGCTCCGCGACCTGGCCTTCATCGCTTTCCAGTGAGACCGCAGCGGAAGACTTCAGTCCAGCCTGACTTGTCAGGAACGTGTTACGCAGGATCCTGTACATCCAGGCGCGAAAGTTCGTTCCCTGCCGAAACGAGGAAAAGCCCCGCAGCGCCTTCATATAGGTTTCCTGTACCAGGTCTTCTGCCGCGACGCGATCCTGCGCGAGCCAGTAGGCAAAGTTATAGAGCCTGGTGAAAAGCGGCATCGCCAGCTCTTCAAACGACCCGCTCTCGCCAGAATGGTCAGCCACAGCCCAACAGTTTACCTTGCGCGAGAAGAACCTGGCTTCCGTGGATCGGTTCTCACCGTCCATGATGATTTCAGTGGTCGACATCAGCCGCCGGCAGCGCGCAATCAAGCCCGGAGTTTATAACTGGAAGGACCGCAGAATATTCCCTCAAGGCAGAAGTCCGAGGTCAAAGTCCCTTCGGAGGACTGAGGAAAGATGCGAGAGGTTGTGTACGCTCGGTTTGAGACGAAGCTATGCCTTACGCCTCGACGCTACTTCAGCGGAACGCTGTAATGTGAAGCTAGCACGCGCCAGCTGTTGCCAGACTTCACCCAAATGTCGGTTAGCCGGTCTCGATATTCGTAGGGCTTGTGGTTGGATTGCCCTTTTTCGTGGTATGCACCGGTAACCACGGCAATGTGGCCGCCTTCTCGCACCCGCACCCGCAAGTCGATTAGTTCGGCAACTTCTACCTTAACCGTACTATCGGCACTGTGTGTGATGTAGCCCGCCTTGCTGTAGGTGTTGCCGTCCTCAACGGTGATCACGAAATCTTCGGTCAATAGCGACGACAGAAGATCAATATCCCGCTCCTTGTACGCCACGGCCCATTTTTCTTCGAGCTTGCGGACCTGCGACGCCGCTGCGTCGGGCGACTCTTGTGCAGCTGAGTGGATGGTGAGACCAATCAGAACGCCGAAAATCAAGCGGGATGCCATCTTGCGCGTCATGACATAAATGTCATGCCAAATGGTCGTGCGCGACAAGTTCCTAACGTAACGTCGATCAAATCTGACCCGACCCGACTCTCACTCCACCACCCATTCCCGCATCCGGCGCAGCAGAGAAGCCGGAGGTTCCGCTTCCAGAATCACGAAGCCATCCTGATACTGGCGGGAGTAAACACGCGCCCCGGCCTGCAATTGCGCCAGCATCTTTCCCTCTTTTTGCGGAATGCGAAGCCGCACACGGCTGGGACGGTCTTCGTCGAGCAAGGCATCGACGCGATCGAGCAATGTGCTCAGTCCGATGCCCTTCGCCGCCGACACGTGAACGCTCAGTTCATCATCTCGCAACGACTCGCGTTGTTTGGGGAGCAGTAGATCGATCTTATTCATCACTCGCAGCCGCGGCTTCTTGTCGGCTTCGAGTTCTTTCAGAACACTTTCCACCTGTGCGTCCTGCTCCGCTGAAACCGGACTGCTCGCATCCGAGACCTGGATAATCAGCGTCGCCCGCTGCACTTCTTCCAGCGTGGCTCGAAACGCCGATACCAGAGTATGCGGAAGATGCCGTATAAAACCGACCGTGTCAGAGAACAATACTTTTCGCTTGGAAGGCAACTCGGCGCCGCGGATGGTGGGATCGAGCGTGGCAAACATGCGCGATGACTGTAAGACATTTGCCTTCGTCAGGGCATTGAACAAGGTTGACTTGCCCGCATTCGTATAACCCACCAGCGCCACTGTCGCCACCGGGACTGACTCGCGCCGTTGCCGCTGCTGTGCCCGAATGCTCCTTACATTTTCGATCTGCTGTTTGACGTGCCGGACGCGACGGTAAATTTTTCTGCGATCGGTCTCCAGCTGCGTTTCGCCCGGTCCGCGGGTGCCGATGCCGCCACCTAACTGCGACATCTCCACGCCGTGTCCCGCTAGTCGCGGAAGCATGTATTCCAGCTGTGCGAGTTCTACCTGTAATTGCCCTTCACGTGTGCGAGCATGCCGCGCGAAAATATCGAGAATCAGCTGCGTGCGGTCGATCACGCGTGTATGTACAGCGCGCTCGATGTTGCGCTGCTGTGACGGCGAAAGATCGTGATCGAACAGAATCACGTCCGCCGAAACCGAAGCGGCCGCGCCCGCGATTTCCTCCAATTTGCCTTTGCCGATCAAGGTTGCGGGATTGGGACGGTCTTTGCGCTGCGTGAACTCTCCCGCTATTTGCGCCCCCGCACTCGTAGCCAGAGTCCGCAGTTCGTCGAGTGACTCTTCGCTGCTGAAGTCAGGAGCATCCGCCGGCAATAATGAAGATGAGGACGAAGACGATGCGGCTGCACCCGTGTCGCGATCTTGCGTCGCACGACCTTGCGTAGCATGATCTCGCGCGGCTTGCGCACCCGCTGTCAGCGTTGTCGAGCGCGACCTGCCGGCTCGGCCTTCGTTGCGAAACTCCACCCCCACCAGAAAGGCACGTTCCTGGCGTTCCGATGGATTCAGCACGGCCTTGGCTTCATTCCGTGAGCCGCGTCGCGAATCAACCCGCGAACTGATTTTCGAACTATCGCGACTACTCAGTCTGGAGTCCTCTCGACGCAAGCAAGTTCACTTCACCCTTCAGTGCCGGATGCCGAACTTGCCGCCGCCGCAGCTTCCGCATGAGGCGCGACTGCGACCGGTTTCGCATCCCCGTGGGGGTGTACTCCGCGCGAGATCACTACCGTTGAGATCGCGTGCTTGAAGATGAGCTGCTCCTGGTTGCTGGTTTCGAGCACGACCGAGTACTTGTCGAACGACCGGATGCGGCCGGTCAGCTTAACGCCGCTGACCAGGTAGATCGTGATGTTGTGCCGCTCCTTTCGTGCCGTATTGAGAAAGGAATCTTGGATGTTCTGCTGTGCCGGCTTGGCTTCCATATGCCGATCTCCTTTTTCGTTCGAGCCGCGTCATGAGCTTAGGGGAGGGCAATTGGCGCGGCCCGCCTGTCGGCCTCTACAATACGGCCTCGGCCCGTGCTTTTCAACTTATTGTCAAATAATTAACAATTCCAGAACGATCCCGGCGTTTACCGCGCCAGACGGCCTGTTTCCCTCGCTCCTCAGGCGTTCACCCGATAAGAATCGAGCGGTTCCATTTCCTCCCGCTGCCATCTACAATCGTCAGTTCCAGAGGCAAGCCTCTCTACGGAGCCCTGCAATTGATCGAAATCAACTTCCCCACCGACTTCAATACCAACCTTCTGATGTTGTTTCGTTGGCTGCATTTTATCGCCGGCATTACCTGGATTGGCTTGTTGTACTTCTTCAATCTCGTGAATGTTCCGTTCATGAAGGAACTTGATCCCGCCACCAGAGGGAAAGTTCTGCCCAGCCTGATGTCTCGCGCTCTCTGGTGGTTTCGCTGGGCATCGGTTCTTACCGTGCTGATGGGCCTGGCATACTGGGGCAGCGTCGTCGCTTCCGACGCCAGAAACGGCGGTGCCAGTTCCGGCGTCCCGATGGCCAGTTTTTTTGTCATCTGGACGGTCACCTGGGCGCTCATGTATGCGTGCCAAATACCTGGCAAAGGCGCGCTCGACAAGGGGCCAGTATTGGCGGTGATTTATGTCGTCATCGTGCTCGCCGCTTCGTGGCTGTTTCTACGCTTCAACGCTCATGGCTGGGAGAGCAATCGCCTGCTCGCCATCGGCATCGGCGGCGGAATGGGCTGGGTGATGATGCTGAATGTCTGGGGAGTAATCTGGCGCGCGCAGAAGAAGATCATCAAGTGGACGGCCGAAAACGCGGCCAATGGCGCCGCCATTCCCGACAAAGCAAAATACTTGTCTCGGCAGATTTTTCTTACTTCGCGCGCCAGCTTCTGGATGTCTTTCCCGTTGCTATTTCTGATGGGAGCGGCAAGCCACTATCCCGTGTTCGGCAAATAACGCGTGAGAAATAGCTCCGAGCGAGTTTTGGTCAAACGATCGGCTGTGCCTTCCCTTCCATCATGCGCGATTTTCTAGACGCAATCATCGAGTGGTCGGGAGCCCGCGAAAACTGGCGACCCATCTCGCGCTGGGCGGTTTGGGCATGGCTCGCCTTCTATGTTTACTTTTTGATTTATGCCTTCCGTGCGCACGGCGGATTCCTGTTTATCGACTCCGCCAATCTAGTCGTCCACGAAGGCGGCCACTTGCTCTTCGGGTGGTTCGGCCCCACCCTCGGCCTTTGGGGAGGAACGATTCTGCAATGGCTGGTCCCGTTCTTGCTGGCCGCCTATTTCTTCCACGAGCGCCAGCCCGCCGCTTTTGTGTTCTGCTTGTTCTTTTTCTTCGAGAACTGGCTCGGCACCGCAACCTACATGGCCGACGCCCGCGCCATGGTCTTGCCGCTCGTCACCACGGGAGATCCCGAATTCGCCAAGCACGATTGGAACACCATCTTTGGCAATCTTGGCGTTTTGGATTACGACACGGCCATCGCCGCTGTCATTCGGACGCTCGGCTGGTGTGGAATGTTGGCGTGCGTGGGATGGCTGGCCTCTCGCCTCAGGTTCACGCCCGAGCGGCAGATTTAATGTTCATGCGCGGTTTCGCTCCCCTTCGCGAAAGTTGAACGCGAAATGCCGCCGGAGTTATCCCCGTCACCCTGCGAAATACCCGCGTGAAATGGCTCTGGTCAGAGAATCCCGTGGCCAAACTGATTTCAGCCGTAGAGATTTCTGGCGTCAACATCTGTTCGCACGCCGCCCGAATCCGCAAGCGATGAACGTGCTCGCCGATTCCGTCTCCGACAAACTTGCGAAACACGCGCGACAGATGCACCGGGTGTACGCCCGCCTCCGCGCCCAGCTCATTCAAGGTCAGCCGCTCCGAATATTCAGCCGCCAGTTTTTCAAGAATCCGCTCGATCCACGCTGGCGACTGCGTGATTTTTTCATCCCGCGCCCGCGCCACCTGCGCCAGCATTTGCGCTAGCAGGCCTTCGACCACTAGATCATCTGCCCCTGAGTTTTGCTGGAACTCACCGAGCATTTTCATTCCCATCCAAAGCAAGGGTCCGCCTTTGCAATCGTCGTGAGCCAGATCAAGCGCCGCCGAGCACTCGGCCATGCGGTCACGCCAGCTGGGACGGATTTCAATTTCAAAAAAGCGCACGCCGCGCGGCCCAATTTCGTCCTGATGCGGAACCCCAGCCGGCCGAAAATGCATCGTGAAAGGACGGAATTGCATATCCTGTCGCTGATAGCGTTCGCCGTATTCGCCCTCGAGCAGTAGTGCGAAAAAAGCCAGCTCGTGACTGTGGGAGGGTAGCTTTCTCGGCGATGTGTGGCGCAGGTCCGTGAAAATTGCATCGCACTGCTCGCGCTTGGCCTCTACCGAGCCATAGAAATCGCCTGCTCCCAGCGCGCGCTCGCGCCCCGCTTCAGACTGCGTGTTTGCCATGACTGGTCTCGCTTCGACTGCTAGGTTGCTGACGTTGCTTTTGTTCTAGACGTGCTCGCCTCGCATTCGTTAGTGTTGCCACACAAATAGAAGCATTGGAGGAACCTTCATGATTCGCTATTGTGCTTTGTTTTTCCTGTCCGCAATACTGCTCGCCCAGAACTCTCCCAAAGTCGTTCCCCCTTCCGCGCAGAATGATGCCGTCAACAATTCGTCTACACCTGTGTACACGTCCGACGGTCGTCTCGTGTTCCCTGCGAACTATCGTGAGTGGATCTATCTGACCACCGGCATGGATATGGACTACAACCCCGATCCCTCCATGGCAGGCCATTCGATGTTCGACAACGTCTTTGTGAACCCCGAGGCCTACAAGGTATTCGTCGCGACCGGCACATGGCCAGACGGCACCATGCTCATGCTCGAAGGCCGTATGGCCGCCACCAAAGGCTCCATCAACAAGGCCGGACACTTCCAGACCAACGAAGTCATGATGCGCTCCGTCCACATCAAAGACGCGCGCTTCGCGGGCGGATGGGCTTTCTTCAGCTTTGACGAAGGCAAGCCCGCCAAGCAGATTCCGAAAGAAGCCGTGTGTTACTCCTGCCACGAGCAGCACGCCGCCGTGGATACCACATTCGTGCAGTTCTATCCCACGTTGCTCGAGATTGCGAAAAAGAAAGGCACACTCGCTGCGGGATACATGAAAGAAGAAAGCGCAGGAAAATAAAAAGAAGAATTTTAGCTGGTGGACAGGCGTCACCCGCCCGTCCGCCACTCCTCAGAAAAGCCACTCAGAAAAGCCACCCCGAAA
>DATEBK010000136.1:0-16771 GCA_035287825.1 Terriglobales bacterium
GCGCTGTTGATGGCGTCGGCAAGATCCGCCTTCGCGGCCACTTGGATCTGCTTTCCCGGCGACGGGGTCCCATCGAGACCGGTGTAATAGCACGATTTGGGCAGTTCGGCCGGGCCATCCTTATCGCCAAACTGCGGTACGTCGCCTTTTCCGCAGTAGGCATTCTCCCCGGTTGGGGGCGCAGCTGCTGAAGCCGTTGTTGGCGAGAACACAAAGATTAGAAGAAAGCCCAGCATCAAAGAATAAAGAAGAATTGCGGGCGACACATTCAAGCGGGACGCGTGCGAACCAAGCCGAACCATTTTGTCTTTCTCCTGATGCCCGCGCGCGGCCGTTAAGAACGGCCGCAAAAGACGCCGCGGGCACAGTCAATAGGATGGGTCGAGCATAGCACGGTCCATCAGACGATTACGCCTCGCGGAGCAGAGCCTGAGCGAGTGAAGATGGCCAAGAAAAAAGGTCCGCGGGAGGAGACGCGGACCTTCTTCGTCAGATGGTTCTAGTCGAGCGACAACAGGTTATGGGACATTCGCCAGCGCTGCTTCCAGCCCGACGATATCGGCTCCCAAATCCTTACCGTCAGTGCCCTTATTCTTATAGGGACTGCCAGCGAGAAGTTGGTAATTTCCGCCATTGCCGTTGTTGTAGTCGGTAAATTGCACATCGGCCACTGTGGTGGGGAAGTAATTGCCAGTTGGCCACGAGGACTGTGGGAACTGGCTTGGAGTTGCAATCAACCCGTTATTAGAAAACGTGTAGGTTGAGAAACAACTCGTAATAGTTGGAGCCGGCACATCCTGAGCGGCACAACTTGTCTTGCTGCCGAGGGCATCCCAGATCGGATAACGGCCCGTCAGAATCAGAGTGTTCTGGAAAACGAACCCGTACATGGGCTTGTTTTGCGGCAGATTACCCATCGTAGCCAAGTGACCGCCGACATCGGGAAATGCCGTGATGTGGTTGATGGTGACCGTATTCAGCGGGTTGGTAGGCCAGCCATTGGTGATTTCGAGAGCCCCGCCACCACCCACGTACTGTTTGCTCAAATCGTCCATGACGATGTCATGAATGCTCCAGCGAGTCCCCGCCAGCGCGGGTGCTCCGCCTTGGCCGTTACCGGACAACGACGTCGCAAGCTGTATTCCGCCGCCAGCATGTGAGATCTGGCTATAGCGCAACGTGACATCGGTGACCTGGCAGAGCGGACACACGTTCTTGCCACTCTTCGTGTGCTGGTTCTTGGGGCAGATGAGAACGCCAAAGCCAGTTTGGCTGAAGCCTCCCCAGACATTGTCCATCAAGTTGGCGTCAATGAGCACGCGGACGGCGTTCTTCAACTCGATGTGGTTCTTGACGATGAACGGCTTGCCCGTCGGACCGCCGACAAACTGCGAATTGCCGGGCATCCATTGCCAGGGCTTCCAGAAGTGGTTGCCGACAATCTCAACATCGGTCGGAGTCTTGGTTGCAGGTCCGCCGCCGAAAATGATCCCCTCGCCCGAGGCTTCGAGAAAATTGTCCTGAATCAAGTAAGGCCCGTCCTGCGTATCGCTGATGCCGCCACTCACCGAGTGAGCGTCGGTACAGCTTCCTACGTCTGAGATGCAGTGGAAATCGTTGAAATAGGAATCGATGACCGCAATCGACGTGCCGCCGCTCATGGCGAAACCGTCGCTGGTTTCATCCTGCGGGTTGCCATGCAGCCACGAGCGATCCACGATGATTTCGTTGGCGGTTCCCACCAGCGAGATTAGCGTTGCATTGCCTCTGATGCCGTTGGCGCGGGTTATTTCCAGTCCGACAAAACGGTAGAAATCCGCTCCATTGGCAAGTTGGAAGGGACCGTTGCCTGGGTTTACCATCTCCACCTTCGCCAAAACATTCTGCGGATCGGTGCAGGTGTAGGCTGGACGACCGACCAGAGAAGCCACGCCTGCATAGCACGGCGTAACTCGCGACCCTTCAGCTGGCAGATCGCTGTCTGGAGAACTGGTGCGGATAATGATCCAGTTGCTGTCGCTGCAATTCTTGGCCGGCAGAGTGAACATACCCGTGAAGGTTGCCCCTGCCTGCAGTTGGATGACATCTCCGCACTGAGCATTGTTCAAAGCTGTTTGCAGATTGCCGCCGCTATTGACGCTGATTACCGACCCTTGCGCTGGCGTTTGAGACATAGCGGTGGCAACTGTTGCTATCGGCAATTGCGCCGGACCGTCGTAACCACTGCTCGCCTGAACCGCAATACTGAATCCGACGGTAGCCGTCGCGTTCTTCGCGTCGGTCACGGTCACCGAGAAGTTGGAAGTGCCGTTCGCCGTCGGCGTTCCGGTCAAATCCCCACCGCCGCTCATTGTGATTCCCTGCGGAAGGCTGCCGGAAGCCACACTCCAGCTGTAGGGCGATGTACCACCCGAAGCTGAGAATGCCGCCTCGTAGGCTTCTCCCTGCTGACCTGGGGGCAGACCCGACGTGGTAATTTGCAGGCTTTGTCCTTGCTGTTGCGGTGTTATCGTGACCGTGGCGCTCGCGGAGGCGCTGGAGCTCGCCTGACTGGTCGCCGTCACCGTCGCGCTGCTCGCCGACTGCACGCTCGGTGCAGTGTAAAGACCGCTGCTGCTGACTGAACCCGATGTCGCTGTCCACGTAACCGCAGTGTCTGAGGTTCCCGTTACGTTAGCGGTGAACTGCTGCGTGCTTCCTGAGGTCAGACTCGTGCTCGTCGGAGAGACGGTAACCTGAATCGATCCCCCTCCGCCGCCACCACCGTTTCCACCGCCGCCACCACCGCCACTTCCACCGCTCGCGATTGTAACCACGTACGACTGCAAGCCATGTCCCGATTTCGGAGCATCCGTCGCCGTGACTACAAACGCGTAGTTGCCCACTGTAGTAGGCTTGCCCGCGACCGATCCCGTGCCCGGGTTCAAGCTGAGGCCCGGCGGCAGAGTGCCCGACGTCACTGCGAACTGATAGGGTGAGTTGCCGCCACTTACCGACAACACGGCGTTGTAAGCCTTATCGACCGGGCCGCTCGGAAGCGTCGGGGAAAGCACCAGGTTTCCGTTGCCACCATTGCCGGAAGCCTGCGCGATTGTGCCGCATGAAGTGGTGATCAGCGTGACCGCCACCAGAAGCATCAGAGAGCCGCAGAGTAATGCGTACCGCTGCGAAAACCTTTCATGATCACAAGAACTACGTACTGCGTATGACATCATTGCGAAACCTCGACCTTACGAAGTGGGGGACCAGCCGAGCGAGTCCACAGCCTGAATCTACCCACACAAGGCGAGTGTTCCCAGATGCCAGAAGTTCCACCGGGAACGCATTAGTGCACGCGGATTTTGCATGTACCGATTCGCGCGGGGCATTGTCCGCCCGTTTGCACTTTCGAGTAAAGCTGAGAACCGGCGCTGGACGCCTGGTTTGGAGGGTTTTGCTTTGTGTTTATTCGCAAGCGGTTGCGGGGATTAAAGGGGGACCTGCAGAGTAACAATGACCGTCGTCACCGTTACTCGCTCGATTCCTTCAACAGAAGCGCGCGGAGCCGATCGTAGTTTCGGTTCCCAAGCAGTCGTTGCGCGCCACGTCGAGTCTGCATCTGAACGCGCTTTTTCCACAACCCGCGCCCGCGGCAGATCGCACTGAACTCAGTAATAGAGAGATCGCGCAGCATGGCAACGCGACCGAGTTCATAATTTCCCGTCGACGAATCGTTGGCGTGGAACTCGCTATTGGCGACCGTTTTGAACCCCGCGTGGCGCGCCATCGCCAGCGTGCGCTGATCGTAACGGCCTCCGGGACAAGAGAAGTGTTCAACTGCGTGGCCGACGATTTGCTCGATGCGGATTTTGGCGCCTGCAATTTCGCGCTGCAATTCGACCTCAGCCAAATCCGAAAGATAGGCATGCGTCATCGAATGGCAGCCAATTTCGAATCCCTGCGCGTCGAGTTCGCGCACCTGCTCATCGCTCAAGTAACCTGGCGTTCCCAGAAATCCAGCCGTTAGATAAAAGGTGGCGTGAAAGCCGAACTCACGGAGCACTGGAGCGGCGGCGATCAAATCCGTTTCGCAGCCGTCGTCGAAGGTAATGCAGACACTTGGTTTCAAGGGAAAGCGCAGCGCCTCGCCTACACTCAGGCCGAGAAAGCCGGACTGCTGGATCCACTCCATCTGGCGGCGGAAAGTCTCGAGCGGCAGGATGTAACGCACGTATCCCGGCTCGGACTGGCAGAGCTTGCGCCCCGCCAACTCGAGTTCGTGATACATCAGAAACGTGATGCGCGACCCACTCATTATGGAAAAGACTACAGGAAATACTCTCAGCCGGAGCGGGGGAACTGCGGCCGTTACACTTGCTTGTCGGCGCCCGCGATCTGCGCGTGTTGATCGAGCATCGCGAGTAACGCCTCACGGAGAAACGGACCACCCGCCAGCAGGCCGGAGATCAGCGGATCCTTCTGATTGCAGCGCAGCGGCGACTGATCGAGCTTGAGCGTCCAGCCTCCAGCGCTTTCGACCAGCGCAGCGCCCGCGGCCACGTCCCACTCATTTTTCGGAACCAGCGTGAAGGTAAGATCGGCGCGGCCTGCGGCGACGAGCCCAAGCTTATAGGCAACTGAACCCATCGGACGAATGTTAAATTCAGCGGACTCAAACTGCTTCCACTCGCCACGTTTCACTTCGCTGCGGCTGGCGAGCACGAGCGCCCCGTGCAGGTCCTTGCGCTGGCTGGGCTGCGCGGGCTTGCCGTTATAGGTGACGCCGGTGTCGCGCGATCCGAGGATGAGTTCGTCGGTTGCCGGATTGCAGATTCCGCCAGCCACTGGAATTCCGTTTTCAACCATGGCGATGGAAACGCAGAATTCAGGAATACCCTGCACGAATTCGCGCGTCCCATCGAGCGGATCGACTACCCACACGCGCTGCTTGTCGAGACGCGTAAAATCGTCGACCGTCTCTTCGGAAAGCCAACCTTCGCCGGCGCGCAGCAGATTCTTCTTCAACACGGCGTCTACCGCATGATCGGCCTCGGTCACCGGATCGGTGCCGACCTTATATTGCGCCTCGATGGCCCCGGGCGTGAAGCGGTTGAGAACCTCGCGGGCCGCCTCCAGGGCGGCGTGAATGCGTTCCAGAGTTTCCGTGGATGAAGATGAGGTCAAGTTGCGCTCCGTGGATAAGTTTAGGTCTCAGGTGTCAGGTCTTAGGTGTCAGATCCAGGTGGCCAGCAGCGTCTTGCCTAAAACCTAAGACCTGAGACCCGAAGTTTCACGCCCACAACATTCGCGCTCCCGTAGCCAGCAAGAGGGTGCACAAAATTCTTCGCAGCCAGAGAGTGGGAACGCGGCTGCTCAAGTACGAACCTAACATTCCGCCGGGAATCGACCCGATCAATAGCGACATAACCAGATGGGGATCGACGTTGCCCGCGCGCCAGTGCAACAGGCTGGTGACGCCAGTCAAAATCACAGCATGGGCAATGTCAGTGCCGACCATGATTTTCGGCGCGAACGAATAAAACAAAAGCAGCAACATCATAATGATGCTGCCCGACCCGACCGAAGTGATGCCGACCAGAAAGCCGCCGACCAGTCCAATCACAGACATGAACGCGAAAGATTTCATGTTCGGCTGGCGCCCGGCAAGATGCTCTTCAATCCGTCCCTGAAACAGCAGGAGCGTGGGAATCAGGACCAGGAGCAATCCGACAGCGGACTTGATGAAATCGTTGACGCCCGTGCCATAGACCTGGCGCAGGTGCACCAGAAAGGTCACGCCCAGGTAGGATCCGGGAATACTCCCGACAGCCATCGCCAGAACGACTTTTCTCCGCACCGTGCCTTTCAGCAGGTGCATGATGCTGGCGGGAATCTTAGTGAAGAAGTTGAATAGTGCGTCGGAACCGACAGCAATTATTGGAGGTATGTGCAGGCCAAAGATGAGCATGGGCAGCAGCAACACGCCGCCGCCCACTCCCGTTAACCCGATCAGCGTTCCAACCGTGAAGCCGATCAACACCTTTAGCAGCAAGAATTCCATGCCGTCCTTCGATTCCTTGGCGGTTTCGGTCCTCAGTAAAGCAAACTCAGGTTAAGGAAATGAGAATCGAAACCGGAACCGTTGATCCGACGATTATTATTTCATAAAGTCCATTGCTATGATGGACTTTCTTGGCATCCTAGCCATTGCCGTTGGCGCCGACGAAGCCCTCCCGCTCCAGGTGCAGAATGATGGTCTGCGCAGCCTCTTCCGGGGTGAGTTTAGCCGTGTCGATCACCACTTCGGCATCGGTAGGCGCCTCGTAAGGATCTGAAATGCCGGTGAATTCCTTAACGATGCCGGCGCGCGCCTTGGCATAGAGTCCCTTACGGTCGCGCTGTTCGCAAACATCAATGCTGGTGGCTGCGTGCACCAGAATGAATCCACCAAACGGCTCAATCATCTCTCGCACTGCCTTACGCGTTGCCTCATAAGGAGCGATCGGCGCGCAAACCGCGATGCCGCCGTTCTTGGTGATCTCCGAGGCCACATAGCCGATGCGGCGAATGTTGATGTCGCGATGTTCCTTGGAGAAACCGAGTTCGCTCGATAGATTCTTGCGCACCAGGTCGCCATCCAGCAGCGTCACCGGACGTCCGCCCATCTCCAGAAACTTCGTGATCAAAGCGTTGGCGATAGTCGACTTTCCCGATCCGGAAAGCCCGGTAAAGAAAATCGTGACCCCCTGCTTGTGACGTGGCGGATAGCTGCGGCGCAATTCCTGCACCACTTCCGGATAGGTAAACCACGCCGGAATGTCCCGCCCTTCGTTGAGGCGCTCGCGCAGTTCCGTGCCGGAAACGTCGAGCACTTTCGCGCCCTTCGGTATTTCGTCCGAGGGAACGTAACGGTCTTCGCCCTCCAGATACACCATCATCTGGAAGGGGACCATGGTGACGCCCATTTCCGCTTCGTGTTTCTTGAAGAGTTCCTGCGCATCGTACGGCCCGTAGAACGGCTTACCGTCCGTGTCTTTTCCCGGACCGGCATGATCGCGGCCGACGATGAAGTGAGTGCAGCCGTGGTTCTTGCGGATCAGGCCGTGCCAGATCGCCTCGCGCGGTCCGCCCATGCGCATGGCCAATGGCAGCATCGACAACTTGACCGTGCCATGCGGATACTTCGCCAGCAGCAACTGATAGCAACGCGTGCGGACGAAATAATCCACGTCGCCGGGTTTGGTCATGCCGACCGAAGGATGGATCAGGAGATTCGCTTCCACCTGCTTGGCCGCACGCATGGTGAGTTCGACGTGGGCACGATGCATAGGATTGCGGGTTTGGAATGCGACAACTTTCGTCCATCCCATGCGTTCAAATTCGGCGCGCAGTTCGGCCGGAGTCAGGCGCAGCGAGCGGAAATCATAGTGGGCGTGCGGCTGCAGCTCTTCCACTTTGCCGCCGACATACCACGGGTTCGATTTGTTGATGGCATAGTCTGCGCCAGGGTGCGCGGCGCTGGTGGAACCAAAAACAGACTGAGCTTCAGCCTTGCGGTCCGGTTGCCATACGTCTTGCACGTGGAGAACGGCCAGCATCACGCCTTCACCGTCGCGCAACGCTACCTTGCTCGATCCCGGCGTCAGCTTCTTGGCGAAGTCCTCGCTCACGTCGAGCGTGATCGGCATCGGCCATAGGGTGCCGTTGGCGAGTCGCATGTTGTTGCACACGCCTTCGTAGTCGGCGCGGTTCATGAACCCGGTCAGCGGAGAAAACCCTCCACTCATCAGTAGTTCCAGATCGCAGAGTTGGCGGGCGGTCAGGTCCCACGACGGCCAGTCCTTCGATTGCGCTTTCAACTCCGCGGCGCGCGCGGCCGGCACTTTTAGTTGAACAAGGTCTCCCCCATGTGGGGTAATCAGATGGCTGGTCGATGCGGTCAAGTCCTTAATCCTCCCGATAGTCACTTCAATTTTTTCGCTGGTTCTATTATCGCTGGATTTCATGCAAAAGGTCCTTTCCAGTCTGGACCCGCTGGGGTTGCGAGGGATGGTCCGATGGGCAAACTCTCTTTAAGTTTTATACCAGTTCCTGCAAATTAGGGTAACGGGATGATCAAGCAATTATTCTTCCGTATCGCTCTGCACTGACGATTCTAAGTCATTGAAAAAATTACGTGATCTGAACAACTACGCAAATAAGCCGCTCCGCGCCGGTCGAGCTGAAAAAAGTTGCGACATTCATCCCCGGCAAGGGAAGGGAAACTGCCCTTTGGCACATTCAGCCCCCCGACGGCATCGAACTGCAAGCCTAGGTAGCTGATTTTAATCCGATGTGGATGCGCGGAGCCAGACTGGCAGGCGAAAAACTACTCAGAGGTAACTTGTTGCCTCAGCGATATTGAGGCGAGACTTTCGCGGTAAATTCCCGCGTCGGCCCGGCAAATATTTCTTCCGCACTCAGTTCACCGCACCTAGTTCACCGCACTTAGTTCACATTGACCGTGAACAACGCCGAGGGAAGTCCTGCCGAAGACGCCGTTACCGTCACAGTGCCCGCCGTCAAAGGTGTAGTGTAGTGCACGCTGGCGATTCCCTTCGCACTGGTCAGGACCGGATTCTTCGAAAAGCTCCCTCCGGCGCCGCCATCTGAGAAGCTCACCGAAATCCCCGATGCCGGGTTGCCATATTGGTCCGTAATCAACACTTCCAATTCTTTCGGAGCAGGCACCCCTGGCTTTACCGTTTGATTGTTGCCCGAATAAATCCCCAGAGATGTTGCCGGCCCGGCCAGCACCGTTTCTTTGAACGTCGCCGGGCTCAATCCCGTCACCGTGCCCGTAATGTAGACCATCCCTGTCGCGGTCCCCGTCGAGTAGGTGGTGTTGGCGATGCCCGCCGAGTTGGTCGTTGCGGTCGGCGACCCTACGACTCCACCAGCCCCTCCATCGGAAAACGCAACCTGCACGCCGCCCAGTCCGTTCCCCGCGGCATCTTTTACTTTGACCGCCAGCGGAGAAGCCAACTGGGTTGCGACCGGCGTCTTCTGCGCATTTCCCGAGGAGATCGAAACCGTTGAGGGCGTGCCCGGCGTGGCCGTGACAGTGAAAGTCGCAGGCGCATAACCTGTACTGGACGCCGTGATCGTGTAGGTGCCCGGTTGGTTGGGCAGAGTGTACGAAGTGGTGGCCACTCCCGAGCTGTTGGTGGTGGCGTGAGCGTTCGAGAACGAACCCACTTTGCCGACGGCGGCGAAAGTTACCGGAATCCCAGCCTGCTGAATCGGCCCTGTGTAGGGGTCCTGTATAGCCGCTTGTAACGCAATCGGCAGCTGTGTCCCTGCCTGCCCGGACTGGTTGTTGCCGGCTGCGGCCACGAGATCGGGCAGCAAGCCAAACACGGCCAACTGGGTTTTGCCGTTAATGTAAACCCTGCCGTCGGCGACGATCGGCATTTCGAAATGGATCGACGGACCAAAGGCGTCGCGTTTCCCCGCCGCCATCGAACTGTTGTAAAACTCGTTCGCGAGATTGGTGGCGTCGAATGCAAAAAGGATGCTCGTCGGAACGGATACATACCAGAAAATTCCCGCGGTCGCGCCGTTCGAGGAGACAATCCCACCCTGCGGATGAGAAGTGGCCTGTGGAGTTTGCGAAGTCGGGGTCAGCGAAAGTTGCCCGTTGGCAAATGCGTAAGCGAGCACCGGAGTGTCATAGGCTCCGAGATAAACAGTATTGTTCCAGTAAGTCAGTCCGGCATGAACTTGTCCCAGTACGGGTGCATCCAGTTCTTGCGGAATCTGGCTGTCACCCGCTTCGTCGTATCCGCCCAGGGCATCCTGGTTCAGCAGGTAAATGGTTCCGTTCTTATCGACTGCGACCGCGAAGTTGCCCTCCGCCACCGGCGGCAAGAGCGTAATTCCGCCCGAACTCACATCCAGATCGTGGAGCTGAAAATATCGCTGGTTGTAGGGAGTGAACGAGTCCACCAGATTCATCACCCCGTCGCCCTGATTGAACTTCAGGACGCTGTCCCCATAATGGCTTCCGCCCTCATTCGCATCAAATAAACCGTCACCCGTATTGGCGTAGATGTTGCCGTTCCCGTCTCCCGCCAATCCCGCCCCCGACAACCAAACCGCCGAGGCCATGACGTCCGGAGAAGCGTCAAATACCCCAACCTGCTGCATCGTTCCACCGTCGTAGGCCATGACCCAGCCGTTTTCGGTCTTGACGTTACATCCCGGGCCTCCGAAGCCAATGTAGATGATGCCATCCTGCTCCAGCAGCGCCGGGCGTTCCTGCTGGTACTTGTCAATGAAGGTGTAGAGCTGGTTATCGATCGTCACCGATCCCGTGATGACCGTCGGTCCGCCGAACATCTCCGCGCCCGTACCCAAATTCAAAGCATGCAGCCGGTGAACGTAGGCGCCATTCTCCTTGGTCATGGCCAGCACGTAGATAGCGTTTCGCGTCGTGTCGATAACCGGAGTGCCCTGGATTCCGAACTCCGTGTAATCACTCTTACAGAACTCGTCAGTTTCTGGAACGCTGGTCACGCCGTTGGCAGGATCAAGAAAATTTACGTACCAGAGCGGAGAGGCGCTGGTTCCTTGGTTGCTATCGGCGTCGAAGGCGTAAACACTGTCATGCATGGTCGCGACATACACGACGTTGTAGGTGGCGTTCAACGCTGGAATCAAAACGCCCGGAACATACAGCGGCTGCGCCGGCATCTGGCCATCGAGCGGCTGCGTGAAGAGTTTTCCGAATTCCACCGGATTAACATTCGCAGGCGTCAGAACGGTTTCCGTAAGATTTTGTCCGGTGCGCGCATTGTCGTAGTGCTGCGTCAGAACAGGCGTCTGGCCGAACGCTGGAGAGATAGAAATACAGACCAGCGAAAGAAGAACCGTTGCAGTCATGAACGCAAACCGGCGAACCAGCGCGAGCGCACAGCGCAGATCGGGCGCAGAAGCTCGGCCAAATGCCAGCGTCTGGAAACGGTGGCGCTTCCCGATGAGATTACTAGAGGGCATGTTCACTCCGAGGCGTGCCTGAACTGGGATTTGTTGGATCGGGGAGAGGATCAGCCTTACCAACGCTGTTGCTGAATTTACAACGATTTGACGGCAAAGGCAAGATTCTTGGAGCTCACGCAGCCAGGAATAGACTTGCTCGATCCACGCTGATCTTGAACAATCGCAACGGGCGGATGAATCACTGTGCCGCTCCGGAGATATCGGCTGTCGCAGGCACGAAATGGGTACAATAGCGGGTAATTGTGAGGGAAAATTATCCAAGCGCTAGAATCATCCGGTCAAAGCAGATTCGTGGCGCAGTCATTCTTTTTGCGATCGTTGCTCTCGCTTTCCTTCCGGTAGCTTTCGCCGCCGATTCTCCCGCGCCCACCTTCAATAAAGAAGTTGCGCCGATTCTCTTCAAGCACTGCGCGAATTGTCATCGCCCCGGCGAGATTGCATCGGAGGTGTCCCTGCTCTCCTACGAATCCGCCCGGCCCTGGGCCGATTCAATCAAGCAACAAGTCCTGAGTCGCCAGATGCCGCCCTGGCCGGCCGATCCCACCCGGAGCGTGAAGTTTCGCAACGACCCGCGGTTGACCCAGCAGGAAATCGACACACTGATTGCCTGGGTCGATGCCGGCGCTCCCAAAGGAAGCGATGCCGATCTGCCGCCTCAGCCAAGTTTTCCCAAAGGATGGCTGCACCCCAAGGGACTCGCTCCCGACATCGTCATTTCCATGCCCGAGTTCGACGTTCCCGCGCAAGGCGAAATTCCTTACATCCGGCGTCTCATCAAAGTTCCGTTCACAACCGACAAGTGGGTCACCGCCATGCAAGTGCTCCCCGGAAACGGCGCTGTCGTGCACCATATGGCCATCACCGAAGTTGAGTTAGCCCCCGGAGTGACGCCTGAGAACATTGACAACCTCCAACAGGTGGCGCGAAAGCTTGGCTTTCGCAATGGTTTGAAGTCCACTCAATTTGCCGTCGGAACTCCGGCGAATCCTGCCGTCCATGACATGCTGGGCGTGTATACGCCGGGAACCACGCTGGAGACATACGGCGACAGCGCCAAGCTGCTCAAAGGCGGCGAGAATCTGTATCTGAACTTCAACATTCACTACCAGGCCATCGGCCAGCCGGTAAAGGACCAGACAAAAGTCGCGTTCTGGTTCCGGCCCGACCCTCCGAAACATCAACTTTTTCGCGTGCCCGCTTCAGGAGAAACTATCATCGCCGACGGCCATCAGTTGCTGACCGACGCTCCAGGGGAAAAAGCCGAGGGCACGACTGTTGCGATTCCGCCCATTCCGCCTTACGCCGAGAATTACGAAGTGATCGGAATCACCGCCTACACCGAGCCCATCACGATTTATCAATTGCAGCCCCACGCCCATCTCCGAGGCAAGGATTTCAAGTATTCCGTCACCTATCCCGACGGCCGCGAAGAAACCCTGCTCACCGTCCCGAAATACGATTTTCACTGGCAGCTCGCCTATGAACTGGAAACACCGCTCAAGTTGCCGGCAGGCGGAAAGCTGATCGTCACCGCCCATTACGATAATTCGCTCAAGAACGAAAACCTTATGCACCACCACCGGCGCGACGTGTCCGACGCCGGACACAGCCCCGGACCGGAAAGCGATGTTCACTTCCGCGAAGAAAATCAGAGCTGGGATGAAATGTTCACCCCGTTTATCCAGTACACGATCGATGACCAGGATTTGACCGTAACGCCGCCACCGAAACCGCAGAACATCCTGCCTATTGTTGAAGTGGTTGGCTGCTTGAATCAAGATCAAGGCCAAACCCGGTCGGGAGCGTGGGTTCTCACCCATGCCGGCGAGCCCGTCGTCTCCAAAACCCAAGGTACGTCATCCGCTGCTGTAGCGGAGGCGGCGGCAAAACCACTGGGCAGCCAACAGGATGAACTGTTGGGCGTTGATGTCTTCAATCCTGCCAGCCAAAAGGAAAAGAAGGTAGCGGCGAAAGGCGTTCTCATCAAGGACGGTGCCCTGAACCGCCTCAACGTCACCTCGCTGCAGACAGTCGCCGCCACCTGCTTCTAGCTCCTCCAAATCAAGCCCGGAGCGCTGGTTTTCAATGAGTTGAGAGGGGTGCCGAGGTTACTTCGGGCACTCAAAAGCGGCAAAAACCGTATGGTACAATTCAGTTACTCCCCGAACGATTTTTTCACTAATTTTGCATGCTGCCGATGTCCGATTTGAGCCAAATCCAAGACTAAAATCTATGCCGAGCAAGAAAGTTGTCATCATCGGAGCGGGGCCTACCGGGCTCGGCGCCGCCTACCGTCTCCACGAATTGGGATACGACAACTGGGTTCTTTACGAGAAGTCCGACGGCGTCGGCGGCCACGCTACCTCCCATGTCGACAAACACGGCTTCGTCTGGGATGAAGGCGGTCACGTCATTTTTTCCCACTATCCTTACTTTGACAAACTGATCGACAAGGTCCTGGGCAAAGAAGTCCACGAGCGCATTCGCGAGAGCTGGATCGTACAAGGCGACGATTCCTGGGTGCCTTATCCCTTCCAGAGCAATCTGAAGTATTTGCCGAAAGAGATTCAGGTCCGTTGCCTGGTCGGAGCCGCCAAAGCCGCCGCCAACGGCAGCGCAAAAGAAGCCGGAAATTTTCGCGACTGGATCCTCGCCACCATGGGCGAAGGCATCGCCGAAGCTTTCATGTTCCCCTACAACTCCAAGGTCTGGACCACTCCGCTCGAACAGATGTCAAAGAACTGGATCGCCGAGCGCGTTGCCGTAGTCGATTTCAAACGGCTTCTCGAAAATGTTTTATACGATCGCGACGATGTGGGATGGGGTCCGAACAACAAATTCAAGTTTCCACTGCACGGCGGGACCGGCGACATTTACCGCCGCATGGCCGCGCACTTTCCGGAGAAGATCAAGACTGGGAAAAAGCTTGCCGAAGTCGATGTGGCCAATCGCCGCGTTTCTTTCGCCGACGGCACCGGAGACACCTACGACATATTGATTTCGACTTCGCCGCTCGACTTGCTGACACACATGATCAAGCCCGCCGACAGCCGGCTCACAGATGCGGCGCAAGGCCTCGTCCACAACAACCTTCTGGTCGTTGGTTTGGGTTTAAAGAAAAAGATCGAAACCGGCCGCTGCTGGATCTACTTCACCGATTCCGAGATGCCGTGCTACCGCGCGACCTACTTCTCGCACTACTCGCCCTTCAACGTTCCCAATGGCGATACCGAGCAATACAGTTCGCTGATGTGTGAAATGTCCTTCCGCGTGGGCGAAACGCCAGATCCGGAAAAAGTGCTCGATCAGGTGACTGCGGGACTCATTCGGGCCAAAATGCTCGAAGAGGCTGACCGTAGCCGTATTGTCTCGCGCTATCATCGAATAGTGGGATATTCGTATCCCATCCCGACGCTTGGCCGGGATCGGGCGCTGGACGTGCTTCAACCGGCGTTGCTCGAAAAGGGAATTTATTCGCGCGGCCGTTTTGGCGCCTGGCGCTACGAAATTGGAAATATGGACCACTCGGTGATGATGGGTGTGGAAGCCGTCAATAACATCGTCGCTGGGGAAAAGGAATTTGTGTTTCACAGTACCTAAATATGATTCGTCAATAATGGTTCGTGAATCATTAGGGTCGTGAATCAGTAATACGCACTCGTGGAGATCATGCCGATAGCCGAATCCAGCCCAGTAACCAGTTCTGCGCCCAGCGCACCGACAATCAATGCCTCGGCGCCCGTGGTCAGCGTCATTATTCCCAGCTACAAGACCGCCAACCTGATCGCGGCCTGCCTCGATTCGGTATTTGCCCAGACCTTCAAGGATTTCGAGGCCATCGTCGTGAACGATGGTTCTCCGGACACGCCTGAACTGGAAAAAGTTCTCGCGCCCTACATGGACCGCATCGTCTATCTCAAGCAGGAGAACAAGCGCGCCGCTGGAGCGAGAAACAACGCGATTCGTAACGCCCGCGGCGAGTTCGTCGCCTTCCTCGACAGTGACGACACCTGGATGCCCGACCATCTCGCCTCGCAGATGCAGTTGTTCGCTGCCGACCCGTCGCTCGGCCTCACCTATTCCAACGGCTGGGTCGGATTGCCCGGTGAAGAGCGCGAATTCATGGAGCGCTGTCCCTCCGAGGGCGAAGCCACGTTCAGATCTTTACTCGTGGAACGTTGCCAGATTCCGATTTCAACCGTAGTGGCGCGCAAGCAGGCGATTGTGAAAGCCGGCGGGTTCGATGAAAAGCTGGCCCGCTGCGACGATTATGATATGTGGGTGCGCACCGCTTTCCACGGCGCTAAAATCGGATACTCGCGCAAATTGCAGGCGCGCATGCCCGTCGGCCGCCCCGGTTCGCTCAGCCAGTCGCGAGCCAAAATGGCCGAAGGCTACAGCACGATTCTCGAGCAGTACAAAAAGTCTCTTCCCCTGCAGGATGCGGATCGCAAAATTGTCGAGCAGCGCGCCGCCGAAATCCGCGCCAGATATTTGCTCGAAGAGGGCAAGAGCAAACTGGAGCAACGCCAGTTTGATCAGGCGCGCCAACTGATTTCAGAAGCGAACGGATATTTTCACAAGCCCAGCCTCAGTGTGACTCTCGTCGCCCTGCGCGTCGCGCCCGGAGCCACCACGAAACTTATCTCCCTGTGGAATCGAATTCGGCATGGATCGTCCAACGGAGCGTCAGCCTGATGATCAAGCGTCTCATCGCTGGCGGAAAGCATTTCCTCGGGCTGCATCATCCCGGCCGGAACCTCAGGGTTTTTCCCGACGACATCTTTCTTGTTTCCTATCCCAAGTCGGGCAATACTTGGACGCGGTTTCTGATCGCCAATCTGGTTTTTCCCGAGAAGCAGCCCGACTTCGCCAACATTAACGAGCTGATCCCCGACCCCGAAGGATTGTCGAAGCGGCATCTCGAAACTATGCCGCGGCCGCGATATATCAAGAGCCACCAGTATTTCGATCCGCGGTATAGAAAGCTGATTTACATCGTTCGCGACCCGCGCGACGTGGTGCTCTCGGAATTTCATTTCGACATCAAGCGGCGCGCCATCAGCGAAGATTATCCGCTGCCGCAATTCGTCTCGCGGTTTGTTCGCGGAGAATTGAACCATCCCTACGGCACCTGGGGTGAGAATGCCGCCTCATGGTTCTACACCCGCCGCCAGGGACCTCAATTTTTGCTCGTCAGGTACGAAGCGCTGCAATCGCAGGCCATCGAAGAAATGGAAAAGATTGCCGAGTTTCTCGGCGTGTCAGCCGATCCGAAGCGGATCTCGTTCGCGATCCAGCAGAGTTCCGCCGACCGCATGAGAGAACTCGAAAAGAAGCAGGGGATGTTGTGGTCCTCCACCCGCGAGACGCGCCAGGACAAGCCGTTCGTTCGCGCCGCGAAAGCTGGCGGATGGAAGAGCGAATTGCCCGAAGCCAGCATCGCTGAGATCGAAGGCGCGTGGGGCGGATTGATGCGCGAGATCGGATACGAACTCGCCGTTCCCAGCCTGGTCCACGCCGGCGCGGAGCGGGGCTAAGACAGGATGCGGAGCGGGGCTAAGACAGGAAAGTAAAATGATTCGACACATCAAAGCCGGAGTTAAACGCGCACTGGGCCAGCATCGTCCTGGGCGCAGCCTGCTGCTTCTTCCCGATGACGTTTTCCTGGTTTCGTTTCCCAAGTCCGGCAATACCTGGACCCGGTTTCTTTTGGGCAACCTCATGTTTCCCGACCAGCCGGCCACGTTCG
>DATEBK010000137.1:0-6116 GCA_035287825.1 Terriglobales bacterium
AAATAACGTGAACTGCAAGACCGTTCTTCCAAACGGTCAAACGGTTGGCCGAGTGGTTCAGCAATACCGATATTGGGGTCGGCTACTCTTGAGTGGAACGACAAGAAAGGCAAGCGTATGACTGCAAGAACGCTGGTTTTATTCCTCTTGATGGCAAGTCTGACTGCGAGCATCTGGGCGCAAGGTGGGGCTTGTACACAATACAACACGTGGGGGGTTAGCGGGGGCGGTGGCAGCGGTTCCCAGCCGGATTATTCGAGCCTTGCGCCTTACGTCGCAGCCGATCAAGCGCAATACGGAGGAGTGGGTCCGACTTGCAATGCCATCTGGTACCTTGGTGCCCCCGGCTGGAGCGCCGCGTGTCACTCCATCGCGTGGACCTGTGCTCCGCCGCCACCGGTTGTCGGAGGATGTTCAAGCACGTGTACGGGCGGTTCGCCAATCAACCTGGCGAACGGCAACACATACATGTTGTACGATATGGCTCCCGATGTTTGTTGAGCTTCCGCGCTAGTCTTCTAACGAGGTATTCGTGCCCCGCAACACCGATCAATCCCGCAAGCTGCAGCAACGCGCCGAACAATTCATCCCCGGAGGCGTCAACTCCCCGGTGCGCGCCTTTCGCAGCGTCGGAAGCGACCCGCTCTACATCGTCCGCGGCCACGGCTCTCATATTTATGATGCGGATGGGAACGACTATATCGACTACATCGGTTCCTGGGGTCCGCTCATCCTCGGCCACGCTGCGCCCGTCGTAATCGATGCCATCATCGCCGCCGCGCGCAACGGCACCAGCTTCGGAGCCTCCACTCCCGCCGAAGCCGATCTCGCCGAACTCATCATCTCCGCTTTTCCTCACATGCAGAAAGTTCGCTTCGTAAGTTCCGGAACCGAGGCAACGATGTCGGCTATCCGCCTCGCTCGCGCCTATACCAAACGCAAATACATTGTGAAGTTTGAAGGCTGTTATCACGGCCACTCCGATGGATTGCTGGTGAAAGCCGGATCGGGCGTCGCCACCCTCGGCATTCCCGGCTCAGCCGGAGTTCCCGAAGAATTCACCCAGTTCACCCTCGCGCTTCCCTTCAACCACACGAATGCGATCGAGCAGGCTTTCGACAAATTCAAGCATCAGATCGCCTGTGTCATCGTCGAGCCCGTAGTCGGCAACATGGGATGCGTGCCTCCCGCGCCCGGATACCTCGAAGCTCTGCGCGCGATCACCGCACGCGACAACTCCTTGCTGATTTTCGACGAAGTCATGACCGGATTTCGCCTCGCCTTCGGCGGAGCCCAGGAACTCTACGGCATTCAGCCCGACCTCACCACCATGGGAAAAATCATAGGCGGAGGCCTGCCCGTCGGCGCCTACGGCGGCCCCAGCGAAATCATGGATCTGATCGCCCCGCTCGGTCCCGTCTACCAGGCCGGAACGCTTTCCGGCAATCCATTGGCAATGGCCGCCGGTTACGCCACGCTGAATTATTTGCGAGAACACAAAGACGTTTACGCGAAGCTCGACAAGCTCGCCGCCGAACTAGTCGCCGGAGTCGCCGCCGCAGCCAAAGACGCCAGCGTGACCATATCCCATAACCGCGTCGGCTCAATGTTTACCTGGTTCTTCACCAAAGGCCCCGTCACCGACTGGGAATCCGCTGAAAAGTGCGACACCAAGGCGTTTGGGAATTTTTTCCGCGCCATGCTCGAGAACGGAATCTACCTGCCCCCATCGCAATTCGAAGCGGCATTTTTAAGCGCGACCCACACCGAACAAGATGTGCAACAGACCATCGCCGCAGCCAAGCAGGCGTTTGCGATGACTGCGGCGTAGAAAAAGACGGTAGCCGGAGAAGCCTGCATGCGTTCACTCGGTCAATGCAATACCTGGACCGGCGAACGCACCTTCATCCAACTGCCTAAAGCTGATCGCTGATTGCATGCATCTCCTCCACCGTCACAAACTCATACCCCTGATCGCGCAGCCTCGGAATCAAGCCCTCCGTAGCCGCAACCGTCCGCGTCCGCTCCGCGCCCATCCCACGATGACTGCCATCATGCAGTAGCACGACATCGCCGCCGCGAATCTGCCGCGCAACTTCGTTCTCGATCGCTTCCGCCGTCGGAGCTTTCCAATCCTCTCCGCTTACATTCCACATCACCGGCTGCAGCCCGAGTTGGCGCACCACCCTGAGCGTTGCCGGCCGTCTTCCCCCAAACGGCGGACGAAACAAATTCGAATGTACGCCGACTGCATCCTGCAACGCCAACCGGCACTCCACCAGTTCCGCCCGCGTTTCCACCGCCGTCTTAAAAATGAGCCGCGGGTGCGAGAACGTGTGATTGCCAATCACGTGTCCACCTCGCGCCACCGCGCGCGCGATCTCAGGTTGTTGCCGCACGTAGCTGCCGATCATGAAGAACGTCGCCTTCACGCCATGCTTCGCCAGCACCTCAAGCAGTCTCAGCGTGTGCGGACCGTTCGGCCCATCGTCGAACGTCAGCGCGATTTGCTTCGTCCCGCGTTGCCCCCCTGCGAATGTTCGCCCGTACCACTGTCCGGTCGGCGACATCGTCTGATAACCAGCCGCTGTCGCAGCAGCAGCGGCGGCGGCCGTGAGCCCAACCAGGGTGGGGAGCATCTACAAATTCTAAATGGTCTCCAGTCGCCAGGAGTCGGTCGTTGGCAGGCTTTCCAATACGAGCACTCCCCGCGAGCCACCAGCGAATCGCGAACGACCAGCGATGAACGACCAGCGACGAACGACCACGATTTTCGATGTCTGTAATCCACAATTGCGCATCCGCCCGAAGCAATATATTCTGCTTCCCAGTTCTCCACCACATTCCATGGCTAAGCTTTTCGAGCTTCCCCGTTACATTGCGGTCGAAGGCCCCATACGCGTTGGGAAGAGCACATTGGCGCGGGTTCTAGGCGAGCGCCTCGCCGCCCAGCGCGTGGTCGAACCTGAGGACAATCCGTTCCTCAAGGCCTTCTACGAAGGCGAACCGGGCGCAGCCTTTCAAACCCAGCTGGCGTTTTTGATTCGCCGTTTCGAGCAGTTGCGCGCCCTCGATCTCGGCCCGCGTTCGAACCAAACCGTCGTTTCCGATTACATCTTTGAAAAAGACAAGCTCTTCGCCTGCCTCAATCTCAACGATCACGAACTCGACACCTATAATCGCTACTTCAATTATTTTCGCGAACAGGTCCCCACTCCCGACCTGGTCATCTATCTGCAAGCCACGCCGGAAGTATTGAAAAAGCGCCTCAAGAAAAAGAACGCGTCGAACGAGAAATCCATCAGTGAGGATTACCTGATGGAAGTGGTCAAAGCCTACGAACACTTTTTCTTCCACTACACGCAATCCGACCTGCTCATCGTCAACACCAATGAGATCGATTTCGTCGACCGCAACGAAGACCTGCAGGAATTGCTGAAAAAAGTCTCCGCCCCCATCAAAGGCACGCAATATTTTCTGCCCTTGGGCGGCGAAAATGCCGCCAGCGCATAACCCCACCTACCGCGAGCCTCCGCAAATACCTGAAAACACATGTACCTGAAACGCTCCCTCACTCCCTGGTAAAGGCCTATCGACCAGCGCCCCTTTGGGCGTTATAATTCGGTTGCGTCATCCAAACAGTTGTTTTAGGGATCACGCGCACAGGCTCTATCCGCCCGGTTTGCGGAGGGGCACTGGAGGACATCGTGAGTCTTACCCCGATCGGCGAACCTCGCCGCAAGATCACCACTGCTACTCTCCGCGAAAAAAAGATTCTTCATGAACCCATTACCTGCCTGACCACTTACGACTACGCCACCGCGCGCCTGGTCGATGAAGCCGGAATCGACATCGCCCTGGTCGGCGATTCGCTGGCCATGACCATGCTCGGCTACGAGAACACGCTCTCGGTCACCGTCGACGAAATGCTCCATCACGTCCGCGCGGTCAGGCGCGGCGTCAAGGACGCATTGCTGATCGCCGACATGCCCTACGGTTCGTACCACGCGACCTCAGAAGAAGCCATCCACAACGCCACCCGTTTCGTCAAAGAAGCCGGCGCCGAAGCCGTCAAAATGGAGGGCGGAGAAAAGCGCGTCGACGTGATTCGTAGCGTCATCAATGCCGAGATCCCCGTCGCCGGCCACATCGGCCTCACACCGCAATCGGTGAATGTGATGGGCGGCTACAAGGTCCAGGGCAAGACGCTGAATGCCATTGAGCAACTGATGCGCGATGCGGTTGCCCTCGACCGCGCCGGCGTCTGCTGTATTGTGCTCGAAGGCATTCCGCGCGAAGTCGCGGCCATGATTACCGCCGAAGTTGAAACGCCCACCATCGGCATCGGCGCCGGCCCCGATTGCGACGGCCAGGTGTTGGTCTTCCACGATCTCGTCAACCTGACCTTCGCCCATCCCGCGAAATTTGTCCGCCGCTACGCTGACGCCGCCGCGCTCATCACGCAGTCCGTCCTTGCCTTCAAGGCCGATGTGCTTTCGCACCAGTTCCCCAGCGACGCCGAGAGCTACCACTTGCCCAAAGAAACACAGGCCGCACTCGAAACGGTACTCCACCGCAAACAGGCGATGCGGCGATAATATTGGTCGGAGAAACCAGTGCGAGATGCCGTGCCACTCACGTCCACTGCCCTTCTGCTCACCGGATCCGTGCTAGCCTGCGCGATGCTTGCCGGTTCCCTGCTCAGTTGTTCCCGGCCGCCCCAGCCTGCGCCTGAAGCTCAGGCGGAAACGCGACAGCCGACTGGCCTTGAGCAAATCCCCGCGCCCGACCCCACAAAATATCCTCCGTTCAGCAACATGGCCAGTTGGAAGAACCCCTACCTCGTCGTTCGTGAGGATGGTATCGGCTTCGTCGATCTTTCCAACCGCGAGGTTCACATTCTGACCGTGGAGCAAATTCCGGCGGAGTTGGCAGCCTTGCCTTCGAGCGCGTGGCCCTATGGCCGCGTCGTGCTGGTTGCGCAAGCGGCGCCGAAGGATCCGCCCGAGCAAACAAAAACGGAACTGCGCAAGAATCGCGCTCTGCTGCTCGGCACTCTCAAAGAATTGGGCGTGCAATTTCAAGAGGCCCCCTGAATTCTTTTCTCTCGCCAGAAATATGATCGTCTGCACCACCATCCCCGACGTTCGCGCTGCCTGCCATAACGCACTCGCGCGCAGCTCACAACCCGGCCGCGCGGGTTTAGGTCTCGTACCAACCATGGGAGCTCTGCATGAAGGTCACCTCTCGCTGGTACGCGCAGCCAAAGAGCGCTGCCGCGTGGTTGCGGCATCCATCTTCGTGAACCCTACCCAGTTCGGCCCCACGGAGGATTTCTCAAAATATCCGCGCCTGTTCGAGCGCGACCGCCGCCTGCTTGAAAACGAAGGCGTCGACATTCTCTTCGCTCCGCCAGTCAATGAAATTTATCCCCACACAGCCGTCACCTGGGTAGTAGTCGAAGGCTTGAGCGACAAGCTTGATGGACGCTCGCGCCCCGGCCATTTTCGCGGCGTGACCACAATCGTCGCCAAGCTCTTCAACATCGTGGAGCCCGACGCCGCGTTTTTCGGTCAGAAAGATGCCGCGCAACTTGCCATCATCCAGCGCATGGTGCGAGACCTCAATTTTCCCGTAGAAATTGTCGCCTGTCCCATCGTGCGCGAGCCCGACGGTCTCGCCATGAGCTCGCGTAACGCCTATCTGAGCCCCGATGAACGCAGTCGTGCGCTCGTTTTACGGCAGTCGTTGCAGAAAGCGCGACAGCAATTTGAAAACGGCGAAAGGATTGCCGCAAAGTTGATCTCTGCCGCCAAAGAAGTTTTCGCCGCCGAGCCACAAGTCGTGCTCGACTATTTCGAGATCGTCCATCCCGGCACCCTCGATCCTGTCAAACAAATAACCGAAAAAACTTTGGTAGCCGTCGCTGCCCACGTCGGTTCTACGCGTCTGATCGACAACCTCGTGCTCGATCCGCACTCCGCTACAACGCCATGAATTAGCTCTCGCCCTCATCCGGAGCATGCGTCCCATCTCCGGTCAGCAAGCCCACACGGTCGACCCCTGCGATTCGGGCAACCGCAATCACATCCGCGACGTCCTGAAAATCAATTCCG
>DATEBK010000138.1:0-9767 GCA_035287825.1 Terriglobales bacterium
AATTACTTAGCTCCATGCTCTTCAGGAATAAGGACTTAGCTCGCCGATGAGTCCATCCTGATTTTTGAAATTGCACCAATCACGTTTCCATTTTCTCTGGTTGGGTGGGCGGGTGTCTGTGATGGCGGTCACGGATGAGTGTGAGGAAAGACTGGTCGTGGATATGGTGCGTTTGCGCTTGAGTTTGCAAAACCGCAAGGGGACGAGGCTGTCCGCAGAACAAGAGGCGCAATTTTTCGCGTGTTTCCTCCATCAGGCATCGATCTTTTTGTCTCTTAGTGTCGGGACCGGTTACATCTCACAATCACAGACGTCGGGTATAGATCTCGCGCGGCGTGTCGGAATTCAACCATTAGGATTCGCGCGTGTAGGATTCTTGCGTGCGCTTTTGACACTCTTCAGGATTCGGGTGATGGCGATGATTGTGTTCCAATTTCGAGTCGTCGCAGGCACTCCGTAGAGTTTATCGACCTGACCAAGGTAGCCGATTGTCTTCATGTGACGACGGTACATTCCGAACACGAACTGGCCTTGGGATGCGATTACCCGCACCAACCACTCTCCGGCTGGGGGAAAGGTGACGGGGAGCGATGCGCGGACACCTCCCGCTTTCGACAGGATACTTACGAACCGGACCACATTCCGGACCTCGTCTGGTGATGAGGGCTGGCTGGCAAAAGGCTTCTCCGTTTCAAGTCGCAAAAGATCGCGGCCTTCGCAGAGCACGATGTGCGTGTCGAAGGGCAGCTCGCGAAGCAGTGCAGCGCGGAATTTTGCCCGAGATACAGGCTTGCGAACGACAAAAGTGCCCGCTGCGCCCACGTTCACGACATCATAGGCGCTGAGTTGTTGGGCCAGGATGCTGGGGCGGAAGGTACGGTGTCCGCCAACGTTGACGCCCCGGAGGAAGACGACGAGGGCCATAGCCGAATTATGAAGAAAAAAGTTAGGGCGCGCTATAACAGGCTGATGTTGGCAATGTGAGGGCGCCCAGGTTAGCGCCCGGAAAAACATGGGCGCCAACCTTGAGGTTCAAGCCTGGGCACCGAGCTGTCTTGGTTGGTGTTTAGGCTGCGGACTCCTTCGATTTGCGAGACTTCGGGGCGGCATGGATGGATTGGGCTCCGGGGTTGGGGGTCCCGGTAAGAGCGGCCAGTAACGGCACGCCGTCGGGACTGCCTAATCCGGTGCAAGGGTCCCATCCTGCGGCGGCTTTGAAGGCGCCGTTGTTGCCCTGAGTGATGTCGTGGAATCCGGAGGCTTCGACGGCTTGCGAGTAGATAAGCGGGTTGAGGAAGCCAATGGGCTTGCCCAACCGCTGATTGATTCTTGCGACCAGCGCTGCCCAGAGAGGCGCAACCGCGCTGGTGCCGCCGATGACTTCGTTGTCGCCATCGACCAGGATGTTAAAGCCGGTATTGGGGTCGGCATCGCCGGCGACGTCGGGAACGCCGCGGCCTCCGCCCTGGACGGTCGGGGCGGGAACGTCGAAGCCCTGCTGCCAGGAAGGGAGGGGAAAAACATCACTGACGCCGCCGCCGGTGGCTCCTCCGCTCGCGCCGTCGTTCCAGACGGTTTCGCCGACATACTTGTCGTTGGTGGCTTGCAGCGTGGTTCCGCCGCAGCCGAGGACGAAGGGATCGGAGGCGGGGAAATCGACGTGGTTCTGGCCACCGGTGACGCCGTCGGATGAACCGTTGTCGCCGGAGGCAACGCAGACGGTCACGCCCATGGCGGCAGCGGCCTGGAGCGCTTCATCCATATTGGTGAGAGCCTGCGAGGTCCATTGCGATTCGGCGGATCCCCAACTGATGGAGATAACCGAGGGTTGATTGGTGCTGTCATGGGCGGCGGTGGTGATGGCATCGAGGAAACCCTGATCAGTATTGGGGGTGAAGTAGACGACGATCTTGGCGGCGGGAGCGATGGAACCGGCCACTTCGATGTCGAGCATGACTTCGCCGTCGGCGCTATCGGGAGTAGTGGGATGATTCTTTCCTCCGTCGACGGACACGGAGATGACTTGCGGCGGTGGAGTGATGCCGAGCGAACTGAAATAGGAGTTCAAGTCAGAGAGTTGAAAACCTCCGCCTAACTCAATGATGCCGATGCATTGCCCGGTGCCGTTTTCCGGCGGGTAGTCGTAGATTTGGGCGACATCGGTGGGGTTGAAGGAGCCGGAAGAGGCTGGGGTTTTGTGTTTGTGTTTGTCGGGTTTGATGAGGCGGCGAAAATGGGGCTCTGCCTGCTTGCGGTTGTCGAGGCCGAAGACTCCGGTGATGATGTTGGCGTAGTCGGAGGGTACGCTGATGCTGCCGACGCGTCCACGGAAGTTGCCGTTGGGGTGGCTGTATTCGTTGAGTTCGACCTGAAACGCTTTTTGCAGATTGGCCACGGTACCCGAGAGTAGGACAGTGCGGCGGGCGAGTTCGGTGCCAGTTTCGTGGACCTTGAGATTGAATTCATGGGCGAACTTCTTGATCTGGTCGAGATCGGCCTGATCGGCACCGTAAGTATTTTCGAATTCGGCGCGGGGTATGTGCTTGAAGCCAGGTTTTTCCAGGGCGGACTTGAGCTCTTTGCGCTTGGCTTCGGCTTTGGAGCGGAGGCGGATGGAGACTTCGATGGTTTGGTCCGGGCGCGAAGTGTGGATCAGGCGGGCACCGCGGAGAGGTTTACGCTCACTGCCTGCAAGGATATTGAATTGTTTTGAAGAATTCACTGCTGCTCCTTCGCTTCGGGGGAACAGAGCGGCCGGGAACTAACGCGACAGGAGTCGCACAGGCAGGGAAGTCCAGATTCGTCCCGCCGTTCAGATGGGACCCGAAACAAGGAGAGCATAGCAGAGCAGAAAAAGTTGGCAACTGAAAAATTAGGGCGAGTTAGTAGGAAGGGCGGGGTATGGTTCCCAGTTTGGGCTTGGTTGTGGAGTAGTGCCTTATTGCGTTCCGGCAGCAGTGAGCTTGACGACTACGCCGCAGCCGGAGTTGGGCTGGCAGTATTTCAGGCTGCCTCCCTGGTTGGTGGTGAGGTAGATGTTATCGGCAGAATCGAGGATGACTCCACCGAGGGGATTGGCACCGGCTCCTTTGCCGCTGACGGCGAAGCTGTAGAGGAGATTCTCGGTCCAGGTGAGTTCTCCAGAGCCTGATTCTCCGGGGACGAGTTGGAAGATGGATCCCCAATCATTGGCTCCGCCTTCGTAGGTTGCGCCGTAGAGATTGCCGTTGCTGTCGAAGGCGAGATTGCCGGAGGGCTGAAGACCATCGAGTCCATTGAAGCTGTAGACGGTGGAAAATTTCCAGCGGCCAGATTCCTGGGTAAAGGAGAAGACGACGCCTTTGTTGTATGCGCCTCCATAGTTAGTAGTGCCATAGAGCGCGCCGGCGTTGAGGGTGAGACCTCCGGCGGGGAGGGCAGCGTCACGGCCGTTGAAGTCGATGAGGTTCTTGAAGATCCAGTGTTTTTTTCCGGCGGCGGGAGGAAGCAGTTCGAATACGGTGCCGCAGCCGTAACCGCCACATTCATCGTTATTGCCGCCATCGTAGGTAGTTCCGTAGAGATTGCCGGAGGCATCCATGACCAGACCGGCGCTCGGTGCGGCGCCTTCGCCAAAGGCGTCGCTAAAGAGGTGGAGGATTCTTTCAGTCCAAGAATTAGCCCCCGACGATCCGCTTCCCGACGGCGACAACTCGTAAATGGTGCCACAGCCTTTGGCGGGGAGGGCGCAGCCGATATGGGTGCGTCCGCCGATGGAGGTGGTGCCGTATAAGTTGCCGGCGGAATCGAAAACTACATTGCCGAAGGGGACGGCGCCATCGTTGCTTCCGCCTTGAAAACTGTAGAGGACAGATTCAGTCCATGTTTTGGCGGGAGCGCCCTGGGGCGGCGGAGTTAGTTCGAAGACGACGCCGAATCCGTTGGCTCCGCCGGACGAGGTTGTTGAATAGGCGTTACCCGCGGCGTCGAATACCAGGCTGCCGAGCGGGTTGCCGCCGTCGGTCCCTCCGGTGAAGGTATAGATCACGGAAAATTGCCATTTGCCGTTGGGGCCGGGGGAAAGTTCGAAAACGATGCCTGCTCCGTAGGCACCGCCGATTTGGGTGGTGCCGTAGAGGTTTCCGGCGGCGTCGGCGGCGAGGTTGGAGTCGGGGTAGGAGCCATCCTTTCCGCCGGTGAAGGTGTGGAGGACGGTTGGGGCCGTGAGCGGGGCCGCGAACGACATTTGAGTTGCGAGCGTGAGGAGCAGGGCGGCGGCGACGATGATGGCTGGCTTCATGAAAGCGATTACTCCCTGAGAAAAAAAGTCTGACGGCGATGAACGTTTGGCGATTGGGCGTCCGAAACTCAGCGTCCGGTGCGGCATTCCGGCGCTTGATCTGAATCAAGATAGCAGAAACCGGGAGGAGTATTTCGGGTGAATGTCAATATTTCGTCAATAATGGCAGCGGCCAGTTTGAATGACGCATTACCTCAGAGGCTAAAGCCAGATCAAAACTTATGGAGTTATCGCAGCGGTGAACCGCTGCGCCACCCAAAATCAATTGCAATAGCGATTTCTTGCGCAGCCTGGTCGGCGGGTTATGAATCGGATTGGGATTGGGTGGGACGAAGGACGAAGTAGAGGATGGTGAGGGCGACGAGGAAAGTCACGCCCGAGATGAGGTTGATGCGGGAATCCCACCAGGTTTTGGCGATGGAGGCGAGGACGACGGTGAGGCCGATGATCGATCCCCAGATGCCCAGGGGCGAGCGGGCGGGGATGGTCTGGATTTGGGTGGGGGTGAGTTGGCGGCGGTAGCTGATGTGGGCGGCGAGGGAGACGATCCAGGAAAGCATCATGCCGAAAAATGCACCGCGGAGAATGTATTCGAAGGCTTTGGCGGGAGCATAGCGTTCGAGGACCAGGGCGACAACGACTCCGTAGGAAGAAACGAGCAGGGCTAAGGTAGGCGTTCCTTTTTTGCTAAGGCGGCCGAGGGCGGCAGGAGCCCAACCGGTGCGAGCGAGAGAGAACAACATGCGGGAGGAGATGTAGAGGGCGGCGTTCGATCCGGAGAGGGCAGCGGTGAGGACGACGAAATTCATGAAGTGAGTAGCGCCGGGAAGGTTGACGGAACGAAAGACGGTGACGAAGGGACTTTCGGTGACGCCGATGCGGTTCCAGGGCGCGATGCCGACGAGGATGGCGATAGCTCCGATGTAAAGGGTGGTGAGGATGAAGAAAGTGCGGCGGACGGCGCTGGAAATGTCTTTGGCGGAAGCGGATTCGCCGGAAGCAACGGCCACCATTTCGACTCCGCCGAAGCTGTAAATGGCGAAGGTGATGGCGAGGAGGGGAGCAGCCGCGCCGAGCGGGAAAAATCCGCCGTGGGTGGTGTATTGAGCGGCGGTGTGTCCGGTGAGGAGCAGGGCCGCGCCGAGGGCGATGAAGGCGGCGATGACGGCAACCTTGATCATGGCAAACCAGAATTCGAAGCGCGCGTAGGTATGAACGGCGAAGAGGTTGATTCCGAGCAGGAGCGCGGAGAAGACGAAGACCCAGGTGAGAGCGGGCAGGCGGGGAAACCAGAGTTGCATGTAGGTAGCGGAGGCGATCATTTCAGCGCCGATGGAGACGGAGATGGCAAGCCAGTATCCGGCGCGGGCGAGGAAGCCGGCGAAGCGATTGAGATAGAGATCTCCGTAGAGGCCGAAAGAACCAGCGGCAGGATGTGCGGTAGCGAGTTCGGCCAAGGCGAGGGCGACGGTTCCGCTGATGAAGGCGGCGAGGATGAAAGTGAGGATGACGGCGGGGCCTGCGAGTTGGACGGCGGCAGCGGTGCCGAGAAGAAGTCCGGTGCCGATGGAGCCGCCGACGGCGACCATGGTGATTTGTCCGGCGCTGAGTTGGCGGTGGAGACCGGATTCGGGGTTGGGCGTGTTTGGCATGGGGGTCGAGGAGTCCAAAGACGGGCGCGGCGTTACCAGTACAAGCGAAACACCTCGTATTCGTATAACAGAAGTTGCCGCGCTATGCGCGGGGCGGTCAGCGCATGACTTTCGTAATCGCGGCGCGGGCGAAGCGCGTTGCTGGTGCTGGGGGCGAAACCTAGAATCGAGGTGGAACACTCTGTCTCCGAAGACCGCCCATAATGCCGGAAACACCTAATCGCGCCGAGCTGATCCGCCGCGTCGAAAAAGCGGAAAAGCTATTGCAGAAGGGCAAAACCGCCGACGCGCTGGCGGAATACCTGCAAGTCCTAGAAAGCGATCCGCAAAACGACAATGTACGGCAGATGGCGGCGGACCTGTGTCTGTCGGTGAACCGGAAGCAGCAAGCAGTGGAGTTGATGGGGGAATTATTCGAGCGGCAGGTGGCGTCGGCAGATGCAACGCGGGCGAGCCTGACCTATAAGAAACTGGCGCGGTATACGAATCCGACGTGGGAGCAGAAAGTACGTTTTGGGCAACTGCTTGAGCAGTCGAACAAGAAACTGGCGATTGGGACCTACGAAAACGCGCTGGAGGATTTGCGAAAGCAGAGCAAGGACGAAGAGGGGTTGCTGGTGCTGCGCCGGATTGTGAGTCTGGATCCATCGCAGCAAAACCATTTGCGGGTAGCGGAATTGTCGGCCGAACTGGGCGAACACGTGATGGCGGCGCAATCGTTTCTGCAACTGGCGGAACTGGCGGAAACGGCGGGAGAGAAATCGAGCAAGTGGTTCGAGCGGGCGTACGCGGAAAATCCGTCGGACGCGAAGATCGCGATCGCGTATGGAAAGAGCCTGCTGTCGCGGGGCGAAGCGGGAGCGGCGATTTTTATCTTTGAGCCGCTGGTGAATGGCGGCGAAGAATCGGTGGAGCTCCGCAGCTTGTATGCGCAGGCGCTGTTGCTGGCGGACCGGTGCCTGGAGGCGGAACCGCTGATCTGGCAGATGTTCGAGCAGAATCCGGTGCGCATGCACCAGGTGGTGGGGCTGATCGGAAAGATGATCGACTCCGAACTGGACCGGGAGGCGGTGACGCTGGCGCGGAAACTGGAAGCATTTCAGCGGCGGCGAGGGGAGCGGCGATCGTTCATCACGACCATGCAGGAACTGCTGGCATCGCACCGTCCGTCGGCGGAGATGCTGGAGTTTCTGGCGGAGCTGTTCAACGCTTCGAACCGGGAAGCGGACTATGCGCAGGCGCTGCTGAAGCTGTTCGATCTGTATTGCAGCAAGCACGATTATCAGAAGGCAGGGGAGTGTCTGGACCGGGCGGCGGAGATGGATCCGTATGAGCCAGGACACCAGAAACGGCTGGAAGCGTTGCGCGGCAAGATCGACGACCAGCGCTTCGACGTGATTGCGTCGAGATTTACCACGGTGAAAAAGGAAGAGCGCGAGGACCAGGTGGTGAGGGTCGAAGAGCCGACGCTGGGAGCGGGCGCGCTGCAGGACCTGATGTTGCAGGCGGAAATCCTGGTGCAGTATGGCATGCGGTCGAAAGCGATTGAGCGGCTGCAGCGAATTCAGGAGTTGTATCCGCGGGAAGAAGAGCGCAACCAGGATTTGCGGAAGTTATATATCGCGGCAGGCATTGAAGTGCAGGGGGAAAAGCCGGGAGCGACGGCTCCGGCGGCAACCAGTGGCGAGGCGGCTGTGCCAGCACCGGCGCCAGCGTCGGCGAGCGATGTGGCCGACGTGAGCAGCCTGGCGCGAGTGGCGGAAATTACGCGCAAACTCTACCACCAGGGAAATGCGGAAGGCGTGCTGAAAATGACGGCGAGCGAAATCGGCGCGAACTGGAAAGCGTCGCGCTGCGTAGTGGCGCTGCGCAAGCCGGGTCTTCCGCCGACGAATGTTCAGGAATATCACATGGAAGGACTGATTCCGGCGAGTTCGGCGGCGCTGATCAGCCTGGCGGAAACGTTGCAGGACCTGGCGGTGGCGCGCGGCACGGTGATGATCGGCGATGCGAGGAATGCTCCGGAGTTGATCGAGATGCGGAGCGCGATCGAGGAGTTGCAGGCCGAGTCGCTGCTGGCTTTGCCGCTGGCCGAGGGTGAAGACCAGATCGGGGTGCTGATTCTGGCGCAGAATGGGAAGCGGGTGTGGCAGGCGTCGGAAGTGCTGGTGATCCGCACGCTGAGCGACCAGGTGATGATCGCGCTCAACAACGCCGGGTTGCGGCGGCTGGTGAAGAACCTTTCCGTGACCGACGAAAAATCGGGCCTGCTGAGGCGGGCGTCGTATCTGGATCTGCTGCATGCGGAAACGCGGCGCGGGTTGCAGCAAGGGACGTCGGTGACGGTGCTGCTGATGCAGTTTGGCAAACGCAGCGCGCTGATCAAAGAATATGGCGAGCAGGCGGTTACGGCGTTGATGGAGCAGATTGGGCAGATGGTTTCGGCGAACATCCGGACGAATGATCTGGCGTTTCGCTACGAAGCGAGCACGATTGCGCTGGTGCTCGGCGATACGGGGGAAAAAGAAGCGCTGCTGGCGATGGAGAAATTGCGGAGGCTGCTGGCCGAAGTGCATTTTCCGGGCCGGGACAAGGCGGTGGAGTTCAGCGCGGGGCTGGCGCAGGCGGTGATGCGTCAGCATTTCGATCCGGTGGATATTGTGACCGAGGTCGTCAACCGCGCCGATCATGCGCTGGAGCAGGCGGTGGCGCAAGGGGCGGGAAAGAGTGTGACGCAGGCTCCGCAGTTTGCAGCTTCGGCGGCGGTGGCGTAGGGTTCACCGCCGAGGAGCCGGAGAACGCCGAGAATGGATTTCGTAATTTTGTAATCTGTAATTTTGTAATCTGAAAGACCTCAATCGTCCGATTTCATCGTGCGATTAAACTCTCACCTACTTTAGAAATTACCAAATTGGAAATTACCAAATTACAAAATCTTCGCTCCTGCTAAACTCACAAGTTGGCTTCTGGCCGGCGCACTTTCATCTATACGTGGGACTCATATTGAGGCTTTCATGTTGAAACCTGGAGATATTGCTATTGTCAGCGGGGCGCGGACTCCGTTTGGACGCTATTGCGGGAAGATCAAGGATTACACGGCGCAGGAACTGGGCGCGGTGGCGGCGAAGGCAGCGATGGAGCGGGCGGGGATCGAGGCGAAAGAATTCGATCATGTTGTGTTCGGGAACGCGCAGCAGACTTCGGGCGACGCGCTGTATGGGGCGCGGCACGTGGGGTTGCGGGCGGGGTTGCCGATTGAGACTCCGGCGCTGACGGTGAACCGGCTGTGCGGTTCGGGGATGCAGGCGATTGTGAACGCGGCGCAGATGATCCAGACCGACGAAGCGAAGATGGTGCTGGCGGGCGGGATGGAGTCGATGTCGCAAGCTCCGTTTTCGATCCGCGGGAGAGATGGATTCACGCTGGCTCCGGGCGGCAAGCTGGAAGATTCGCTGATGGTGGCGCTGCTGGATACGTATTGCGGACTGTATATGGCGAACACGGCGGAGCTTTATGGCGAGCAACAGGGGATTACGCGGCAGGCGCAGGATGAGTTCGCGCTTCGCTCACAGCAGAAGGCGGATGAGGCTTACAAAGCTGGACGCATTCAAGAAGAACTTACGCCAGTGCCGCTGCGGAAATCGAAAGGCGAAACTCCGGGCGAAGCGACTGGTGAGCAGTTAACCGAAGACGACCACCGGCGTCCGCAGACGACGATGGAAGGACTAGCCAAGCTGCGCGCGGCGTTCGGGAAAAATGGAACGGTGACGGCTGGGAACGCCAGCGGAATCGTCGACGGCGCGGCTGCGGTCGTTGTCATGTCGCTGGAGCAGGCG
>DATEBK010000139.1:0-4258 GCA_035287825.1 Terriglobales bacterium
CTGTAGTCGCGTCATGCCCTCACCTCCATCTCAGCCACGCCTTGAAGATTCTCGATACAGCCTGAGCACGCAACATCCTTCACGGCCTCCACCGCCCGCGCCCGCGCTTTGCCTCGCTTCCGCTGGCGCGGTGTTTCAGCCCGCGTTGGCACCGCCGCCAAACAAGCCTGGCAACCGGCGCAATACACTCCTCGAGTTCCCTGCGGACGCAGCCACAATCCGCCGCACCGCTCGCAATACTTCAGTTCGACCTGGATTTCGGGGCCTTCCATCCTACCTATGAAGTTCATGTTTTCTTCTCCGTATGAAAAATGACAATGTTTCCAGAACAAGAAAAAGCCCCTGTACCGATTTCTCGGCCAGGGGCTCGTTTCTCTTACGATGACCCGTTTGTGCTATTTAGTTAACTTCTTCGGCTCAGCAGGCGGTCATTGCAACCGCGAGCTGATCCGCGATTCTGCCTGCCGGAAGTAACCCTCCTCGTAACCGGATTTGAGCACTTCCCCATTCTGTACAACTACGCTCAAGCGGCCGTTGAAGTGAATGGTTTGCAATAACCGCTGCATCGCCGCTGAAAGAACTTCAGCCGCGCGCACCTTCCGGCGAAACTCTCCGAAGGTTCTCTCTTCGCTTTCGTACAACTGTACTTCTATCATGACGGATAGCTCCAGGGTTCGATATAAGTGCAAAGTAAAACATAGTATTCGACATCGTACCTTTGACAGTTTTTGTAAGTCAACAATAAACTTGACTAAGTCACTTAATAAGTAGTGAGCGCCACCAATGTAGGTAGCCGAATGTGTACTAGACCTGACTAAGTGTGGTCTGGCAGTCGGTCGATGTGAAGACGCCGATATGAACACACGCTATATACGGACTTCCTGAGGGAAGGATCCTAGCCGCGCTCGAAAGCGTGCTTCTCTTCAAGCTGATGGACAGCTTCCGCCATCTCCGCTTCGAAGCGGTCGTTTTGCCCCATTAAGGCGGGAAGGGCAGTGGCGTTGCGCCCCGCTAGGGTGAAGAGTCCTTGTGACGCGACGCCAGCCGCGATTTCAACAAAGTGCTCCACGCTGGTATCAAGGTAGAGGGCCTCAATCGGATCGCCCAGCCATACCTCTCCGCCCACCAACCGTGTCTGCCAATAAACTTTTCGCGCGATCATGCCTGCGATCTCTTCGTCAGTGGCGTGGCCAAAGACCCACCGCTTCTGCTTGAAGTTGTAATGCCGGCTCGACAGCGGCAGCGGCACCAGTTTGCCCGACTTCACAAACTCCGTCTGTTTCTGGTCGACTTCCTTGCGCAAGGCATTGATCACAGCGGCTTCCGTGTCTTTCGCTTCCAGCGAAGGCAGCACCTCGCGCAGCGTCGCGGAAAGATTCACCGCCACCAGAGCGCGCAATCCACCCGAGTTCTCCAGAGAAATGGCCGTATGAAGCACGTCAAAGTCGGCGCCGGATGTAGCATGGCGAAACGGCCACTCCAGCTGAAAACTGAGTGGCAACCCCGTGCGAGTTACATAGATAGTCTTCGTCGTTGTCGGCTGCGTGCTTGAAGTCTGCATTGAAGAGCCCATGATTCCATTTCAATCTCGTGCAAGGATTGAACCACAACTATTTATTTTACCCCTGAACACACGCTCGCCCCGTCTCCCACGATTCCGGCGCCGCATCATTCGTGAATCCAACAGAACTGAAGCTACCGAATCAGCGCAGCGCGCCACAATTGCAACAGATTCAAGAGGGCAGAAGCCCCCAGCAATCCGCACAATCCAGCCGTCACCAGAGGCCCTCCCCGGGTTTCCAGCAGATCTGCAAACACACCACCAGCGAAGACGAACAGGAACACGAGCAGCGTCAAACGAAATCCCTGTCCCGGAAAACTCGGAGCACCCAAACTCGAAATCAGCAGCAGCGCTGCAATCATCAGCGGAGCACTATTGCCAAAATAACGTGCGCGCTTCCATCCAAAGTAAGCGATCAACGTCACCGGTAGCGCGATCATCATCGGCGGGCTGCCCGCGAAGATGGCCTGCAAAGCATTGCGGTACGAAACTGCCACGCCGAACGCGGCAGGCTCGAAGTCGATCCAGCGCGCGTGTAGCATTCCCCCCAGGAACAGTTTCGGCTCAAAAAAATAGCAGCCCAGCAACAGCACCACAGCGAAGCCCAGCGCCGTAATCCAGATCGCAGTCACGGCGCCCGGTCGCACTGGAGCCACCCACAGCATGAGTGGCAGAATCACCACCGCCAGCATACCCAACGAAAACTGGTTGCCCGCCGCCAGACCCAGCGACAATCCCAGAAGCAGAATGCGCCGCCAGTTCCACAACACAACTTCTCGTGGAGCATAAAGGGTGTGCGCCACCGCAATCGCGGTGAAGACGCACCCGAACGCCCCCCATACTGCTCCCATTTCTCCCCTGCTCTGAGTGTCGGCAACATTCACGATCATGGCCGGCGAAAAGCAGTAGAGCACCAGCGCAATATATCCGCCGGCATCGCCGTAGAGTCGGCGCGCAACATACCACAGCGAAGCTCCCAGCATGACTCCGAAAAAGAGGTATGGCGTTCCCGCAATATACGGTTGAAAAGATTGCGGCAGCCGCAATCCACCACTCACCAGCAGCGGCGCGGCAGAAACCAGATAATAAAGCGGCGATCGGTCCTCATCGTAACCATCGCGCACGCGAAGTTGTCCGGCTCTCCCAGCCGACGCCAATCCGGTAATAGTTTCCGAACGCAATGATTGCGGAGTTCCCGCGATCGGTCCGCCCTTCCACTGTTCTAGGCCCTGATAAATCCGCAGCGCCTGGTCGGAGTCCGCCACCGACGAACGCAGCGTTTGCACACGCTGCAGCCAGACACACTGCAGCAGATAGATCAGCAGCAGCCCCGCCGCGATAAACTGCGGCGCGCGAAAACCATCGTGATGGAAAAGTCGGCGCAACTCTTGTGGATTGGTCAGACCGAGTGTTTTACCATGTCCGGGACGATGATGGATAACAAACCCCAGTCAGGTCTTTCCCCCGAACCAGCGCCGCCAATCGCGACCGATCAACCTTCCTGGCAGAGTCCGCCCCCATCCGGCCCAGCCGAGAACGCCTCGGTAACCGCCGCAGACGATCTCGTTGTTGCCGCCGTTCCCGCTCATCAGCCGGCTACGGTCGCTCGTCATGAGTCTCCTTTGCGCAGCGTCTTTGTCGGCCCCAATGGAATCTATCCCGGCACACGCTGGCTCATTTATCTGGCAATCGTGTTTGTGGTTTTCCAGATAGAAGGCTGGCTGCTACTTTCGCTGCGCTCCGGCGTCGATGATCTCTGGTGGCGCATGATGACCGAATCCGCCATGATGCTCGCCGCCGTTCTGCCCGCGTTCGTCATGGCTCGTATCGAAGGACTGCCCTTCCGCGCCTTCGGCCTGCCCACCCGCCAAGCCTTCCGACGCAATTTCTGGGTTGGTTCACTCTGGGGGATTGTATCGGTCAGCGTCCTGATACTGGCTCTGCGTTTCGCCGGAGTATTCGAGTTCGGCTCATTCTCTCTGCACGGAACTCGCATCTGGAGATTTGCCGCATATTACGCCGTGTTTTTCTTGCTCACCGGACTCTTTGAAGATTTCCTGTTGCGTGGCTACTCGCAGTGGGTCCTGGCGCAGGGAATGAATTTCTGGCCGGCTGCTGCGCTGCTTTCTCTCGCCTTCGGCGCCATTCACGGCGCCAATCCGGGCGAAGCAAAAACCGGCTTGGTGGCCGCCGGATTCATCGGCTTTTTCTTATGTCTCACCCTTCGACGCACCGGCGACTTGTGGTGGGCCATCGGCTTTCACATGGCGTGGGATTGGAGCGAAAGCTACCTCTTCTCCGTTCCCGACAGCGGAGCCATGCTACCCGGCCATTTGCTCAATTCCAGTTTCCACGGTCCCGATTGGCTGACCGGCGGTTCGGTCGGACCAGAAGGTAGCTACCTGGTATTCGCCGTAATCGGAGCGCTCTGGGTCTTGTTCGACCGTACTTATCCCGAGGTGAGATACGGTTCCACTCACTAGCGCGACGAGAACCTTGTATCCGAGCTAGATATCCAGGTTCTTCACATCCAGCGCATTGTCTTCGATGAATTTTCTGCGCGATTCCACGTCTTCACCCATCAGCGTGGTGAAGATGGTTTCACACTCCGCGATATCTTCCAGCCTCACTTGCAAAAGCGTACGGCGCTCCGGATCCATCGTCGTTTCCCACAACTGCTCTGCCGTCATTTCTCCC
>DATEBK010000140.1:0-2528 GCA_035287825.1 Terriglobales bacterium
CGGATCCGGGTGAAGGGGAAGCTCTCGTTCGCGTGAAGGCGGCTGCGATCAATCCCAGCGATATCGGGACTATTGCGGGCCGCTTCAAGAAAACAACTCTGCCGCGGACCCCTGGCCGGGACTTTGCAGGCGTGGTTGTGAAGGGTAAGCGGCACAAAGGCGAAGAGGTCTGGGGTAGCGCTCCGAAACTCGGTATCGTCCGTGATGGATCTCACGCGGAGTATGTCGTCGTCCCGGTCGAGACGCTATCGCCCAAGCCGAAGTCGATGAGCATGGCCCAAGCCGGGTCAATCGGAGTTCCCTACATCACGGCGTGGGCGTCCGTTGTAAAAGCCGCTCAGATCCAATCAGGCGAGACCATCTTAATTATTGGCGCTGCGGGCGCGGTAGGACAAGCCGCTACACAGATCGCGAATTGGAAGAAGGCGCGTGTGATCGGCGCGGATACCAGTTCCAATCCTCTTCCCGGTACGGAGGCGGTCGTCAATACCAAGAGCGAAGATCTTCGTCAGAGAGTTTTGGAACTGACTGCGGGAAAAGGCGCTGATGCCGTCTTCGACACCGTCGGAGGAGCGATGTTCGAGCCGGCGTTGCAGTCTCTTGCATTCGGGGGACGACAGGTGGTTATCTCAAGCTCGGGAAATCCCCGCGTCAGTTTCAGTCTGGTCGACTTCTATCACAATTTCTCGCGCCTGCTCGGAGTTGATAGTTATGGACTAACGCCGCAACAAATAGGAGAAATTGCCAGCCAGCTTCAGGCCGGGTTCGAAAGCGGGGCCTTGAAGCCTGAGGCAATTGAGATCGTTTCGTTCGAGAAGGCCGTCGATGCATACAGCCGCATGGCTGCTGGTCAGACGAAAACGAAGCAGGTGCTCAGCTTTGACTAGGGCGCGTTACGGGGCGAGCGTTAGACCGGCTTTAGACGAGCCCCAGTCGTATGATTGCTCGTCGCCACGTCTGAATCGATCAGGCTTCACTCAAGAACGGTCACACTGGAGCACGGCATGACTATTCCGCAATTTTTTAGTGAAGACGACGTGCGGGCTCGCCTGCATCTGCCCTCTCTGATCGATGCCATGGAGCAAGCGCTGGTCGAATTCTCCGCCGGACGTGTGCAGCAGCCGGTACGAACCGTCCTCGAATTCGGCGCGCAGCGGTCGCTTTTCGGGTTGATGCCCTCGTACGTGCCGTCTCTTCCGGCCCTCGGTGCGAAGCTGGTGACCGTTTGTGCCGGGAACGCGAAGCGCGGCCTGGATACGCACCAGGCAATCATCGTGGTACTCGATCCAGAAACGGGCGTAACCCAGGCCGTTCTCGATGGGCGCTACATCACCGAGGTGCGCACCGCCGCCGTGTCGGCAGTTTCCACCCGACACTTGGCGCGGAAAGACGCAAAGGTGTTAGGCATTTTGGGCTCCGGAGTTCAGGCGCGCAGCCACATTAAAGCGCTCAGCTTCGTACGCGAATTTCGCGAGGTGCGCGTTTGGAGTCCGGACCCAAATCGACTGCGGAAATTTGCGGACGAAACCGGAGCGGTGGCCATGTCGAGCGCTGCCGATGTGGTGCGCGGTGCCGATGTCGTGGTAGCGGCGACCTCGGCGGCCACGCCTGTGATTCAGAATGAATGGGTCGCTGATGGCACTCACGTCATCGCGGTTGGATCGTGTGTGCCCTGGCAACGGGAACTTGACCCCGCACTGGTCGAGCGCGCCCGGCTGGTTGTCGACTCCCGCGCAGCGGCGCTGAAAGAAGCGGGCGACGTGGTGATGGGCATCGCCGAAGGGCGTTGGACGGTGGACCACATCGCCGCGGAACTCGGAGAGCTTCCGTCCCGGCAGAACGATCGCGAAATCACCGTTTTCAAATCACTGGGGCTCGCAGTTGAGGATATTTTTGCCGCCCACATGGTGCTGACGCACCCACAACCGTAGCCCCGCTCATAGAGGCTCCGATCTTCCGAAACCTGAATCAGTCCATGAAGAGCGTTAGAATATGCTGGTTTGGCTGTCTGCGTCGTCAAGAAAATATCCCGCTCAGATTGGGGGAACGGCCCTCGGCTGCGGATACATTTTACTGCCTTATATGATTTCGAAAAGGCCGCAGGCGATTTCCCCACCAGACAGCGCTGAAAGGCGGAACCGGTAGATGATGGTGAAAGCCAACCCCCGTTCAGAGTATTTCCTGCAAGAGGAACAAAGACATGCGACGCGCTCGAAGTTGGATGAGGACGCCATGAACTTTTGGGCGTCCACACTGATGGAGGAGAATCATCTGCCGGAGGCGATCGACCTGTTCAAGTTGGACGTGCAGCTGTTTCCAAATTCGCCGGATGCCTATGACAGCCTGGGTGAGGCGTACATGAAAGCCGGGCAGAAGCAGTTGGCGATCGACAACTACAAAAAGGCGCTGGAGCTAAATCCGGCGAATGACGATGCCAAAGAGAAGCTGAAGGTGCTGGAAAGAGAAGTTCACTGAAAAAATAATAATTAAAGAGAAGAGAATCGAAGAGGAGAGAATTGCAGCAGGCC
>DATEBK010000141.1:0-7872 GCA_035287825.1 Terriglobales bacterium
CCAGCCCTGCAGGTCGGCCCTGGCCCGTTTCACACGCCGGCAAACACGCCTATGTTCGGCGCCATCGGCGACTCCGCGCCCGACCGTTGGGGGCGGGCGCTCATGCGCCGCAGGGAACGGAGGCGTGCGGAGCGCGAAGGCGGGGCGCCGCGCACGCTCCAGGAAGAAAGCTCTGAAGCTGGCGAAGATTCGCCCATTCGAGGTCTACTCAATCCGGCATACATTCCTCACCCGGCTCGGAGAGAGCGGCTGTGACGCCTGGACCCTTGCGCGGATCGCGGGACACTCGAATATCAGCATTTCTCAACGGTACGTTCATCCTTCCGAGGATGCAGTCCTTAACGCGCCTTCACGTCTGGGTGGGCACAATTCTGGGCACAGCGTCGAAAACGCGACTCTCGCACAGCCAGGGGAGTTGCCGCCAAACACCGATAACCATGAGGGTTAGGTGGTGAGCGCGGAAGGAATCGAACCTTCAACCTACTGATTAAGAGTCAGTTGCTCTGCCAATTGAGCTACGCGCCCTCAACTACGACTACGTGAGGACAAATTTGGATTATACCATCGGCATTTGTGTCGCCCGAAACGCGATTGCCGTCCACTTCTGTGATTTCGCCCGATGATGATCCCGATCGCCAGGCTTGAGCTATTCGAGTGTAGATCCGAAGGGCAGACTGAGTGGGTTTTTCGGGGCGCAGACTCAAGTGGGGTCGGACTGCGCGATCATCACTGGGGCGCAAAGCAACTAAGCCGACGCGGCTTCCCTTCCCGGTTTTGTGGCGGCGGGTTGTGAGCCAGACATGGGCTTGCGAAAAGGCAGAACATCAGCTCGAACGTCGGTACGGAGATCGGTTTGATGTGAAGTAAATGGCGCGCGCCGCTCGATTCTTCCGATCACCGGGCGGTCGTGCGCTCCTGTGACTGACAACGATACGAATTGGTTCGCGTCCCATAACCGGTCAATCAAACGGCGTTCCCACGGCCGCAGCACCTGTTGCGGCAGCGAAAAGAAATTCCGGAATATCCAAATCAGGTACGCGCGCTGCACGAAATTCGGTTGTACATATCGAGCGCCGATCGGCGTATCCAGTTCGAGAACGCCGTCGCTGAGTTTGTCAATCCACATGTCCAGCCCACCTGGGAGCGGCAGTCACTCCGCCTCTACTTCTAAAAGTGGGACATTATTGCACCAAAGCTGGAGCATTGGGAAGCAATCTTTTTCATTCGGCGGAAAAAGTTTGCTAACGGAGAAGGTGCAGCGGGTCAGCCCAGGCTGAATGACCCGCCATCATCAGTGGGACCGCCGGTCCTCGAACCGTCAGTTCGGTTCATCAGCCGATTTCCGGCATCAATGCGATGCGGTCGAGGGTCGCGGCTATGCCTAGTCCTTTGTCTTCGGAGGCTTCTTCGACCCGCACGACCGAAGCCTCACAGAGCGTCCATCCGCCTGGCCCCAGGCCCAAGTCGGGAGGGAGCATGATGACCAACTCCAGCTTTGAGCCGGGTTTCATCGTCGCGTCAGTGTAGAGAAAGATCCCTGATGAACTCAGGTCGCGAGTCAGGCCTACAGACTCGCTACCGTCGTGGCGGACTTTGACCGGGACGCGGACGGGAGTTCGTTGAAGCGAGCGCCTCTCGGCCGATGTAGCCGTGGATGTAGTTTTCTCCGTCATATGTCTGGAAGTCTACTCCAGTTACGCGGCGACGAGGAGAAGACTCGCGAGTTACGCGCAACAAAAACGCTCCTCTCGAAAGTTCACGAGAGGAGCCGGGGAAGAATTCGTTAAAGGGACCAGGGCGACGAGAATTAAGCCGCCAACTGACAACCTATATCTAGAAACTGAAAGCCACGCCACCGCGCACCGAGCGCGCGGACTGCACCAGATAGACAGTTTGTCCGTCCTGGGCCATCACCGGTACATAGCCTTGAGCGAGAAGGTTGCGGACGTCGACGAGAATTTCCATATGACCGGCGAGGAAGTTTGCAGGAATTGGTTGCCGTATACAGAGATTCAAATAAGGACCGGCAGCGCCAGCTGATGTATTAAATTCGTCCACCGGTGTGAGCATCCGGCCGCCGGTGTAACGATACGAGGCGATCCAGCGTGTCTTCGACTTGGGAATTGCTCCACTGAACTTGGCCGCGACCGCCTGACGGCGCTCGGCGTGGATCCAATTACGCGCATCCTGCAGTTGCACGTCGGGACGAGAGAGATCGAGCGCGTCCCCATAGGCGTAATCAAGGGTCGCGGTCAGATCGGACAGCAGTTTGCGTTGCAGTACGATCCGCATCCCATTCGTCGAGTAGTTGCTTCCCTGATAACTGAACGTGCCGGAGTACACATCGGGCAATACGTCTCCCGATTCGCCTGTCATTTCGCCGACACCGGTCAGCACAGGATCCGCGATGCTGTCCGCATAAAATGCGACCTGCATGTTGTTCTTGCCGATGCGCTGGGACACCGATACTTCCTGATGGTGAGCTTTCTCTACGGCGGGCGAAAATCCGGTGATGCTCATGCGCGGCGCGGTCTCGCTCAAGTCGGCCGAAGCCGAATCCAGACCATTGTCGCCAGTAAGGCCGTCAGCCAGCCGGTCCTCTAATCCCACACGAGGGATCGACGTCGCGTATTGATATTCGACGACGGTATTCGGTGAGAGGTGCAGATCAGCCGAGCCGAAGGGCTTAAAAGCGTTGACATGCCCCATAAATTGGATGGTCTGCAATTCGCTGCCAAGTTTCACTTCGATCTTGTCGCCCAGGACGATGCGATCGGCGCTAGTGACGGACAGCGCTTGCAGCGAGCCGCCGGGCGCATTGTTGGGGTCCTGCGGACTAAGCTTCAGGGCGGTGATGGCCATCGAAGGTTCAAACATCCCGCTGAAGCGGTTGGTGTAGGTGGTGCGCAGAACGGCCGATGGAATGCCCTGGCCGTCGGATTCGTAACCGACATTGCCGTTGAGTCGCAGGGTTCCCGTCGACAGAAGAGAACGCTCCATGGCAAACCCGGCCGTCATATCCGAGGAGCTGCCAAAACCCTGCTCCGGCGAGCCGGCAAGAAAGCTGACGCTGCCTTTCAAATCATGATCCCCTGATTCGACTACGGTAGTGCCGTCCGCGAGCACGCGCAGGATGGGGCGGTTGGCGACCGAGCGCAGCGTCCATTTCCAGTCGTCGTCATCCACGGTATTGCGCACGGGAACCAACTGGATGGCCTCGAACAGGGTGGTCAACGTGATGTTTACCATCAACCTGGCACCGGCGCGAACGCCGATCTTTTCGCGCAGTGAGGGGAGAAATGACGGGGCACTTACCTTGACGCTATAAGTTCCAGGCAATAGACGCGCGACGGAGTAGAATCCGCGATCGTCGGTGAAGACCTTCAGAGCCTGTGCCGCGGAGCCAAGCACTTCTACCGCCGCACCCATCTGCGGGACTCCGCCGGCATCGCGAACGTACCCTGAGATTTCGCCCGCAATCGAGCCGGGCGCAGTTCCGCACCACGCGGGCAAGGCTGTGCCTGCGACCATCGCGACGACGACGATGAACCCGAGCCTGCGCAACATCCCGCCCATCACCTCTTCGCCCATTCACTCTTCCACGTCACGTAGTTCTCGTGTGCGGGGAAGCCAGGCAGCAGTTTACTCCACGGCAAAGGTAGCCGTCGGATCCAACGTCTGCTTGGAAAGATTGTCGTTCACCTTGATCTCGATCTTGTACAAGCCCGGCTGCAGGTTGGCGGCAGATAGCGTCTTCTGCAGGGTGACCTGGTCGCCCACATTGCCCATCGTGTCTGTGGACTCGACGGTATGGATGACGGCCTTGTTATTGGAGTCAGTCACATTGTATTCAATGGTGGCCGAGGGCTTGTGCGTCTTGTCGTCGACGCTGAGATTGTAAACCTGCATCCAGAAATTCAATTTCTGATTGCGTTTGAACGAGATCGGCTTGCCATCGGAGGAAGCAACGCGCGGGCGTACTTTGGTGGCTCCGATGACAAAATTGCCCGTACCTACGTTTTTGCTCGCGACCGGTTCCATCTGGTCGGCAATGATCAGGGTCGAATTGCTCAGCTTGTCTTCGCTGAAATCCGGAATGATGATGGCGCGGCTCCAACTCCCGGTACGATCTCCGTTCACGTCTTTGACCACTATATCGAGACGATAGCGATTCTGGCTGATGCGCAGCGGAATCGCTTTCCAGTACACCGAAGAATTCTCTGCGGTCTTCTGGAGCAGTTCAGCCGGAACGTCAATCTGCACGGGTTCTTCAACGGTTTGCACGATTTTGCCGGTGAGCGTGGTCACGCGCATGAAAATATTGACTGTGCCGCGTTCTACGCCATCCTTGCTCTGGAAAGTGACATCGCGGTTCTTAATCTGAATCGTGATGGGAACCAATACCGTGTCGCTCGTGATTCTCACGAAGTCCGCGCGCACATCGAACGGCATCAGGTTAACGCTGATCTTGTGAGTGACCACTTCTTCCAGATCTTTGAACTTCACGGCCGGCGCCGCCTGTAGCTTGGCAAACTGCTCTAAGCGGTCGAATTCCTTGGTCTGAAGATCGTTGTTGAATGGAGATTTGCCGAGTTGCTCAATGCCGTTGCCGCCAGTGAACCGGTCGGCCTTGTTCGCCATACCCAGTTGCTCGTACATGGTCAGGCCGGCATTCGGCGTGTATTTCAACGCATCTTTTTCGGAGCGATCCATCGTCATGTGATAGTCGTTACACATGCAGGTATCGACGAACTCGATAATCACTTCCTGCCCGATGCCTTCAATGTAGCGATAACGCCATTGCTCGAACGGGAAAGTAGAAGTTTCGCCGCCACCTTCTTCCATAGGACGCTCGTAGCTGCCGCCCGAGGGGTGGGAGTCGATTTCATCGGCTGGTCCAAAGACGATGTAAATCCGGCCGCGATCGGTCTTCCATCCGGGAATACCGGCGGCAAAGTGTTCGTTGGCATACGCGATACGGCGATAATGCTCTTCTTTAAACTCGTTTTCCTCGGTGTCAGGTGTGGGATCGCGGCGCTGCCAGAAAGCCTCGATGAACTGGTCGCGCTCTTCGTCATTCGAAAGCTGCATAAAGGCGGACCGCTCTTCGTCGGTGATGATCCAGCGGACATCTTCGTCCAGCCACTTCCGGTAGGTCTTGCTCAACTCGATCTTGAGAGCTTTGGCGTTGGCTTTTCTCTGTTTTTCTGGAATCGGTCGCTTGAGAGGATCGGGCTGTGCGCCCTGGGGGGAAGCCGAATTGTTGTCGTTGGAACCTGTTGCCTCCGGGGTCTGCGCCTGGGAAAGCGAGCCGAAACCGAGCGCCATCGCGCCCGCCAATACCCCAACCAAGCATAGACTTCGAGACCCTGAGGAGAACATAGGAAGGATTACCTCAACAGACTACGGACACCTAATTCTATGTTCATTGGATACAACAAGGCAAGAAGAAGTGGCCTGGCGAGAAAAGATTTCTTTGGCGAACACGATTCTTAAATCCCTTAAGAATCCGCACCTTGCGGTTGAGCGAGAGACAAACTGAGCTCTGGGGGTTGGCAAGGTGGTGCGCCAGAGTTCCGCGAAGCTTCTGTCGCAATAACCGCCGCGATATAATAAGCTGCGCCTTGTGAATCGCTTCCGCAAGCCCACCGGAGCGACCCCGGGGTGCGGCCCAGTTTCGACTGAAGTTGGGAACTTTACTCCTCGGCTGAACGTAACTGTTGATATGCAACGGCGGTCTCTTTGTCGCCGTCGGTAGCCGCAGCGGGGAAAGGCCTGTACGGAACGTCCGGCAAGTGGTGGACTTTTTTAGCCACGAGAGACGTAAATTCGGATCGGAAGCTCTGGGCATGAAGAGTTCTGTTATAGAAGGTCTGGCTATGAAAACCTCGCTATGAAGACTTGGAAAAAAGCCCTGATCGGTGCGGGCGCCGTCCTGTTGTTAGGGATCGTCGTCGGCGTCACGGTGTACCAGAGTCAGAAGAATCTGGTCACGGTGCAAACCGGGAAAGTACAAAAGCAGAGTCTGATGTCGGTGGTGAGCGCGTCGGGTGAAATCAAGCCCAAGACTTACGCCAACATTGGAGCCAACGCCTTTGGCAAGATCATCAAGCTGCATGTCAAGGAAGGCGAAAGAGTGAAGAAGGGCCAATTGCTGGCGCAGCTTGAGAATGTGCAATCCTCAGCCGACGTGAATGCGACTCGAGCCACGGTGCAGGCTTCAGAAACGGACGCCATTGCGGCCGATGCCGCGCTGAAGACCTCGCTCGCCGACCTAAATCGGGCCAAGTCCGACGCCAATCATGCCAAGCTCGACTGGGATCGCGCGCAGGGACTGTACACAGCGGCGCTGATCGCCAAGCAGGACTATGACGTCAAGAAAGCTGCGTGGGAGTCCGCTAATGCGGGACTGGCACAGGCCGAGGCCCGCGTGGCCCAAGCCAAAGCGCAAAAGGATTCGGCGGACCAGCACATCGCGCAGAATAGGGCCAACCTGACTCGCGTGGTCGACGTGTTGCAAAAAACCACTTACGAAGCGCCTTTCGACGGGGTCATCACCAATCTTCCGGTGCGCGAAGGCGAGACCGTGGTCATCGGAATTCAGAATTCCATGGGCAGCACGCTGATGACGATCGCCGACATGTCGGTGATCACGTCCGAAGTCAAGGTCGACGAAACCGACATCGTCAATGTGCATCTCGGCCAACCCGCCGACGTGACCATCGATGCCATTCCGCACCAGGTCTTTCACGGCGTGGTTAGCGAAATCGGCGATAACGCCATCGTACGCTCCACAGGTGTGGCTACTTCTCAAGCCAGCTCGACCAGCGAAGAAGCCAAGGACTTCAAGGTCGTGGTGACGCTCACCGATCCGCCGCCCGACTTGCGACCGGGCCTTTCGTCGACTGCCAAGATCACGACTGCGACGCGAAGTGAGGTGCTGAGCATTCCGATTCAGGCGCTCACTGTCCGCACTCAGGCCGATCTGGCGCCCAAGGAAGCGGGAAAGAACTCCGTGCAAGCTGCCAGCGCTCCGGCGGAAGCATCGAAGCAGAGAGAAGAAATCCAGGGCGTGTTCGTGATCCGCAAAAAGAAGGCTGACTTTGTTCCGGTGGAAACCGGCATCAGCGGGACCACCGATATCGAGATCACCAAAGGCTTGCAGGAAGGTGACGAGGTGATCACCGGCAGCTACAAGGTTTTGCGAACCCTGAAGCCGGGAACGAGTGTCAAAATAGATAATTCTGCCCCGAAGAAGGAAGACGAAAGCAGTTAGCTGTGAAGTTGGTACAGATAACATTAAGGGCGGTGGACAAGAGACCCTGCCCCATACGACAGGAAGGCGTCTAACCTCTGCCCGGTTGGAACGTCCAATTAGAACGGCCACTTAGGAGCGTGCGTGCCAGAGCCCGATTCCGAGAAGGAGAGCAAGATGGCAACTGCCGAGGTACTGCCAATCGATCGACCTGCGAATTGGGTTGCGCCCAACTCCTACATGATCTCAACCGAAGATCTGTGGAAGAGTTACGACATGGGATCGGAACAGGTGCACGCCTTGCGCGGCATCAACCTCCGCATCCAGCGGAACGAATATGTCGCTATCATGGGACCGTCGGGCTCCGGCAAATCTACGTTGATGAACCTGATCGGTTGCCTGGATTCGCCGACCAAAGGCCAGTACTGGCTCAACGGACAACTCGTCAGCGAACTCGATGACGACGAACTGGCCCGCATTCGCAATAAGGAAATCGGCTTTGTCTTTCAAACCTTTAATCTGCTGGCACGTGCCACGTCGCTGCACAACGTGGAGCTGCCGCTGATCTATGCCGGAGTTTCATCCGAAGAACGCACAGAACGCGCCAAGGCGGCGCT
>DATEBK010000142.1:0-2440 GCA_035287825.1 Terriglobales bacterium
GACGTTTCACAAGCAGCAGTTTTTCACTGACGCGGTATGTGCAGGCACAAGACTATTTCCTGAGGAGCTATGACGGCAGCGAACCGCCGAAGTATTCGCGGTATTCGACTAAGCTGCATGTTGACTATCCACTATGACAAATACACATGAAGAAGCCGCGCTCCCCCTGACATTGACGCCGCCCGTGGTGGTTGCTGTCGGTGCTGTCGATTTCCAGCTCAGAGTTCTGGAGAAGCTGGGAAGGCTTGAGGCGAAGATGGACATGATCGTGGGAAATGGGCAGCCCGGGAGAATGACGCTTGCCGAGGATCGGGTGGTCGCTCTGGAAAAAAGTGACCTGCGCCGGACGATTTATGACCGGCTGATTACGGCGGCGATCACGTTTGCGATCAGCGGAATTATCACCTGGCATGACCATATAAGGATCAGGTAGCAGCGGCGTCAAGTTGAAGCGAATGCCACTCCGCCCAGCAGCGGTACCTGCTGGAAGCATTGCTGCTCGCGCCGAAGCGCAGGAATGATTCGCACGCTGGCCGGCGGCACACGATCGAGGAGAGTGGCTGTGATCTTCAAGCATCCAAATGTTCACCGCGAGTTTGTGGAGTACTCGGAGACGCAGAAGCTGCATATGGTTTCTGTGTATTCGAATCCGTATCGATGGCAGCGGCGAAGAGAGGCGTTCCATGATTTCCGGATTCATATGGAGGCGAGTGCGAACGTCGCTCTGCATGTCGTCGAAGTTGCTTTCGGAGACCGGCCGCATGAAGTCACCAGCGCGGACAATCCGCTTGATCTGCAATTGCGGACGGACTCCAGCCTTTGGATCAAGGAGTGCGCGATCAATGAAGGAGTGCGCCGGTTTCCGCCGGATTGGAAATATGGCGGCTATGTGGACGGCGATTTCCATTTCACGCGACACGATTGGGCGCTGGAGGCGATTCACATGCTCCAGCACCACAGCTTTGTTCAGTTATTCAGCACTTATGCGGATTTGACTGGTGAGACAGCGACTAGCCATCTCGGGCATCGTCCTTATCGCATGAGCACGAGTTTTGCTTGGAATCATATGCATCAGGCTGAATTCTTGAACTCGCGACGAGCGCGGCGTGGAGGAAAAGATACTTACTATGCTCCATTGCAACCGTCGGAAGTATTTCCTTTTGGTCATGCTCCTGGAGCGACTGGTGGGGCGTGGTCGTGGCGTCGGGATGCGTTTGATACGGTGGGCGGGATGCTCGACACATGCGTGCTTGGAAGTGCCGACTGGCATATGGCATTTGGGCTGGTGCAAGCGACGAACGTTGCCGCAGAGATGAAGCGATGCACGCAGCCTTATGTGGAATCGGTACTGAACTGGCAGGGGCGCGCCGTGAAACTAAACCGGATTGAAGGGCGCTCTCCGATGGGATGCATCGACAATTTTGCAACCCATGCTTTTCACGGCAGCAAATCGTTGCGCGCTTACGGAGAGCGGTGGGCGCTGCTACAAAAATGGGACTTCAATCCTGCAACTGATATTGCGCGAGATTATCAGGGATTGTGGCGGTGGACGGGAAATAAACCGGGGCTCCGCGACGACGTGGCTCGATATTTTATCGAACGATCGGAAGACGGGCCGTTGCTGCTGGGGGAAACGCCACTAGTCTGAGAGAAAGCTTGCAAGATTTGCATGGTGGGAGGGCGAGGGCACCCGTCTCTCCGCCAGCGGGATCGGGCTAGCCGATCTCTTCGCTCCAGCTTTCTAGCGTCTTCTTCACCAAGGCCATAAACTGGTCGGCCACTGCACCGTCGATAATCCGATGGTCGTAACCTAGCGTGAGGTGAACGACGGAACGGATGGCGATGGAATCTGCGCCATCTTTGTCGGTGATCACCATGGGCTGTTTGGTGATACCTCCCACGCCCATGATGGCGGCGTTGGGCTGGTTGATGATAGGCAAGCCGAAGACGGCTCCGAACTGGCCGGGGTTGGTGATGGTAAAAGTGGAGCCCTCGACGTCCGAAGGCATGAGCTTCTTTGTGCGGGAGCGCTCGCCGAGGTCGGTGATGCCGCGTTGCAGGCCGAGAAAGTTAAGTTCATCGGCGCTTTTGAGAACTGGGACGATGAGTCCCCAATCGAGTGCTACGGCGATGCCCGCATTGACGTGTTTGTGGTAACGGATGCTATCGCCTTCGAGCGAACTGTTGACGATCGGGAATTGCTGTAGGGCGATGATGGCAGCGCGCACAAAGAATGGCATGAAAGTCAGACGCGCGCCGTGGCGTTGCTCGAAACCATTCTTGAGCTTGTTACGCAGATTGACGATGCGAGTCAGGTCCACCTCGAACATGCAGTGGACATGAGCGCTGGTGCGGCGCGACTCGATCATGCGCTGAGCGATGATCTTGCGCATGTTGGACATGGGCACAAGCTCGCCTGGAATGGCAGCCGATGCAGGCG
>DATEBK010000143.1:0-5595 GCA_035287825.1 Terriglobales bacterium
CCGCCGTAAATAATCTGGTCGCCATCCTGAATCCCGCAAGAATGCACCGCATGAACCATGGTGATCTTCACTCCCGCCACAGTTTGCGTGCCCCCTTTATTCATGGGAGAAATCTGCTGGACGCCTTTTTTCTGCAGCCACATGCAAAGTTCAAAGATGCCAACCGCAACCGGATTGACCTTCTTGCCCACCTCGACCGCATCTCCAATATGGTCGCCGTGCCCATGCGTACAAAGCATGGCATCGGCCCTGGTCACATTCTTCTCGTCTGCAGGGCACATCGGATTCCCCGCAATCCACGGATCGATATAAAGCCTCTTCCCTTCCGGCGTATCGATGCGAAAGGTAGCGTGGCCTAGCCAGGTAAGTTGAATTCCCTGCAGTTTCACAAAAATCTCTCCTCGGTGCGAAACATTGGTCTGCGCAACATGGTCTGCGAAAACACTGGTTTGCGAGGAATCCGCAAACTCATCTGCGAACAGCCATTGTAGTGACTGCCGATAGCAGCGTGCAATGTAGAGCAATCCAGAAAGCGCATTTTGATTCGATTTAATTGATTCCGGTTGCAGCTAAAATCGTGTATAAGATGATGCTCAATGCCCGAACTTAAAGTAATGCTCTCGCGCGAAGCTATCGCCAAGCGCGTCTCCGAGATGGGACAAGAGATCGCCCGCGATTTCGCCGGTCAATCGATCATCTTCGTCGGCGTTCTCAAAGGAGCCGCTGTTTTCCTCAGCGACCTCGCCCGCCAGGTCCCGCTCGACGCCACCTTCGATTTCATCGGAGTTTCCAGCTACGGAAACCGCCCCATCGCCAAGGAAGATCCGGCCGGCCACGCCGCCTGGGATTCTCTCGGCGAAGTGCGCCTGACCAAAGATCTGGATCAGTCCCTTGCCGACCGCAATGTGATCCTCGTCGAAGACATCCTCGACACTGGACTGACGCTGAACTACATCTCCAAGCTGATACGCGCCCACCAGCCGCGTTCCATCCGCATCGCGGCGCTGCTCGACAAACCTTCTCGCCGCAAACAGCCAATCGAAGCGCAATATATCGGCTTCACCATTCCCGATGCCTACGTCGTCGGCTACGGACTCGACTATGCCGAACGTTATCGCAATCTTCCCGATATCTGCGTACTGCAAAACCCGTAGAATTTCGTGATTTTGATTTGTAATTTGCAATCGCAGACGCCCGCCGCCATTTTTCAAACTACAAGTCACAAATTACCAATTACAAATTCCCCGCTGCTATGATGAGTTCTGTGAAATCCGCCTCCTCGCCAAATCTGCGCCCGTCTGAGGTGGAACCGCTTCTGCTCGAAGTCGCCGACGTGGTCAACACCACCCTCGACCTCGAGACCACTCTGCGCCGTGTCGCGGAGCTCGTCCGCAAAGTTATCGACTACGAAATTTTTGCCATCCTCCTGCTTAACGAACCTTTGCAGGAGCTCTACGTCCGTTTCCACGTCGGCTATCCCGACAAAGTCGCCGAACGCATCCGCGTCAAAGTTGGCCAGGGCATTACCGGACGCGCCGCTCAGACCCGCCAGGCCGTCCTTGTCGCCGATGCCACCCGTGAAGATCGCTATATCGAAGCCGTACCTAACGTTCACTCCGAGCTTGCCGTCCCGCTCATTGTCAAGAACCGCCTCATCGGCGTCATCGATCTCGAAGCCCGCCAAAAAGGATATTTCACCGAAGAGCACAAGCGCCTGCTCACCCTGATCGCTTCCCGCATGGCCGTCGGCATTGAGAATGCCCGCCTGCACACGCGCATCACCCGTCAGGCGCGCACTTTGCTCTTGCTCAACGAAATTGCCCGCGAGCTCACTTCGATTCTCAACCTCGACGAACTGCTCAAGCACATCGCCGAACTTCTCAACCGTCTCATCGACTATCAGATGTTCAGCATTCTTCTCGTTGACCCCTCCGGAGAAAAACTGCAGCACCGTTTTGCCCAGCGCTTCGAAGAGCGTCTGCATCTCAAGCACGACATTCCTCTTGGCCGTGGAGTCGTCGGCCATGCGGCGCATGCCAAAGAAGCAGTCCTCGTCCCTGACGTTTCGAAAAGTGAGATCTACATCCCAAGCAATCCTGACACGCGCTCCGAGCTCGCCGTCCCACTCATTTATCAGGGAAAAGTAATCGGCGTGCTCGATCTCGAGCACACACGCCGTAACTATTTCACCGAGGACCACAAGCGCACCCTGACCACTCTCGCCGCTCAGCTCGCTATCGCCATTGAAAACGCTCGCCTCTATGAGCAAATCGCCCGTCAGGAGCAGCGTCTGGAGCGCGACCTTGCTCTTGCCCGCGAGCTTCAGTTTCGCCTGCTGCCACATTCGCTGCCCAAGATGCAGAACCTTGAGGTCGCGGCCAAATTCGTTCCCGCCCGCGCCATCGGAGGCGATCTCTACGATTTCGTTCCTTACTCATTGTCGCGCCTGGGCATCGCCATTGGAGACGTCAGCGGCAAAGGCGCTCCCGCCGCCATCTACGCCGCGCTCGTCAGCGGTATTCTGCGTTCTCACGCGCCCATCGAGCCTGGTCCCGCCGAAATGCTTTCCGCCGTCAATCTTTCTCTCGCCGAACGCCGCATCGCCGCGCAGTTTGTTTCCATCATCTACGCCGTTTGGGATGACGAGGCCCGCACCCTGGTCGTCGCCAATTCCGGCTTGCCGCGCCCCATCCACTGTCACGACGGTAAAATCGAATTGATCGAAGCTGCCGGTCTTCCACTCGGACTGTTTGATGTGGCCGATTACGATGAATTTAGTTTCAAGGCCAAGCCGGGAGATATGTTCGTGTTTTACAGCGATGGCATTCTCGACGCCCGCAACCGTCATGGTCATTCCTTTGCCCAGGAACGCGTCGAAGCCATCGTCTCTGCCTGTGCCACCAAGTCTGCCGATTGTGTGGTCAATGAAATCTTTAAGGCCGTAACCGAACACGCCGCCGGAGTTGAGGCTTTCGACGATCAAACCGTCGTCGCCATCAAAGTGAAATCTGGCACCGGCAAGCGCAAGTGAGAATGAATCCCGCTCTATGAGCCTTCGTCCACCCGCATTTTCCTACACCGCGAAAGGCGCTCTCCACTGCGAATCCGTGGCCCTGGAGTCCCTGGCCCGGCGCTACGGAACTCCGCTCTACGTTTACTCTGCGGCGATGATCCGCGCTCGTCTCAAAGCCTTCGCGGCCGCATTTCACTCCTTTCCTCACACGGTCTGTTATTCCGTAAAAGCCAATTCCACGCTCGCCATCTTGCGCCTGATCGCCAAAGAGGACGCCGGTTTCGACGTTGTCTCCGGAGGAGAACTGGACCGCGTCTTGCTCTCCAGCCCAAAAACCGCAGGCAAAGTCGTCTTTTCCGGAGTAGGCAAGTCCGCGCAAGAAATGGAACTCGCCCTGCGCTCGGGCATCTTGCTTTTCAATGTCGAAAGCGCTTCCGAATTGAATCTTCTGGCCGCCACCGCCGCGCGACTCAAGAAGCGAGCGAAGATTGCGGTGCGTGTCAATCCCGACGTCCCCGCCAAAACTCACCCGTACATTTCGACTGGACTTCACCGGCACAAATTCGGAGTTCCCATCCCTGAGGCGAAGAACCTCTATGCTGAGGCCGCCAAATTACCTTATCTCGAAGTCGCTGGGGTCAGCGTCCATATCGGCTCGCAGATCACCGACGTAGCTACTTTCCGGTCCGCACTCGAGCGTGTCGCCGATCTCGTGCGCAGTTTGCGTCGGCAGGGTCATAACATCCGCTATGTCGACGCTGGCGGAGGCCTGGGAATCAACTACGAAGGGACGCAGGGCAATTTCGAAAAACAAATCGCGTCCTACGCTAAAGCAGTGTTGAAAGCGCTTCGAGGATTAAAAGTGCACCTTCTCCTCGAACCCGGTCGCTCCATCGTAGGCCCGGCGGGCGCTCTCCTGACAAGGGTCCTCTACCGCAAGACGAATCACCGCAAGCGTTTTCTGATCGTAGATGCCGCTATGAACGACCTGTTGCGCCCGTCTCTCTACGGCGCTTATCACGAAATCGTCCCCGTAAGCGGTCAATCCCGCGAAACGGAAACGACCGACATTGTCGGTCCCATCTGCGAAACTGGGGATTTCTTCGCCCGTGATCGAAAACTTCCGGTAGCGAACGAAGGAGACCTGCTCGCCATCCTCGACGCCGGCGCCTATGGAGCCGTCCTGGCCTCCAACTACAACACCCGCGGCCGTCCCGCAGAAGTCTTGGTCGAAGGGACTAAATCGAAACTGATCCGCCGCCGTGAAAGCCTGCGAGACCAGCTAAGCAGAGAAAAACTCTAAACTGTTCCCCGTCACCGCTCCCCCCACTTGAGCTTGGTTCCCAGTACCTCGAAGAATGTCTTCTTAAAGCGCAGCAGCCTGGCAGTCTCCTGTGCCTTCGAGCAGCGCACTACGTCGCCATCCTGTGCCGGCATCCCAATCTGCCCGTCGAAGCTCACGTAGGCTTCTTCCTTCCCCGTCTTGACGTGCATCTCGATCTCTACCGTGTCGCGCACCACCACTGGACGGTGCGTCAGCCCGTGAGGAGAGACCGGCGTAATAACGAACGCGCTTACGTCGGGGTGAAGGATCGGCCCGCCTGCCCCAAGCGAATAAGCCGTAGATCCCGTGGGCGTCGCGATGATAACCGCGTCGGCCCGGTAGCTGGAAACAAACTCTCCATCCACAAAGAGCTCGAAGTGGTTCAACCGTGCGATGGCCCCTTTACTCACTACGACCTCGTTCAAGGCATGGTGTGTAGCGACGACGGCCCCGTCGCGGACCAGCGCTCCCCACAGCATCGATCGGCTGTCGACGTGGTACTGCCCCTTCTCAATCGATTCAAGCGCAGGATAAAGATCGGCCAGCGTCAACTCGGTCATAAAGCCGAGGGTGCCAAGGTTCACGCCCAGAATCAGCGTCCCCGCCTTGGCGACCGCCCGCGTAGCCGACAGCAGCGTGCCATCGCCGCCGAGTACCAGGGCAAGGTCCGGCATTCGTTCAGCCAACCCGTTTCGCGGCAGCACTTCCGCCGGAGAATAGTAAGCGGCGCTTTCTTCGTCCATCACGACGATGTAGTTGTGCTGCTTCAGCCACTTTTCAAGAGCCGGCAGCACTCCCGACAACTCGGGACGCCCCGGCTTAGAAACAATGGCAACCACTTTCTGACGCGTTGGAGCAGATGTGGACATTGGTTTCCGAGCTACTGCTTCCGACTATTTCATCAACTTGTTATTGGAGTCCCTAACATCTCTGCCAGACACCGGACTTCGATTGTACAGAATCACCCCATCGCGACTGGCATTAAGTCAGCATGGAGCAGAAATTCACGATTGCCTTCCCCGCCGAGAATGGGAGATTCGATCCATTCAGTGCGTGTGCCGCCGAGCGCGACCAGTGCGGCTTCCACCTTGGCGACGGCCGCCTGTTGGGTTGACTCGTCGCGCACGATTCCGCCTTTCCCCACCAGTTCTCTGCCCGCTTCGAATTGCGGTTTTACCAGCACGACAGCCTGGCGCGCGATCGCGGAGTCGACAGTCGTCCCCCATACTGCCCGAATCACCGCCGGCAAAACGAGGGT
>DATEBK010000144.1:0-2970 GCA_035287825.1 Terriglobales bacterium
GGGGATTCGGCAGCACGCCATCGTCCGATCGGATTACGGCTCGTTCAATGAGGTTTTGGAGTTCCCGTACATTGCCGGGCCAAGGATATGCAATGAATCCATCCATGGTTGTCTCCGGTATTTGTTCAATGTGCTTCCCCATCCGCCGGGCGAATACTTCGGCGAAATGAAGAACCAACTGGCGTATGTCCTCCCGGCGCTCTCGCAAGGGCGGAACCACGACCGGAAAAACGTTCAGCCGATAGTAAAGATCACTGCGGAATTCATTACGCGCAACCATCTGGGCCAGATCGCGATGGGTGGCGGCAACCAGACGCAAGTTGATGTGATGCGTGCGGCCGCTCCCCAGGCGTTCGAACTCTTGTTCCTGCAAAACGCGCAAGAGTTTCGGCTGTAGGGCCAGCGGCAAGTCCCCAATTTCGTCAAGAAAAAGAGTGCCAGTATCAGCCATTTCAAAACGGCCAAGTTTTTGTGCTACGGCCCCGGTAAAAGCACCCTTCTCGTGGCCAAACAACTCACTCTCTAAGAGATCGAAGGGTATGGCAGCGCAGTTCAGCTTTATAAATGGGCAACCGCAGCGCGGGCTCAAATTGTGAATGGCATGGGCGATCAATTCCTTTCCCGTGCCAGTTTCTCCCACAACCAGCACAGTGGAATCAGTTGGTGCTACACGTTGCACTTCCGCGAGAGTAGATTCAAGAGCGGGACTGTTGCCGACGATGTGATCAAATTGTCGGTCTCTGTCGTCCCGCTCATCGGAGCGTAATCTCTCAACGGTGCCCACAAGTGCCTCCCACCAAGAACTATGCAATGGGCTTAAATCAGCCCTCAGTCTCCAGAGCCACTCGAACGCTATCAAGTAGAACTGCGCAGTCAAAAGGCTTGACCATAAATTTCACCGCACCGCCTCGCATGGCCTGCAGTCGCATGTCTTCGTCTCCGTGTGCAGTAATAAAAATGGTCGGAATCGGGCAGTGATCAGCATTTAACTTAGCCTGGAGGTCCAGCCCAGACATTCCCGGCATGCGAATATCGGTAATCAGACACCCGGTTTCGTGTTGTCGGCCAGAGCTTAAGAAATCCTCGGCAGAGGCGAACGATTGCACCGAAAAGCCCGCCGATTTCAGCAAACGTTGTACGGCGACTCGATACGACTCGTCGTCCTCGACAACGGCAACCATTTTCACCTTTCTCTGGCTGGCCATACAGGTACAGGATCGATCCGCAGTGCGCAAAACGCAATTATTGGTTGTCATAAGAGCGCTGATACTTATGTATAACGGAGTTCGCTGTCGTGCGGCTGGGGATAGGTCGGCGGTCGGTAGGGGCTAGGGGACGGTCGGCAGCTTGAGCCTTTCTGCCATTCTTCCTAGCTCAGCGGGCGAGTTCGCTTCCATCTTGCGCATTACATGCCCACGCTGCACAGTCACGGTGATTTCGGTCGTGCCAAGTTTCGAGGCAATCTGCTTGGTGAGCATGCCGGAAATAATAAAACGCATGACCTCGCGTTCGCGCACTGTTAATTTCGCGTAGCGTTCTTGCAATTGCGCAAGCTGACTCTGTTGTTGCCGCGCTTCTGCATTGCTCTTCAACGCCTGCTGAATCGCATCGATCAGGTCCTGATCGCGGAACGGCTTGGTCAGGAATTCCACCGCGCCAGACTTCATCGCTTTGACGGTCATGGGAATGTCCCCATGGCTGGTAATGAAAATGATGGGGATCTGAGCTCCTGTCTCGTTTAGTTTGCTTTGGACCTCAAGGCCACTCATTCCGGGAAGTCGTATGTCCAGTATTAGGCAGTTGGGAGCGTCTGGAAGATTGCGCCGCAGAAAGTCCTGTGGCGTAGCAAACGACTCAGAGTGCAACCCCACTGTCTTCAAAAGACGCTGCATGGCCGCACGCATGCGGGCATCATCATCGACAATGAATACCGTAGGGGTATCGGGGAAAGTCATGCAGCTACTGCCAATTTGCTGGGCAGGGTGAAATACAACGTCGCCCCCGGTCCGGAGTTCGGAGTCGCCCAGATCCGACCACCGTGTGATTCTACGATGGAACGGGTGATGGCCAGTCCCAACCCTGTACCTTGAGACTTCGTGGTAAAGAATGGGTTAAAAATTTGTTCTGCGTTTTCAGTGGGAAGTCCCACTCCTGTATCAGTGACCGAGATCAGCAGTTGACTATCGTCGCCCAGCTTGGACTTGATGCTGAGTTCACCGCTCGCGGGCCGGATCGCTTCGATGCCATTGAGCATGAGATTGAGCAATACCTGCTGCAACTGCACCCGATCCGCCATCACCATGGGGAGCCCTTCGGCGAGAGCGGTGCGTATGGTAACCGAATGTCGATTGGCTTCATTCTGCAGCATAACCGCCATCTCGCTAATGACTTCGTTTATCTCAATTGTCTCAAATTGTGATGAACCCTTCTGGTACAGCAATCGGAGACGGTCTATGATCTCGGCTGCCCGCCTGGCGTCTTTGGCCATTTCCAAGGCCGCCTCTCGTGCTTCCGGAAAATCGGGTTGATCGCGGTCGAGCAATCGCACACACGCGTCCGCGTTGGTTACCGCCGCCCCAATGGGTTGCTTGATCTCGTGAGCCAACGATGCGGTCAGTTCGCCAATGGTACTGACTCGGTTTAGGTGTGCGAGATTCGCCAGTTCTTGCCGCAATCTCTCGCGCTCTTCTTCCGCGTGCCTGGTTTCAGTCACGTCCATTAGCACTCCCATCAATTGTCTTACTTCTCCAGATGCGTCCAAAACGGGGTGGCCAAGGGAACGAATGTATCTGACGCCCGAGTGCGGAAGCAGAATTCGGAACTCCGCGTCGAGATCCGATTTTTGGGCTATTGCTCGATTGAATGCCTGTTCATATCTCTCCCGATCTTTCGGATGAATCCGCTGTAGCCTTTGTTTCCAGGTGGGCATGCCGTCTTTTGGATCGAAGTCTTGCAGGCGATACCATTCCT
>DATEBK010000145.1:0-12552 GCA_035287825.1 Terriglobales bacterium
CGGCAGCGATCTCGTGGCGAACCCGCTCGGCCGTCGCGTGCCAGGCCGCCCAGCGGAAGCGCATCATCTGGTGCAGGGTAGCGAAGCCTTCGATGGTCAGCGGCACGGCGGGCAGTTCGCTGGTGGCTTGCGCCGGAGCTAGTGGATGGGTTGGGTTCATCGGTGTTTAATTATTCCCCCTGAATTATTTCCCCTGAATTGCTTCCCCTGTATTTCCCTGACGGCTATTGTAAATCGCGCTCTCGGGAAATCAGGCGAGGGCGCCCGTACCCTAACTGCTACCGCCCACAGATTGCTCCGGTATGTGCTGGTGTGCTACAAGCAGCTATATGCGTAAATGGATGGCCGACCGGCTCAAGCGCCGCAAGAAGCCCGCGGACGGCACTACTAAGGAAGCAAGTAAAGCTCCTGCCCCGGAGCCGTTGCAGCCGAGATTCTATGATGATGAGCCGGGCGCAGTGCCCGCCGCGCCAATTGCAGCTAAGCCTATCGAGATAGTAGACACGGTTTCCGCGGAGCGAAGCGGTAGTTCGCATGCTGACGCGTCATCGTCGGCGGAGCCCGTGGGGGCTACGGCATCTGTGCCAGCAGGGAGCGCAGCGAGACCGCGCATCGCGCGCCGGCGTCGCGGACGCGGAGGGCGCGGCGGGAATCGTGGCCGCGCGGGAAATGCTGCTCCGGCGGTTGCGGCGGAAGCTTCGGGAGCGGTCGATGCAGCTACTCCGGCTGCCGCAGTGGGAGCAACCGAGGGGTTGCCTGCTGAAGCTGCGCCTGCGCAGGCCTCGGCTGCGGCGCGTCCAAGCAAGGGAACGGTCGTGCTTGCGATCGGGTTACCGGGATCGGGCAAGAGTTCGTGGTTCAAGCGCCATGACATTCATCCGCTGTCGAGCGATCTGTTGCGCGAACTTCTTTTTGACGATGCGCAGGAGCAGCGCTTTCAGGACCTGGTGTTTTCCAATCTGCGGTCGATGCTGAAGGCGAGGCTGATTGCGCGGCGTCCTCTGAACTATGTGGATGCGACGAACCTGACGCCGCACGACCGGAGCAGCTGGATCAAGCTGGCGAAAGATTACGGCTACGATGTGCAGGGATTGTTCTTCGATGTGCCGGTGGAAGTTTGCATGGAGCGCCACCAGCGCCGCGGCCGGGTGGTTCCGGAAGACATCATGCGGAAGATGGCGGGCAAGTTGAAGGCTCCGACGTTTGACGAGGGATTCTCGAAGATCACGGTGGTGCGGGTGAAGCAGAAGGAAGCGGCGGCGGGATGAAGCGGTCGTTGGTCGATCGTCGATCGTCGTTTGTCGTTTGTCGTTGGTCGTTTGCAACCCCGCGTCACTCTTGGATTCTCTAGCGACTAACGACCAGCGACTAGCGACTAGGGACCAACGACTCAGCCTTTCAGATACGGCAGCAGTTCTTTGAAGGCGGGCGCGCCGGACGAGCGCAGCAATTCGTAGATCATCATCTCGGTCGAGGAAAGAATGGCTCCGGCAGAGCGCATGCGATCGAGGCCAATCTTCCAATTTAATTCGGCGCGCGAGCTGACGGCGTCGGACGCCACGTGCACAAGATAGCCTTCGCGCAGCGCTCCGAGCGCGGTTTGCATGACGCAGATGTGGGCCTCCATGCCGCAGAGCAGGACGGTATTGCGCTGACCGGGCAGGCGCTTCAGCAAAGAGCAGAAAACGTCGCTGCCGAAACAGGAAAACATGAGTTTGTCTATCGACGAACTATCCGGCAGGAGGGAAGCGATTTCGGGCACGGTTTGGCCGAGGCCTTTGGCGTACTGGGTGGTGACGAGGGCTGGGATCTTGAGGATTCCGGCAAGGCGAATGAGCAGTTGCACATTGCGCACCAGGCGATCTTTTTCCCAGATTGGCGGGAGCAATTTTTCCTGCATGTCGACGACGATGAGGGCGCATTGTTCCGCTTCCAGAGGACGGCGCGCCATTTCGGCGTAAGTGGTATCGAGAGTCGATGAGGCAGTGGGCGACATGGCGAACCTCCGAGCGGTGGTGGCTTGCAGTGATTCTAACGCGTGGGGTTGCGAGGGTGGTGCTGCGAATCACGCGGTTGATGCGACCATCTGTTTTGCAGGGGCTGGGGTATGATTTAGAATTCTTCAGTACAGCCCGGTCGTTCAACGGTAGGACTGCAGCCTCTGGAGCTGCGTATCGGGGTTCGAATCCCTGCCGGGCTGCCAACCCTCTTAAGCTTAGTTTCCCGGTCTTTGCCCAGGCGGTCGTGGATGTCGATCGCCTTTGATACGCCTTAAGTACCTCAGGGGCTGAAGCGCGACGGTTTTTTGCTGGATGCTGATCGCAGCGCTGAAGCGCTGCGCCACCCAAAGGCTGATTTCACATTAAGGCGGTTGGGGCGCCCGGCCTCAGGTCTTGCGCACAGCAAAGGGCCAAGCTGTATGCGGCTGTGGAATCCCAGGTCTCAACCGCGAGACCTGGGCACCCGACTGCGCTACCCAAGAACTGATTTCATATTAAGACGGTCCGCGAGAAGTACCTCAGGGGCTGAAGCCCGACGGTTTTTTGCTGGATGCTGATCGCAGCGCTGAAGCGCTGCGCCACCCAAAGGCCGATCGACTGAATTCAGGTCGTTCTTAGTTAAGATCGGTCTTAGTTAAGATCAGTCTTAATTCAGATCGGTCTTAATTCAGATCGGTCTTAATTCAGATCAGTCTTAATTCAGGTCGGTCTTAGTTAAGATCGGTGGCCGGTGCGGCGGAGGGGTCGGTGAGGGCTATCAGTTTTCCGAGCGGATAGTCGTCGGATGTAAATGGGGTGTCGGGCTCGTCATTGACGATAGCGAGCACTTCTCCGCTATGGACGCCGCGGATGAAAAGGCGGCCGGGTTCGATGGCAACGACCCGGTACTGCTCGTGGAAGATGGGATTCGACGTTGCCATATGACTCTTAGATGCATGATGCCGGGCCGGCGATGACATGGTTGAGAACTGCGGCGCAAGCTTGACAACAGGGGCTTGGGGGCCTAGTATTAAACCAGTAACTGTTCTTACTTTCGACACTCCTCTAAGTTAGACATCTGTCAATTGTCTCCTCTGCAATCGCTCGAGGGGATACGAGCGGTTAGAGTTGCCCGAACGAAGCTTCGAGTTTGCCGTCTAAAAGCAGCGCAGCCATAGCAGATTGACCTGGAGACAACATGAAAAACATCAAGTTTGTGGTGAAAGTGAACCGTGGCGGCGCCCATGCTCCTCAGTATGTTCTGCGGGTTGACCGGCTTCCCATTCAGACGACCACCAACCGCAAGCTGGCGCTGGTTATGGGAAGGTTCACGGCGGAAGACGCGGTGAAGTCGATGCAGAACTCCCACTGTAACCCCGAGTTGGTTTCGGTGAGGGTCAGCGCGTAAGCGAGGCGAGTCGTCGCTGCAAGCGGCCCTTGGAAATCATGCGAAAACGGGAATGTTCGGAATGCGGCGGGGAGTTGGTTCTGGCGGTGCGCGGCAACCAGTCGCAGACGAGCCAGGTTCCAGGGCTGATCACGAGCGCGATCACAAGTTGGAGATGTGGTACGTGCGGCGCGGCGTTTTCGGCGGCGCAACTTCGAGTCGACAAACGCGAACGAATGAAAGTTGCCGATCGCGTCTAGGTATTCTGCAGGGCAATTCCGGGTCTGATTTTCGTCAGTCCCAACCTTCGTTAGCGAACCATCCTCAGATCGATCATCTTCAGGCGAATCATTCTCAGGAAATCATTCTCAGACAAATCATTCTCAGGAAAATCATTCGGCAGATTAAGGCCTTCGCGTCTTAATCTCGCTTCTAATCGCCCGACGGCATCAGTTCGTCGGAGGCTTCCCAGTTCTCGGTCTGGGTGGGGGCGGTTTTGCGGATGATTTCGAGGAGACGGACCTTATCGGGCTGCAGCAGTTCGGCAACGCGGTCTTTGTTGACTTGGGCGACGATGATCTGGCCGATTTCGGTGTGCACGTCGGAGAAGATGCCAACGCTCTTCATTCGCTGCGTTTGAAATTCGTTGTCTTCGGTCGGGGTAACGTAGTGCACCGCGCTGGCGTTGTAGCGATGGATGAGGAAGAGCTGAGCGGTGGTCATCAGGCGTTTCTTGCGCGCCGCGCCGAGGGTATTCTGGTCGCGGATGGAAAGGATGTTGCGGCCGCGGCGATCCTGTATGGAGGCGAAGACAATGTTGGCCAGTTTTTCGCCGGTGGGCTCGCTGAGGACACTGAGTTCCAAAAGCTCGGAGCCGGCGGTGTGGGGGCGCAGACGGACGCGGATTTTTTCTTTGTAGTCCCATTGCTGGCTCCAGGCGGCGAGCCACTCTTCGAGCAGCTTGGTGGGGACTTCGGTCTGGACGAGGTGCTGAAACTGGGTCGAGCCTTTGCCCATGGCTTTGGTGGCGGCGGTTCGGCCGGAGGAAGCGAGCAGCGCGGCATCGAGACGCGGGCCTCCGACGAGGGTTTGCGGAGTGCGGTAGGGCGATTCAATCAGACGGAATTTGCGTTGCAGGCGTGCGAGCGAAAGCATGCCGTCTTGTTTGAGCGCGGTGGCGAATTCCTCGGCGGCGAGGCCGTCGATCTGGTGGCCGCCGTAGGTGATGAAGTTGAAGACGAAGCCGAGTTTGCCGAGTTCTTCGGGGAAGCGGCGCATTTGCTCGTCGCTCATTCCGGTGGTATCCCAGCTGAATGATGGCGAGAGGTTGTAGGCGAGCATTTTGTCGGGAAACTGGGCGTGGATAGCGTGCGCGAATTTTTCGGCGTCTTCGAGGTCGGCGGTTTTGGTTTCCATCCAGAGCAGGTCGGCGAAGGGAGCGGCGGCGAGCGACTTGGCGATTGCGAAATCGATTCCGGATTGAACGGGATAGAAGCCTTCGGGAGTTTTGGGGAGTTCGCAATCCCAGGTGATGCGGATGCCCATGGAGTTGGCGCGCTCGTGGACTTCGTAGAAAGAGGCGCGCTTGGAGAATTCGAGCCAGTCTTCGATGGACATGTCGAAGCGCTCGCCTTCGGCGATGCGCGACTCGATCACGTCGGCGATGGCGTTGCCGTAGGTTTTGAGTCCGGCTTCTTTCTGCCAGATTTCAACGTAGCGCGTGTCGATCTTGTCGAGCAGGGATTCGAATTCGGTGGCAGAGGTGGTAGCAGAGGCTTTGATCAGAGCGGGCACGCTGGTGGCGATGAGCGGCATCAGGCCTACACGCTCGATCCAGGCGAATGCGGCTGCGTACTCGGCTTCGGGCAGGGCGAAGAGCATGTGTCCGCGAATCTCGTCGACGCCCAGTTCGTGGAGCTTTCTGAGGATGGCGAGATATCCCGCCTTATAGCTGGGGAGGTCGGTGTTGGTAGCTCCGAGAATGAAGGGCTGATCGCGTTCGTCGCTGCGGCTTTCGAGGAAGGTTGCGGATTCGGCGTCGGTGCGGGCGACGATAATTCCGGCGACGCGCATGATGTCGAGTTGCAGGCGGGCGGCGTTGAGGCGCTTGATCTGCTCGTCTTCAGCGACCAGAACTTTGCCGCCCTGATGGCCGCATTTCTTGGCTCCGGGCTTTTGGTCTTCGATGTGATAGCCGGGAACTCCGGCTTCGACGAAACGGCGGATCAAATTGCGAACGTGGGCATCGCCGCCGTGTCCGGTATCGGCGTCGGCGATGATGAAGGGGCGATAATCGATGGCCGGAGTTGACTGACGTTGCTCTTCGGTCATCCTCATGCGGGCGAAATGCTGATTCTTGTCGGCGGTGAGAAGCGCGCGAACCAGTCCGGCGGCTTCGTCGGGAACCTGGCCGAGCGGATAGCTGGCGAGGTCAGGACCGGGATCTTCGGCGAGCGATCCTTTGGCGGAGGTTGCCCAGCCGCCGAGGTAGATGCCCTCCATGCCGATGCGCTTCATCATGACGGCCTGGCCGGGGGAATAAGGGCCAAAGGTGGTGATCTGTTTGCGCTGTTCGAAGAGAACGCGAAGCCGCGCGTAGAAAGCTTCGGCGGCCTGGCGCGCTACCGTGTAATCACCGGCGAGCGTGCCCTGTTGTTCGGCGACCTGGCGCGGAGAATAGAGGCGGACGATCCCGTCGAAGCGGGGGTTGGCGAACCAATCTGTCGCGGCTGCGACCTGTTGCTCAAACACCGTCATTGTGGGTTCCTGGTTCTCAGGGGTCGGGTGCTGGGAAACAAGGTGCTCAGCGATCAGCTTCTCATCGCTCAACTTCTCAGCGACCAACATTGTTCGCCTCCACGAGAATCGTCCGACTGCTGCGTCCAGATGCAGTAGATGACAAATCGAGGCTTGGCGCAAACCGGGCTGTCCGCCCCGAACCACTAGGTCAAAATGACCTAGTTGGGGAGATTTGAGCCTGCAAACGTTTTGGGGGAGGGCTATGATTTGTGCTATGAACCCCACGATTCTCGAGAACAAATCTGCCGCAAATCCGACGCTGTCTGCTGCAAATCCGACCCTGAACGAGATCGAAAAGGCCATTCTTACCCCGGAAGCGCGGGCCTTTCTGTTAAAGCTGGCCGGGCGATTTGAGCCGCGGCGGCAAGAGTTGCTGGCGCGCCGGCGGACGGTGCAGCAGGAAATCAATGACGGCAAGTTCCCCGACTTTTTGGCGGAAACGGCTGCGATCCGGCAAGGCGAATGGAAAGTGGCGCCGATTCCGAAAGACCTGGTGGATCGTCGCGTGGAAATTACGGGGCCGGTCGATCGGAAAATGATCATCAACGCGCTCAACTCGGGCGCAAATGTTTTTATGGCCGATTTCGAGGACTCGAATTCGCCTACCTGGAGCAACAATCTCGAAGGCCAGTACAACCTGCGGGAAGCGATTCGAGGAACAATTCGGTACGAGAGTCCGGAGGGAAAAAAATATCAGCTCGGAGCAAAGCCGGCCACGCTGGTGGTAAGACCGCGGGGATGGCATCTGGACGAGAAGCATTTTTTGGCGGAGGGGAAGCCGATTTCGGGGTCGCTTTTTGACTTTGGGCTTTACTTTTTTCACAACGCGAAGGAGTTGCTGCGCAAGGGGAGTGGTCCTTATTTCTATTTGCCGAAGATGGAGAGTCACCTGGAGGCGCGGCTGTGGAATGAGGTGTTCGGTTTTGCGCAGAATGAGTTGGGCATTCCGCGCGGCTCGATTCGGGCGACGGTGCTGATTGAGACGATTCTGGCGGCATTCGAGATGGACGAGATCCTGTACGAATTGCGCGAGCATTCGTCGGGGCTGAATTGCGGGCGCTGGGACTACATTTTCAGTTTCATCAAGAAATTTCAGGGGCATCCTCAATTCGTTTTGCCGGACCGCTCGCAGGTCACGATGGAAACGCACTTTCTGAGTTCGTATGTGGAGCTGCTGATTCAAACCTGCCACCGGCGGGGCATTCACGCGATGGGCGGGATGGCGGCGCAGATTCCGATTCGCAACGATGCGGCGGCCAATGAGAAAGCGCTGGAGAAAGTGCGGCGCGACAAACTTCGCGAAGTGAAGGCGGGACATGATGGCACGTGGGTGGCGCATCCTGGTCTGGTCCCGGTGGCAAAGGAAATTTTCGATCAGTTCATGCCTCAGCCCAACCAGATTTCTTTCCAAGAACAATCGGCGCACCAGTCGAGCCACGGTTCGAGCCGGACGGTGAGCGCGCAAGATCTGCTGAAGGCTCCCGAGGGCGACATTACCGAGGAAGGTCTGCGCTGGAACATCGACGTCGGCCTACAGTACCTGCATTCGTGGCTGAAGGGATCGGGGTGTGTTCCGATTTACAACCTGATGGAAGATGCCGCGACTGCGGAAATCAGCCGCGCGCAGGTATGGCAGTGGGTACGGTATGGCTCGCAGTTGAAAGATGGCCGCGCGGTAACGGACGCCATGGTGAGAGAGATGATTCATCGGCGGGCCGACGAATTGGCGGCGGGTTTGGCGGGCGACAGGCAGAACGACAAGAAGTTGAGGCAGGCGGCCAAAGTTCTCGAAGACTTGACGACAAACCGTGAATTTGCAGATTTTCTAACACTTGCCAGTTACGACTTATTAGATTAGAACGTCAAGGCATGGGTGTACGCAAAACCGACGCCAGCCTGCCGATTGACGCTGGTTTTCTTGCGCAGTTACAGCGGCATGTTGCCGCACGCGAGATCGAGCGCGGGATTGCGTGTCTGGCTTCGCGGCCCGATCTGATCGCACCGCTTGATCCTTCCCAGGGAAACTCCGCGCGCCTGATGGCGCATCTCGCGATCTGGACCGATATCGGATTCAGCGGTCCGCCGTTGCGCGAAACCCTAAAACGCTTTGCACCCGAATCGCGCTCGAAGCTCTCCATTACCGACTATATCTGCCTGCGAATGGCCGAGGGAATGGTGGCGATGGCGGAAGAGGCGATGGAAAGCGCGCTGGGACACTTTGATTTTGTTCTGGGGCTGGGCGAAGAACTCGACGACGAGTTTTTGCTTTCAATCGCTTATTTCTGGAAAGGCCGTTGCCTGCGCCGCCGAGGCGAATATGACGAAGCGCTGATTTACACGGGTAAGGGAAGAGATCTGGCACTGGAGTTGGGGCATCCGCGAATGGCGGCGGTGATGCAGGTGCTCGAAGGCTGGCTTTTATTTCAGCAGGGCAAGTGGAAAGAAGCGGTGCGAATTTCGCAGATTGCGGAACGGGCGCTGGGCGAGACCGACGACTATGTGACGCTCGGCAATATTCAGTCGTTCTATGGGCGGATGGCGCGGCGGGAAGGCCGTTTCGATAAGGCGATCGAGTTTTTCGAGAGCGCGATTCGTCACTACGGCAAGCGCGACCCGAAGCATCCGAACCTGGCGCGGTCGCTCGCGAATATGGCGCTAGCCAAGCGCGGAATTGCGCTGCAACTACAGAAGAGAATCGACCGCGAAGTGCAACGGCGGCGGAAAACTTCGGCGAAAGCCGAAAGCGGCCCGCCATCTGGCGGACGTGATGCTCAAAAACGCGACTACCGCGACCGCGTGAATCTGCTGCGTCGGGAAGCGCTCGAACATCTCAAGGCGGCGCAATCGATTTACCAGCAGCGGCCGAGCCATCACGGGGTGGGCACGGTGTATCTGAATGCCGCGTATATCCACCTGGATGGTGGTGATTTTCAGCGCGCCGAGGAACAAGCCGGTTCGGCCTATGAGACGGCCGAGGCGAAGCAGGACTACATCCTGATGGTGCGCGCACGGATTTTGCAGTGCATGATCGCCAACGCGAAGGTGGAAGAAGAAATCGGGGAGGGTCCGGACCCGGGCAGTCATGCGCGCCGCGCTTTCGAGTTCAGCCAGGAGGCGGTTGAACTGGCCAAGCACACGCAGCATCATCTGCTGCTGGCGAATGCGCATGTTTGGCAAGGACTGACGCAATGTAATTCGTTCTTCGACAATCCGGAAGCGGCGCGCGCATCCTATGATTTGGCGCGGGCATCGTGTGGAACGAACCAGCCCGACAACAACATGCTGCAGGACTTGCAGACACTGGGCGCGAAAATTCTGCGTAAAGGCAGCGTTCATCCGGCGCTGAAAGCGTGGTCGCAGGGCGCGGTGGGCGACAAGACTTTTCGGCAGATCAGCGAAGAGTTTGCCGAGATTGTGATTGCGCGGGTGTGGGAGCGCGAAGGCCGGAAAGTTTCACGGGCGGCGACGCGGTTGTCGATTTCTCCCAAAAAAGTGCGGCGCATTCTGGCGCGAGTGGGGCGACGCAAGCCGCGTTGAGTGGGCTTCGCGCTGGCTGCTATAGTCATATAGGCAAGTAAGATAGTAGAGTTTATTGTGTTGAACGCTGGTCGTTGGTCGTTGGGCGCTAGGCGTTGGGCGCTAGGCGTCGCGGGAATCCTGTCACGGGAATTCTGGCGACGGAATCCTGCCTGGCAGTCTGAGAATCGAAAAATCTATGAAAATCGCAAAGGACGTTACGGAACTGATCGGCCACACTCCGCTGGTGAGGTTGAACCGGGTTACGCAGGGCGCGGTTGCGGAAGTTGTGGCGAAACTGGAGAGCCGGAATCCGCTGGCCAGCGTGAAAGACCGCATTGGCGTGAGCATGATTAACGAAGCGGAGCGAGCGGGACGGATTCATCCTGGAAAGACCGTTCTGATCGAGCCGACGAGCGGGAACACGGGAATCGCTCTCGCTTTTGTGGCCGCGGTGAAGGGATACAAACTTATTCTCACCATGCCCGAAACCATGAGCCTGGAGCGGCGAGTGCTGTTGCTGGCGTTGGGCGCTGAGATCGTGCTGACGCCCGGTCCGCGAGGAATGAAGGGTGCGGTATTGAAGGCCGAGGAGTTGCTGGCTGCGACTTCCGACGGCTACATGCTGCAGCAGTTCGATAATCCGGCAAATCCGAAGATTCACTTTGAGACCACCGGCCCCGAGATTTGGGAAGACACGGACGGACGCGTGGATTTTCTGGTCTCGGGTGTGGGAACGGGCGGAACGATCACGGGTGTCACTGAGTACATCAAGCCGAAGAAGCCCTCGTTCAAGGCGATTGCGGTTGAACCAGCGGAGAGTCCGGTGCTGTCGGGCGGAAAACCTGCGCCGCACAAAATCCAGGGGATCGGCGCGGGATTTGTGCCAAGTATTCTGCGGCGGGATTTAATCGATGAAGTGATTACGGTGAGCAATGAGGACTCGATCAACATGGCGCGACGATTGCCGCTTGAAGAAGGCCTGCTGGTGGGGATTTCGTCGGGAGCGGCGGTGGTAGCGGCGTTGCAGGTGGCGCGGCGTCCGGAGAATGCGGGGAAATTGATTGTTGTGGTTCTACCGTCGTTCGGCGAGCGATATCTGAGTAGTATTCTCTTCGAAGGACTACGGAATGAGGCGCTGCTGATTCCGACGGCGCAGGTTCCGGCCTAAGCTCGATCTGTGAACCCATGCCGTCACTGTGGTCTTTGATTCGCGAGGATGTCGCCGGTGTGTTGGAGCACGATCCCGCGGCGAAATCGCGCGCTGAGGTATATCTCTGCTATGCCGGATTGCACGCGGTCTGGTTTTATCGCGTGAATCACTGGTTGTGGGAACATAAATTTTTGTTGCTGGCGCGATGGTTATCGCAGGTGGCGCGCTGGCTTACGGGAATTGAAATTCATCCCGGAGCGCAGATTGGGCGAAGATTATTTATTGATCATGGCGTGGGCGTGGTGATTGGCGAGACGGCTGTGGTCGGCGACGACGTTACCCTTTACCAGGGAGTGACGCTCGGCGGAACGGGAAAAGAGAGCGGGAAGCGGCATCCGACGGTGCTCGACAATGTGGTGGTGGGCGGCGGCGCGAAGATTCTAGGCAATATTACGGTGGGGCGGAATTGCCGGATCGGCGCGGGGTCGGTGGTGCTGCGCGATGTGCCGGACGATTCGACGGTGGTGGGAGTTCCGGGGCACGTTATTTTCCGCGGAGGCAAGCGGGTGGTGATTACCGATCCCAAGCAGATCAACGATCCTCTTTCCGAGGCTTTGGCGGCGGTTGCTTCTGAGGTCAATAAATTGGCGGAGCGCGTGCGGCAGCTCGAGGGCACAGGCGGGAGTGAGCCGGTTTCCGAATCGATGCAGCGGATTATTGAGGATATTGATTATCAGATTTAGGAGTATCAGATATGGGGTTATCAGATCTGGGTTATCAGATCTAGCGATGCGTTCTTCTGAACGGCGGTGTTTAACTGTTGCCATCGAAGCCGCAAGGCAGGCTCACCAACGTAACCTCTCTTACGCTTGCACCCAAGTATGATTGAAGTGGATTTTTGGGGTAGCGCCTTCAACCAATGAAATACGGTTTTGTTATCGATAACCGCAAGTGCATCGGATGCCACGCCTGCACGGTTGCGTGCAAGACCGAGAACGAGGTTCCGGTTGGCGTCAATCGGACGTGGGTGAAGTACGTCGAGAAGGGCATTTTCCCCAACACGCGCCGCGTATTTCAAGTGACACGCTGCAATCATTGCGAGAAACCACCTTGCGTCACGATTTGCCCGGTGACCGCGATGTATCAGCGCAAGGATGGGATTGTCGATTTCGATTCCGATCGCTGCATTGGCTGCAAGGCCTGCATGCAGGCGTGTCCGTACGATTCGATTTATATCGATCCGGATGATGGAACGGCGGCGAAGTGCCATTTCTGCGCACATCGCACCGAAGTCGGATTGGAACCGGCGTGCGTGGTGGTGTGTCCGGAGCATGCGATTATTGCCGGAGACCTGAGCGATGCGTCGAGCGAAGCGGCGCAACTGGTGGCGCGGGAACCGGTACGCGTGCGCAAGCCCGAGCAGGGAACTCAGCCCAAACTCTACTACATTGATGGGGATGAAAGCGCGATCGTGCCGACGGCGGCGCGGCATGAATCGATCTATATGTGGTCGCAGCGTAATGCGGCGGTCCATGGCGGCGGCGCGATTTATCCCAAAGATAGTCCGTTGCTGCAAAAAAACGCGGTCGCGGCGTACGACGTTTCACATGCGCGTCCGTGGGGATGGCAAGTGCCGGCGTATTGCTGGACGAAGTCGATCGGCGCGGGTGCGCTGGCGGTTCCGGCGATTGCGATGGCATTCGGGAGATTGCCGGCGG
>DATEBK010000146.1:0-4911 GCA_035287825.1 Terriglobales bacterium
CGCAAGCCATTCTGATGGCAGGTGGATACGGCAGCGCCCACGGACAAACACTCATGCGCGAACTCGATGGCCAGTTGATCGCGAGACATATTTCGCCCGGCGGAGGCGCCGACCTATTGGCCGCAACCATTTTTCTGGATGCAGTCGAATGCGAGCAAAACGAAATAGCCAAGGACCAAAGCGAATGGGAGGAGCGAGATGGAGCAGCTTAAGTTCGAGTACCCCTCGGCAAAACGGCACGTCACAAAGAAGGCACACGTAGGCGTCGTCGGTTCTGGGGATATGGAGGTTCTGATGCAACCGACCGAAACAGGCAGTGCCTACGTTTCGATTCAAACCAGCGTCAACGGCTTCAGCAGCAGCTGGAAGGCGGTGATGGACCGCTTTTTCTCGAAGTATGACGGCGCCGTACGCATTGATATTAACGATGCCGGTGCCACGCCCGGCAGCGTAATGCTGCGGCTCGAACAGGCAGTGGAGGTGATCGAATCATGAGCTATCCGACGGTGATTCCAGAATTTGTCCTGCGGCAGAGCTTTATCGAACTGGATGCCAGAGCGCGGGCGCAAAGCCTGATGGATCCTGGTTCCTGGCGCGAACTGGTTGGCCCATTCGACCGGATCGAATCTCCCTGGTTGCCCGAGCAAGGCATCGCACCACAATTCGATGATGGCTGCGTTGTTCTCAAAGGCGCGATCGCTGGTAAGGCGGCCGTCGTCATTGCACTTGAAGGAGGGTTCCAGGCGGGCAGCATGGGCGAGGTCTCGGGCGCCAAGATGGCGGCCGCCCTCGATCTCGCAACTAGAGACTCGCAAAACGGTAAGACAACGGTCGCGGTCTTGTTACTCGAAACAGGCGGCGTGCGCCTGCAGGAAGCCAACCTAGGACTCAATGCTATCGCCGAAGTGATGGCGTCCATCCTGGCGCTGCGGCAGCATGCTCCAGTCATCACCGTAATCGCGGGCACCGTCGGATGTTTCGGCGGCATGGCCTTGGCGGCGGGGCTTTCGAGCTACATCGTGATGACGCCGGAAGCGCGACTCGGTTTGAACGGTCCTGAAGTGATCGAACAAGAGTCCGGAATAGAGGAGTTTGATTCTTCTGACCGTGCTCTGATCTGGGCAATCAACGGTGGTGAACAGCGTGTTGCCATGGGAGTCGCCGATGAGCTCGTTTTGGACGATGCACAAAAAATCGCGGCGATTGTCCGTAGCCACGTCGAGGCTGGACTGCCGGCGGTACATCGCAGTCAGCAGGTCGACCTCTATCGCGAGCGTATTCGAGCGCTCGACACATCGCGGCAGATCGATCCATTGACTTTAAGAGAGACCTGGGGCGGCAAGACAACGGTCAGCAAGACAAGAAAAGGAGTCACGCGATGAGTATCCAAGTCGGACTTCGCGGTAAAGCATGGTTTGAAGCGTTAACGGGTAAGAATTCACCCATGGCCGGGGATCCGGACTCCGTTCTCACGGCAGACGTCAAGATCGGTGAAGACACAGCACGATTTCTCTGTGTGGTGCCGAACCCACAGGCGCGTTTTCCCTGTGCAAGGCGTGGAGAAGTTGGTCTCGAAGAAGCTTATACGCTGGCGGCGCGCGTGAACGAGGTGATCGAGCAAAATACGAGTGCCGACAAACAACCGATCAGTGCTCGGCCCATCATTGCCATCGTTGACGTAAAGAGCCAGGCCTACGGACGCCGCGAGGAGACTGCCGCTATCTTTTTGGCCTGCGCGACAGCAGCGGAGGCGTATGCTTCCGCCCGCATGAAAGGACATCCGGTGATCACGCTGGTCGTAGGACAAGCAATCTCTGGAGGCTTTCTGACCCATGGTTATCAGGCCAATCGAATTCTCGCTTTCGACGACAGCGATGTCGTGATCCATGCCATGCATAAAGAAGCGGCGGCGCGAATCACTCTTCGCACCGTCGCGGAACTGGATCGCCTGGGGCATGAGATCGCTCCCTTGTCGTACGACGTTCGCGACTACGCAAAACTCGGCCTCCTTCACAAATTGCTGCATGTGGAAGATCCCGACAAGCCGGCGAGGGCCACCGTGGCTCAGGTGCAAAAAGAGTTGATCGATGCAGTTGCAGATGCCCGAGCTGGATCTACAGATCTCGGCAATCGGCTGACTTCTAATGCTGCGCGTGAGACGCGTAAGGCAAGCGTGGCCGCACGTGCACACATCGAAGAGCAGTGGATGAAGGCGTGAGGACACTCGAATGACAAAGGTTCTTGGCGACGCGTTGGTCCCCATCTTTGCCGGCCTGCTGCTTGGCTATTTCGCCGGGCTGTGGCGCCGAATGGACAATCAAAACGTGCGAACTCTCATCACCTTCGTGATGAGCTTTGCCATCCCTTGTTCGCTCTTCCTCGCGATCGCGAGTACACCGCGGACGGCATTGCGTGAGCAGGCCGCGGCGGGTCTTGTCCTGGCCATTGTCTATGCCGTTTTGTATGCGGTCAGTTTCGTTTGGACTCGCTCCCGAGAAAACCTTAACGCCTCAGACAGCTCGGTGGTCGCACTGACTCTTGGATTTCCAAACTCGGCAGCGGTCGGCTTACCATTGCTCGCTTCGGTTTTCGGTTCGCGAGCCACGGTCACGGTGGCCACATCTCTCGCAATCGGCTCCATCACTGTTTCTCCGATTACCCTGGCAATTCTTGAACGAAGTCGCAGGGGCTCCGCTGGGGTCTCCGGAACTGGGCTCTCCGGAAAGAGCTCGGCGCTGCGGCAAATCACACTGTCGCTTATCCATTCCTGCAAGAGGCCTATTGTTTGGGCGCCACTGCTGGGGCTGGCGTTTTCTTGTGCAGACTTGACTCTTCCTTCTTTCATACATCGATCTCTGGCTGTCATGGGATCAGCGGCTGACGGTTCGGCGCTTGTGCTTACCGGTCTGGTCGTCTCTGCTCAGAAATTTGAAATTCGGGGAAACACATTCATTGCTGTTCTTCTGAAGAACGCTCTCCAGCCGGCGATCGCTCTTGGGATCTGCATGCTGATTCATCTCAACATTGAACAGACGCGTTACGTGACGCTAATCAGCGCCATGCCCTGTGGTTTCTTCGGAGTTGTGTTTGGCCGGGACTTTGACTCAAATCCGAAGCTCGCCAGCTCCGGCTTGATCGCTTCGTACCTGGTCGGCGTCGGCTCACTCGCGGCATGGATTGTGATTGTGAACCATATTGGTTGAAGTGAGTGGAAGGATTTGTAAAAAAGCGATTGCCTTTGTGAGATCGACGCAGCCAATGTCGCGCATTCAAGTACAAATCGAAAGCGGCCAGACTCGCGGCGGGGCCGTGCTTTGAGGGATTCTGAATCTCGACATGCCGCACATCCGAGCCGATCTTCCACCTCGGCCGAAACTGTAGAGGAAGAAAACCATGGAAGCGGTGCGAGACGATGAGCAAAGTCCGCCGAAAGCGGGAAGGACAGGCCTGCCGCAAGGAAGGCTTTCCGAAGTTTCTGGACGGCTCACCGTGGCATGCCTCTTTACCGCGGCAGGTGGATATATGGATGCCTTCTCCTACCTTGCTCATGGTCACGTCTTCGCGAACTCGCAGACCGGAAATTTTGTGTTCTTCGCAGTGTTTGCCTCGGGCGGACAGTGGGCTCAGGCAGGACGGCACTTGCCGCCCATCGTGGCCTTCGCGCTCGGAGTGGCAATCGCCAAGTTGCTTGATGTGCACTCAAGCCAGCACCCATTTCGCGCCGCACTGCATTGCCAAGCCTTCGAACTGGCGATCCTCTGCGTCCTTGTTCTCGTTGGAGCTCGTATGCCAAATGCAAGCGTCGTTCCTATCATCTCCTTCGTCGCAGCCCTGCAAAATACCAGCTTTGACAAGATCGGGCCCTTGTCCTTCAACTCGGCGATGACCACTGGTAATCTTCGCGAGGCGACGTCCGGATTGGTTTTATGGATCGTGGGTCGCGAGACTGCCGAGAACCGTCGCAAGGCCATAAGTCTGGGTTTGGTCTGTTGCTCATTTCTATTAGGCGCGTTCTTCGGAGCCAGCTACACCAGATTCCATATGGAGCATGTCCTTGTACCATGTGTCGCAATAGTGGCCGCAGGGTTTCTTTTGACGTGGAGACTGAGAAGGAAAGCGACAGTTGGCATCCTCCCCAACATGCCGTGAATGCAGAAATCCGTAGACCAGTTGTTCCCTCGGTGACGACCGGGATTAGGCGCGAGATAGAGAAATAAAGAGTGGTAAGCACAAGTGAGTCACAGATGAAAGTCTCAGAAATCAGCGCTCCGCAGGTGCACGATCTGCTTCAGATCGACGCCCATGCCCTCACTGCGAATAGCGTCTCTCGACCACAGTGGGTAACAGAGACGCTGATTTGCTGCCCGTGGGTGGTCGTTCGCCGCGGTCAAGCTCCTGCTGGCCAGATCTCGGTCGGAGTTCGGGGCGCCGCGCGAAGCGAACGCTTGGCTGGGTGCTGCAGCGAGACCCTAATAAAGAAGATAGTTCGGCCGGCGGAGTTGCTGGTTCCAAGCCCCACCTCAGCACGTCTTCGTCGGACCCCTGCATTGCTGGCCGTGCAGGAGGTCATCGAAAGGTGGCAAGGCCTCAACTTGCCGTGGGGACCGACGGGCAGCGTTGGATTTGAGCTCGCAACCGGACACCCAGTCACGACCGAGGCGAGCGATCTCGACCTTGCTGTCCGCGCGACCAACCGGATTGATACTGAGCGGGCATTGTTTCTATGGGATCGTCTGGCTGGATTGCGGGTTAAAGTGGACGTTCGCGTGGAGACTCCGATTTGCGGTTTCTCCCTCGACGAGTACGCTCACGCATCATCAGGGCGAATACTGTTGCGGTACCCAGACGGGTTGCGGCTTGGCGATGATCCTTGGTTGCTGACGACAGCCAGGCAGTCAAACGTTCATTCTT